>JBDHXU010000020.1:0-43242 GCA_039810905.1 Cyclobacteriaceae bacterium | reverse complement strand
GTGATTCGTCACCACGCACTCAGTGCGATGGAAGAGCAGACGAACATGCAGCTCACCCAAATACGGCAGCAGATAGAATTGCTGGCCATCCAGGCAAAGGAGATACAGAAACGCAAGGAGTTGTCGGCCATCATCTATGATGCACAGCTGGGATTTCATCCCGTAATCGGGCAGACCTACTATTTGTATGAGAAAACGGATGGGACCCACCTGGTGTCCATGGTGAGCCCCAAAGAGTGGGGGAAGACTATTCCATTCAAGTCATTTGTTGCTGCTGTGCAGCTGCTTGCAGACCACACCTGGAAAGAGGTCTAGGTCACCTATTTGTCATTGAGGATTACAGGTGATTTGCCATCTGTAACAATGATTTTGGAGTTGGGTGATCCAACAAGTTCCTTGAGCACCTGGACTCCGCTCCACTTTACCATCAGGTCATTCAGACTTTCCGATACCGTCTTATTGTAGTTGCGGATGGCTTCTGCCTCGATCTGCATGCGTTCAGCTTCTTTCTTTTGCTTGTTGATAACGAAGTCCATCTGCAATGCTTCCTGCTCGGCTTTCAGTTTGTTCTCCACTGCCTGGAAGATTTGCGGCGGCATGGTTATGCTTTTGAGAAGCACGGCATCTGTAACAAAGCCTTTATCCCAAATGCTGGCCGCTATTTCGTCCTGGATTTCCTTCTCAATTTTCTTGCGGTCAACTGCGAATAACTCCTTTGCGTAATACATCCCGCAGATATGTCTTACCACAGCGCGAAAGTTGCTTTCCACGATCACTTCCTGGTAGTTCATGCCGTAGTGGGTATACACATCCTTTGCGGCTTCAGGCTTGACATGGTAGAGGAGGGCAATTTCAGACTTGACTGTAAGCCCTTCTTTCGTAGGAACGTCCAGTTCATTGAAGGCTTCAACGGTTCGTATGGTGATCTTCTTAACAGTGGCGGTGAACGGGTTGAATAGATAGGCGCCTTGCGTAAGGTGATCGTTCTTGATCTTCCCCAGCTTTTGTTTAATACCTACCTCGCCAGGTCTTACGATTGCGCACGAGGTTGCAAAAAATGTGATCAAAGCAATAACACTCCAGTTTGCTGGTTTCATAGTGACAGGATTTACTTATTGAAAGATGGACTACTGCGGTCTGGGTACAGGTACAGTCATCTAGGATTGATCAAGCAGTTTTGCGCCGGTTGAATTTGAGATTGACCGCATAGAGAAATGTCACCCAAATTCTTATTTGTTTTTGAGTACGCTCAATTTGATCTCAGTGAGGCGCCTTTTGGTGTCCAGGGAAAAGTCCCCGTTCATCATCCAGTCATAATAGGCAGGTTCATCCTTGAGTACAGCGAGTACGGCCTTGTTCTTGTGTTTGCCGAAATTAAAAATTGCCTCCCCCTTTTCGTTCAGGATCATCCTCCCGGCCAGGTCCACCATTCGGGAGGAGGTGAGTTTGTTCAGTACATCGATGTCATTCTTGAGGATCCCAAGTGCGGCGCCGTTGCCATCGGTAACTTCCTGGTCGGCATAGCGCGACACCTGTGCCAGGAGGACTTCCATGGATGCCCGGGTGTCGGCTTCGGCAGTATGGGAGTTTTCGAGTGCCTTGTTGCAATAGAACTGATATGCTGCTGCCAGATTCCTCTTTTCCATCAGGTGAAAAATACGCTGGGAATCAATGATCCTCTTCCGTGAATAGTCAAATTCTACCCCGGCACGGAGAAACTCCTCAACGAGCAGCGGTACGTCGAACTTCAGAATATTGAATCCGCTCAGGTCGGCACCTTCAAAAAAACGGACATATTCCTTGGCCACCTCCCGAAAAGTTGGTTTGTCCTTCACATCCTCGTCTTTTATGCCGTGAATTGCGGTTACTTCTGCCGGAATGGGAATCGTTGGATTGATCAGGTGGCTTTTTGAAATGGTCTCACCATTGGGCATCAGCTTCAGCACAGCTATCTCAACAATACGGTCATGGGTGACATTCGTACCCGTGGCTTCGAGATCAAAGAAGCAAAGCGGAATTTTAAGGTTCAGATTCATCATGGAGTGATTCTTCTAGTCACCGATACCCTGAAAGGTGGGCATAGCCTGATAGAACATCTCCGATGTAATCCCCACTTTCTTGAGTGTCTCTTTGGCTGCACTGATGTATTGAAGATTCTGTTTACCGGTGATTTTTACAGTTAGCCGCTCTTTGCTTCCTGTAACCAGGTACTCGTGCCCTTCTTCGTGCGCACTTGCATGTGTTTTATAAGGCACAAATAGCACGTCTGGCCTTTCCATGTTGGACAAAGCGGTGACCAGGGGATCCAGTTCTGAGAACACCAACACTCCACCCTTGGGAGTAGCCTCCTCGAAAAGCTCAAACTGACGAATGTATTCATCCTCGGTTGAGAATGATTTGTCGGAGTGATTCCAGTCTATACCACTGATTACGCCAATGTGGTGATGGTATTTGAGAAATACCGGAGTTGGATCCAGGGGAGAGGAAGGAGAATCATGTCCTTCAATTACGATAAGCGGAGCATCACTCAGTCTCACCATTCCGTCAAGTCCAGGCGGCCGCACACCCACTACGTAGTCAAATTTTCGTTTGTGAAAGTGAAGCACATGAATGATCATGCTGGTGATCATTGTCCTGCCCTGGGTGCCCGTCACCACCACCCGTTGCTTGTCTATTGATCTTGAATAGATGTATTCCGGAAACGAATTTATTGCCTTTCCCAGCTCCTGTGCCCGTTTGATTTCAGGATTATCTGTACGGGCACGGGTTCCTACAATGACGAGGTCGGTGTCTTTGGTGATCCGGTCAGGGAACCAGCCGTTATGATCGGGGAGGAGAAGGTGTTGCTGCAGCCTGAACCTCGAGTCGCCGCTGATGTCTTCATCGGAGCAGGTAACGTGATTGCCCTCAAGCGCAAGGTGGATGGCCAGGTCCTGGATGACTTTGCTGCCAACTGCGATGAAATGGATTTTGGAAGGCCGGTACATCGTAATCTTTTCGGTCAATCGGGGTTTCAAGTAAAGTAAAAAGTTTGTCCTTTAAAAGACTTCACTATTAGCATATTATATCGCTACAAAATCCGGATATGTATTCGATGCACTTTTTGTTCCCTCTTTAAAATTTATTCACATCAAAAGTTGTTAGTAGTTTGTGTACAGGTGTGGGCAAGTCAACGGCATTAATATTTAGGTTTGTTTCTTAAGAAAGAAACATACATCAACAACCACAAGTATGGAGCAAAGATCAACGTCACTGAGGCAGGGCAGCGGTAAAATTGCCAAATTGGTTCCACGTGATATCACGGAGAACCTCGGTAAGCTGCCGCCTCAGGCGCTTGATCTGGAAGAAGCAGTGTTGGGTGCTTTGATGCTGGAAAAGAACGCGTTAACTGCTGTAGTTGAGTTCTTGCGACCTGAACATTTCTACACCGAGCAACATAAGGAAATCTACCAGGCCATTGTAGACTTGTTCAAGACCTCGGAGCCTGTGGATATGCGGACCGTTGTGGCTCAACTAAGGAAAAACGGCAAGCTGGAGCTGGTGGGTGGCGCCTATTATATAGCCGAGTTGACATCCAAGGTTAGTTCGGCGGCAAATATTGAGTACCACGCCCGGATCATCATTGAAATGGCCATCAAGCGGGAGCTCATCCAGATTTCCTCGCAGGTTCAGCACGACGCTTATGAGGATACCCAGGATGTATTCGACCTCCTGGACAAAACCGAGCAGGCCATCTTTGCCATTTCAGATACAAACCTTCGCAAGAACTACGATACCATGAAGTCCCTGATGTTCAGGGCTGTAAAAGAACTTCAGGAAAGAAAGAATCACAAGGATGGACTTACGGGAGTGCCCAGTGGCTTTACACGTTTGGACCGGGTTCTCAGCGGGTGGCAAAAATCAGACCTCGTAATTATAGCGGCTAGGCCTGGTATGGGTAAAACGGCCTTTGTGGTGTCTGCACTGCGGAATGCAGCGGTGGACTTCAATTTCCCAGTGGCCATTTTCTCTCTTGAAATGGCCTCCCTTCAGTTGGTAAATCGCCTTATTTCAGCAGAGGCAGAACTCGAATCCGAAAAGATCAAACGGGGAAACCTTGCGGAATTTGAATGGCAGCAGTTGGTTCACAAGACCAACAGGCTGTCTGCGGCTCCTATTTTCATCGATGATACACCTGCCTTGTCCATCCTGGAACTGAGAGCCAAGTGCCGCAGACTCAAGGCGGAGCATAATATTCAGCTTATTGTGATCGACTATCTCCAGCTTATGAAAGGTGATACCATGGGGAATCGCGAACAGGAAATTGCTTCCATTTCAAGGGCCTTGAAGGGAATAGCCAAGGAGCTGGACGTGCCTGTTATTGCCTTGTCTCAATTAAGTCGTGGCGTTGAAACCAGAGGCGGAGACAAGAGGCCTCAGTTGTCTGACCTCAGGGAATCAGGTTCCATTGAGCAGGATGCAGACATTGTGATGTTCCTGTACAGACCTGAGTACTATAAGATTACTGTGGATGAGGAGGGCATGCCCACCCAGGGTATGGCGGAAGTGATAGTGGCTAAACACCGAAATGGCTCACTGGATACGGTAAAGTTGAAGTTTGTGGGTAAGTACACGAAATTTGTGGACTTTGACGGTCCGGTCGCTGGCGAATCTTCCTTTGGAAGTGTCACCAGAGAGAGCCGCCTGAATACGTTCAGGGATGAGCCGACACCCCCGCAGAATGACGAGGACATGCCTTTCTAAAATTGATTCAGGTTTACGGCCGTTGACAGCCCTGTTGCTGCTGTTTTTCGAGTTCACCTTCCCTAAAATGGTTTTCAGTCAGTCGGCCGATAATGTATATGCCCGTCACTGGCATGAGGCTTCCATTTTGAAGGAGCAGGAGCATTGGGACCTGGCGTTGCCATTTTGTGATTCCCTTTTGATCGACGCGTCACGGCTGGGTAATGCTGACAGC
Organism: Cyclobacteriaceae bacterium; assembly: GCA_039810905.1. Classification (GTDB taxonomy): domain Bacteria; phylum Bacteroidota; class Bacteroidia; order Cytophagales; family Cyclobacteriaceae; genus ELB16-189. The sequence goes on along the minus strand of JBDHXU010000020.1, from coordinate 38,285 downwards.
ATACTGAGCGCCTATCGGATGAAGTTGGAAGTTCTTGCAGGAATGAAAGATCATGCGCGCAGTGTGCACTTTTATCAATCCTATGTGACTTTTCGTGACTCGCTTAACAAGATCAATTACAAAAAGTTGAGTGATTCTGCCAAAATGGAAATTTCCAGGCTGGAAGAAGCTGCAAGAGTTTCTGCAATCAAGTATGAAGAGGAGATCAGACAAATCCAGGTCTCAAGCGAGAGGGGTTTCAGGATATATCTTATCTCATTGATCGCTGCCGTGGTTTTAGTTTCAAGTGTCGTTCTCTATTTGCTGCGGGGGCAAAGGCAGTCCAGGCTTGAGTCGGAATTATGGAGGACAAAAGTTACTCAGTTTGAGGATTTCAAGGAGCGGTTGTTTGTAATCCTCTCACAGGACATTCACCTGATCATGCCCCGGCTTGATGAACTGGGCAAGCGGGCGGCCAATGAAACTGAATCTTCTGACGTACTGCGCCTGAAGTCATCGATTAGTCAACTGCTGCAATGGGTTTCGCTTCAGTCTGGGGCTATGTCGTTTCATCCTCAGGCGTTTGATTACAAGTCATTCCTGGACGAGCGCCTGAAGACCTATGAAGCACAATTTCATGCCATGGGTATCCATGTTGAATTCTTCACTCCCGAGGCACTGACCGTTTATGCAGACCGTCAGATGCTTGAAATTATCTTTAACCAGCTTATAACCAATGCGCTGCGATTTGTGGGATCTGGAGGTTCAATTACATTTTTTGCTGGTCAGAAAGATGGACTGACCACGTTGGGTGTGAGGGATACCGGCAAAGGGATTGGAAAGGAAGAGCTCGAAGGCATGTTCAGAAGGTCAGGAGGTTCTGAATTGGATTATCAAGGGCAGGGACTCGGACTAATTCTTTGTAAGGATCTTATTGAACGACACGGTGGCCGGATGTATGTTGAAAGTACACCTGGCAGCGGGACCAGTTTTTACTTCACCCTTCCACAGGATAAAAAATCGTGAGCCTCGCATGCCAGTACACATAAAATGACTTAGATTGAATTTGAGGAGAGAATGAATCTGATATGAAGGCATTGGTGTTGAATGGCCCTGGCGCAATTGAATGGACAGAGGTTCCGAAGCCCCAGTTGACCGCAGGAAAAGTGCTGGTGAAAATGAAGGCGGTTTCGCTCAACCGGCGTGATGACTGGATCCGGGAGGGTAAATATCCCAACATCCGGTATGGCGGAATACTGGGTTCAGACGGCGCTGGTATCGTGGAAGAAGTTGCTGATGAGCAGGATAAAGGCTGGGTGGGCAAGGATGTGGTTATAAATCCAAATATTAACTGGGGACCGGATCCGGATGTGCAGTCCAAGAACTATTCGATACTGGGCATGCCTGTAAACGGTACGTTTGCGGAGTATTGCCTTGTTGATGCTGATCGTCTGCACCCTATTCCTTTTCACCTTGACGCACTCCAGGCCGCTGCACTGCCATTGGGGGGCCTCACAGCCTTTCGGGCATTGTTCCGAATGGGAGGACTGAAGGCGGGTGACAACGTGCTGATCTCAGGCTTTGGCGGAGGAGTTGCGCAATTTGCATTTCTGTTCGCGCAGGCTGCGGGGGCCAATGTATATGTTACTTCCGGAAGCGATGATAAAATCAATCGTGCGCTCAAGATGGGGGCGAAAGGCGCCTACAATTACAAGAAGGAAGCCAATTACAGTGACCTATGGAAGACCCGTGGAGGGTTCAATCTTGTTATCGACAGTGCGGGAGGAGACCAGATCAACAGTTTTATCAAGGTATTGAAGCCTAACGGAAAGATTGTGTTCTATGGAGCGACCAACGGGCTCCCCTCTAAAATTGACTTGTACCGGATGTTCTGGAATCAACTTACGCTTCAGGGTACTACAATGGGAAGTGATCATGAATTCAGTGAAATGCTCGCCTATACCGGCAAGCATCAGATCCGGCCAATTATTGATTCCATAAGGCCTGTTTCCAGACTCGCGGTTTCATTTGGTGATATTGTACTGCCAAATAAAGTCGGGAAGATCGTATTTCAATTATGATGAGGAATTCCATTAAGAGGCTGATGTCTTGCCTTATACTTATTCTGATCACATGTTCAGCCATTGTCATGCAGGCCCATGCCCAGATGCGGCTTGATCCAAAGAAAATGGAACCTGTTCTCAACGGGGCAGACAAGAACCAGATTAAGGAACGAATCAAATTTCTTGCGGATGACAAACTGAAAGGCAGGCTGCCCGGAACTGAAGGCTACCAAATGGCGGTTGATTTTGTAACCAGTGAGCTGAAGAAATTAGGTGTGACACCTGCCGGAGAAGTTGGATACATCCAGGAAGTAAAATTGAGAAAGACAAATGTGGACACCACCAGCGTCCGTCTCGTTGTGGTACAAGATGGGGTTGAAACAAATCTCAAATATGGCCGGGATTTTGTCGTGGCTTCAGACATCAGGAACCGGACTGCCGCCGGGGAGGGGGAGCTCGTATATGCAGGTTATGGTATCGTAGCTCCACACTTAATGCACAACGATTATCAAAGCGTGACTGTAAAAGGAAAGATTGTGGTGGTGAGAGATGGCACACCGGAAGAATTTCCAGCAAGCGAGAGGGCACATTTCAATTTGGCGCTGACCAAATGCGAAGCGGCGGCCAAAGCGGGTGCGGCGGGCATCATCATCCTGATAGGCACCAGCGAAGTCAGCAGAATGAAAGCCATGGGCAAGTCAATGGCTGATGGCGTAACGGGTTTTGTGCTGCCTGACGGATCACCTTTCTCAACGCGTCTGAATCTTTACCCTGCTCTTAGCTTCCTTGGATATCTTAAATCTTCCTATTATCAATCGGCCATACAGGGAAAAGAAAACACGACGAAAATCAGGTTTGGATTTACATCTCACTGGGAGGAGATTCAGAGTGAGAATATTATTGGCGTGATCCCCGGCACCGACCCGGCACTGAGTAAGGAGTATGTTGTCCATACAGCACATATTGATCATGTTGGTGTTGGCGTGCCTGTGAAAGGGGATTCTATCTACAACGGAGCACATGACAATGCTTCCGGGACCGCCTGTCTGCTTGAAATCGCTAAACTCTACACCAGGGCAAAACTCAGGAGGTCAGTCCTTATCGTCTTCGTTACTTCGGAAGAGAAGGGTCTGCTGGGTTCCGGATACTTCGCAACACATCCGACAGTACCTGCTGAGAACATTATAGCTGACATCAACACTGACATGCCAACGCTTATTGCGCCTTTGTTGTCCATTGAACCGCTTGGTGCAAAGCATTCCACACTAATGAAGGAGGTCAGGAATGCGGCAGAATACCTTAAACTGGATGTGATGGAAGATCATATGCCTGAGCAGGTGCGTTTTGTGCGAAGTGACCAATACAGTTTCATTCGAAGGGGGATTCCAGCTCTGCATATTAAATATGGACTTAAGACCAACGACCCTCAGCTTGACCTCAGGAAGAAGATCGATGAATGGACGGCCGCCCATTATCATCAACCATCGGATGAATACAGGGAAGATGCTTTTGATTTTGACGCAGCGGTGACCTATGTTAAGCTAAATTTCCTGATCGGCTGGCAGCTCGCAAACGAAACTGAGCGTCCTGCCTGGAACAAAGGTGATTTTTTTGGGCAGGCATTCGGCAAACCGTAATCATACTATCCCTTCCTTCCAGGACTCATACGCGCTCATAAGTTCACGGTAAGTTTTGAAGTCATTCTGGGCCTTGGCCACTTCCATGCCCTTTAAGAAATATTGCTCGGCCACCGCCGGCTGTTCCAGATCAATCATGAGGTGGGCTGCCGGATAGTAGGAGGGCAGATATTCCGGGTGTTGATGAATAAGCTCCTTGAATGCCGCCTCTGAAGACCGCCGGTCTGACTTGAGATATTCCAGCGCCAGTGCATAGCGGATGAAGGGATCTTGAGGATCTTCCTTTTCAAGTTGTTGCAATTGTTCCAGTCTGTTCATGAGGAGGATCTTCGCGCTAAACTAACTGAGAAAGCGCTGGTTTTACTATCTTGCCGGAGCCAAAAAGGCTTTTTGTGTAAAGATTTGATTATGAAAATTTTAGTATGCATTTCTCACGTTCCTGACACCACATCACGCATTAATTTCATTGACAATAATACGAAGTTCGATACTTCGGGAGTTCAATATATCATTGGCCCCTATGACGACTATGCCCTGGCGCGTGCGGTGGAGTTGAAAGAGTCTTCCGGTGCGTCTGTTACGGTCATAAACGTTGGCATGGTTGAGACGGAACCTACTTTGAGAAAAGCCTTGGCCATCGGTGCCGATGATGCGATCCGGATTAATGCAGATCCGGTTGATTCATTTTTTGTTGCAGTTCAGATCGCTGAGTATGCCAAAGGCTATGATCTTGTTCTCATGGGCAGGGAATCCATAGACTATAACAGTGGTGTTGTCCATGCGATGGTGGGAGAGATGCTGGGAATACCATCTGTTTCTCCGGTTATGAAACTGGACATCGAAGGAGATATGGTCAAGATGGCACGGGAGATAGAAGGGGGAAAAGAATATGTGGAAGCTAAACTTCCCATCGTTGCAGGCTGCCAGGAACCCATTGCTGAATGGAAGATCCCCAACATGAGAGGTATTATGAGTGCAAGGACCAAACCACTGAAGGTGGTGGAGCCCAAGGCAGTGGAAAAGGCAGTCACTCACATTCGGTATGATCTGCCTCCGCCAAAGGGTGCAGTAAAAATGATTCCGGCGGACGACGTGGAACAGTTGGTGCAACTCTTGAAAACAGAGGCTAAAGTTCTATAATTCATTATTGATCAGATATGAAATCATTGGTTTTGGCGGAAAGTGCCGAAGGGAAAATAAAGAAGACCTCATTAGAAGCCATTGCCTACGCGCATGCGATAGGCGGGCCAGTCACGGCTATCGCACTTGGCACGGTGTCCAAAGACGAACTGGCTGGTTTGGGAAAGTTTGGAGCTGGAAAGGTATTGCATGCATCCGATGCACGGTTGGATCATCCCATAATTGGGGCTTATGCTTCTGTGCTTGAGCAGGCATTTGCGCAGGAGAACTGCGACTGTTTGGTACTTGCCACCTCGTCAATTGGAGTACCTGCAGCAGCCAAGGTAGCTGTAAAGACTGGAGCAGGTTTTGTGTGCAATGTTGTGGATCTGCCGGATACTTCTTCGGGCTTCAAACTCAGGAAGAGCATTTATACCGGTAAAGCTTTCGCCACAGTGGATTTAGCATCACCTAAGAAGGTGATAGCCATTCGGAAGAATGCAGTCACTCTTAAAGAAATGGGAGGTATTGCCTCCGTGCAAGACTTCAAACCTGCACTGAAAGAGAGTGATTTTAATACCACCATACTGAGTACGGAGAAGGCGACAGGAGAGGTATTGCTTCCGGAAGCCAATATCGTCGTCTCGGGCGGACGTGGCATGAAGGGACCTGAGCATTGGGGAATATTGGAAGAATTGGCCAGGTCATTGCATGCTGCAACAGGATGCAGCAAGCCGGTATCCGACATGGGTTGGAGGCCTCATCACGAGCATGTAGGACAGACGGGCGTGAAGGTGGCACCTCAGTTATATATTGCAGTTGGTATTTCAGGTGCGATTCAGCACCTGGCTGGCGTGAACTCGTCCAAATGCATCGTTGTTATCAACAAGGATGCAGAGGCGCCTTTCTTCAAGGCGGCCGACTATGGAATAGTAGGCGATGCATTTGATGTGGTGCCAAGGCTGACCGCAGCGATAAAGGCGGCTAAATAAATTGCATATCGGTGGCGCAGGGATGGTGCTAATTTTCTAATATCGTAATTGCGTTCAGTTGTGGAAGCGAAAAAGATAAAGCTTGAAATTCTTGGCTTGTCCTCAAGTCAGTCGCAGACCGGCTCTTTTGCATTGGTTCTGGGCGAGTCGGAAGGAAACCGGAGGTTGCCGATAATTATTGGCATGTTTGAAGCCCAGGCTATTGCCATTGAAATAGAAAAGATTGTGCCCAACCGTCCTATGACCCACGACCTTTTCAAGTCTTTTGCCAATGCATTTCATTTCCATGTGGATGAGATTGTAATTTCAGATCTGAAAGAGGGAGTTTTCTTTGCGAAGATTGTGTGCACCGATGGGTTGAAGAAATCGGAGATCGATGCCCGACCTTCTGATGCCATCGCTGTAGGTCTCCGGTTTGACGCACCCATTTTCACTTATGAGAACATTCTTGCGGAAGCTGGGATTGTGCTTACCGATGAGGAAGAGGAGGAGGAAAAAGAACGGGCAGAACCCAAGGCGGAATCAAAAGTAAAGGTCAAGAAAGAGCCTTCATCCAAAAAAGGAGACGACTTTAAGAACTATACCGTTGACAAACTCAATGAGCTGCTCAAAGAGGCTATCGATAAGGAGGATTATGAGCGGGCTGCCAAGATAAGAGACGAGCTCGGCAAGCGTAATTGAACTGCTTCCTCTAAGGTTTTAAATTCCCCGTTACCTATATTGCTGTCCTATGGATTACCTGAGGGGTCTCATCGGACTGCTGTTTATCATCTCCGTTGCATACGCATTTTCTGCGAACAGAAAGGCAATTGACTGGAGGCTGGTTATTATCGGTGTGTCACTTCAGATCATTTTTGGACTCCTGATCGGTAAAGTCGAAGTGGCTCAACATGCGTTCGTCTGGTTGAGCGAGAAGTTTGTCAAGTTCCTGAGTTTCGCACAGAAAGGAGCTTCGTTTCTGTATGGCGACCTTTCACGCAACAGCGAAGGTGCCCCTGATGTCAGGCATAACCTCGGCTTTCTCTTTGCATTCCAGGCTTTGCCTACGGTAATTTTCTTTTCGGCGATTACAACCGGATTGTATTACCTCGGTGTACTCCAGAAGATCGTATGGGTGTTTGCCTGGATAATGGCGCGTACCATGCGGCTCTCAGGATCCGAAAGTCTCTCCGCCTCCGCCAATATTTTCATGGGACAGACAGAAGCACCGTTGCTTATACGTCCGTTCATTAACAAGATGACACAGTCAGAACTCCATTGTGTAATGGTGGGGGGGATGGCAACGCTTGCCGGAAGTGTCCTCGCGGCCTATGTGTCATTTCTTGGTGGCGGAGATCCGGCACAACAGTCCAAATATGCCACCTATCTTCTCAGTGCCTCCATTATGAACGCACCGGCAGCCATTGTGCTCTCCAAGTTATTCTACCCGGAAACAGAGAGAGAAAAGATTGACAGCAGCCTTCAGGTAAACAAAGATCAAATCGGAACGAGTGTTATCGATGCGCTGGCGAACGGTGCATCCGACGGGATGAAACTCGCGTTGAATATCGGGGCCATGCTCCTGGCATTTATTGCAGTCATTTATGCGGTCAACTGGATTCTTGTTGACTTTTTCGGTTCATGGACGGGGCTTAACGATTTTGTCAAAACCAGCACCGGCGGCACTTATGAGGGCTTCTCCCTGCAATACATTTTGGGACAAGTATTCAGAATATTTGCATTTCTTATTGGTGTAGACTGGAACGAGTCTCTCCAGGTAGGCAGTCTACTGGGTCAGAAAATGGTGATCAATGAATTCATCGCCTATCTTGATTTGGCCCAGATGAAGACAGCAGGCATTCTGAGCGACAAGTCCATCCGGATTGCGACGTATGCACTTTGTGGGTTTGCCAACTTCAGTTCCATAGCGATACAAATAGGGGGCATCGGAGGAATGGCGCCGGCCCGTCAAGGTGATTTGGCTCGTTTGGGTCTTCGCGCCATGATTGCCGCCTCGCTGGCAACCATGATGACGGGCACCATTGCCGGTGCCATATTCTGAATATCCCCGGCCGTCATGCAATCATATAAGGTGCATCAAACGATTGCACTTATTACTTCGTTTTCTTAGGCTCAGCCCGTTGTACTTCGGGATGCTGTAATCTATCTTGTAGCTTCAACCACCTATGAATAAGCTTATTCCCATTGTTCCTTTGGCATTGGCGATACTGACCGCCTGTTCTCCGCCACGAGAGAAAATCCCGCCCCTACCTGAACCTGCAGTCCGGGGCAACAAGTTGGTTATATATCAATTGATGACGCGGCTCTTCGGAAATACCGTTGACCTGAACAAGCCTTTCGGCACCATTGCCGAAAATGGTACAGGAAAAATGGAAGATATAGATGTTTCTGCTTTGAAGGGAATCCGGGGAATGGGGGTGACCCATGTTTGGTACACGGGTATTATAGAACATGCACAGCTCACAGATTATTCTTCCTATGGAATTGCCAAGGATGATGCAGATGTTGTTAAGGGCAGAGCAGGATCACCCTATGCCATCAAAGATTATTATGATATAGATCCTGATCTGGCCGTGGATGTGCGCAACAGGATGATGGAGTTCGAGCGGCTCGTGAGCAGAACTCATGAAGCCGGCATGAAGGTCATTATTGATTTTGTACCCAACCATGTTGCCAGGGCTTACCATTCTGATGCGAAACCGGAAGGCGTTTCCGATCTGGGTGAAAAAGATGATCGAACTGCAGCCTTCAGTGCTGCAAATAATTTCTACTACATCCCCGGAAAAGCATTCGAGGTCCCAAGGAACAGTACATGGCTGAAAGGTATTGATGCAGACCGTTTCGACGGCAAGTTTGATGAAAGTCCGGCGAAGGCAACCGGCAACGATGTATTTCAACCCTCACCATCTGCTGGGGATTGGTATGAGACCGTCAAACTGAATTACGGAGTGGATTATGTTCATGGAGGAGAAAAATCCTTTGAGCCCATACCCGACACTTGGATCAAGATGAAGGATATACTTGCCTTCTGGGCGGGTAAGAAGGTAGATGGTTTCCGCTGTGATATGGTTCAAATGGTTCCTGTCGAATTCTGGGAATGGGTGATCCCGCAAATCAAGGCCATCCAGCCGGATCTTATCTTTATCGCTGAGATTTATGTTCCCTCATTGTATCGTTCCTATCTCGACGCCGGGCATTTCGACTATCTCTATGACAAAGTCCAATTGTATGACACCTTGAGACTGATGGTCAACGGTAAGGTGGGTTCTCCATCGATACCCAGAATCAGGAAGTCATGGTCCGACATTCAGTCACACCTGGTCCACTTTCTTGAGAATCACGATGAGCAGAGAATCGCATCTGCACAATTTGCAGGCGATCCATGGAAAGCGCTACCGGCGATGGTAGTGAGTACCCTTATTGATGCCGGACCGGCCATGATTTATTTTGGTCAGGAAGTGGGTGAACCGGGAAAAGGTGCTGAAGGATACCAGGGAGATGATGGAAGGACCACCATCTATGATTATTGGGGAGTTCCGGAATTCCAGAAATGGGTGAATGCGAAGAAGTATGATGGATCCGGACTCAGTGACGATCAGAGACAGTTGCGGCAGTATTATGGCGACCTCTTGAAGCTTGCAGGGGAAAATGAAGCCATCTCCAAGGGCTCCTATGCAGATCTGACAGCTTATAATGTTGCAGCCCATAATTGTTCTCCACAAATCGTAGCGTTTGTCAGGGCATCGGCTGATGAACGCCTTATTGTGATTGCTGGCTTCAATACAAAAATTGAGCATGCCAAAATAGTTTTGCCTCCAGAAGCGGTGAAGACACTGGGGCTTCAGAGCAATGAGGACTATGTCGGGCGGGATCTCCTCAGAAGCGGCCTGGATATAGGCCTTTCGAAGGATTACAGTTTTGAATTGGATATTCCTCCCTTTACGTCATTTATTCTCAAAATCAAATAAAGATAGCCTTGAAGAAGATTGGATTTCTGATTGTCCTGCTGACAGCACTTTCGTCGTGCGGAGGAAATGAGACCAGGTCTGTGCGCTGGCCTTATGGAGTTAATTACGAAGTTTTTGTAAGATCATTTGCTGACGGTAATGGAGACGGAATCGGCGATTTCAAAGGACTCACGGCAAAACTTGACTATTTCAAAGACCTTGGCATCGGCGGTTTGTGGCTGATGCCAGTCATGCCGTCTGACACGTACCATAAGTACCATGTTATAGATTACAGGAATATTGATCCCGAATATGGTAGCCTGGATGATTTCAGAGAATTTGTAAGGCAGGCACATCAACGGAACATCCGGGTGATTACCGACTTCGTCATCAACCACACCGGCAACAAACATCCATGGTTTCTTGAAGCGAGCAAAGGGAAGGATAATCCCTACAGAGATTACTACGTATGGGCGAAGATGGACAGCATAAAAGGAAAATTATACAAACAGCATATTTCTGAAGACTCATACAACCTGAGGAAATGGCATCCGGTAAATGGAGATACACTGGGTGAGCAGTACTACGGATATTTTAACGGACTGTGCCCGGACCTTAACATGGATAATCCCAAAGTAAAGGAGGAGATAGTAGACATAGCGAAATTCTGGCTGAATGACCTCGGGGTGGACGGGTTCAGGTTAGATGCCGCACGGCACATCTTTCCGGAAGACAGAACAGAAGACAATCACGCTTACTGGGTGTGGTTTCGCCAGGAAATGGAGAAAATAAAACCGGACGTTTATCTAGTCGGTGAAGTCTGGGCTCCTGCCAGGGAAGTTGCTCCCTATCTCAAGGGACTCCCATCATTGTTTAATTTCGATCTTGGCGGCTCAATTATGACTGATGTAAAGACGGGTTTTGATACCGTTTCACTGGTGGACCAGTATAAGCAGACAGTGGATGTCTATAAGTCGATCACGCCACAATACCTCGATGCCACTTTTGTCAGAAATCATGACCAGCCTCGTATGCTCACGGAACTGAAGGGCAACCAGATGAAGTCCAGAATGGCAACCGGTATCCTAATGACAATGCCGGGTACACCTTATATCTATTATGGTGAAGAAATCGGCATGCTGGGAGACAAGTCCATGAATTATGAGACGATTCTTGGGCCTGACATATACATCCGCGAGCCCTTTTTGTGGGATGACGACAGCAAGGACCCCATGCAAACCCACTGGATGAAGGCCGAGTTCACTACGGATGCCAAGGTCGCACCATATTCACGGCAGAAGGACGATCCAACGGCGCTCTATCAATTTTACCGCAAGTGGTTAAGTTACCGTAATGGAAATGAGATCCTCACTTATGGAGACATCGTTTCAATCGCTCCGAAATACCGGGAACTTGTGAGTTTTATCCGTACCTACCAGGGTAACTCTGTGCTGGTCGTACACAACATATCCGATGTGGAGGTGACGGCAAGGATGGAGGGAGATTGGGCGCCGTTTCAAAAGATCGATTTTGATTCCAATGGAAATGCCAGTCTGGCGGGCGCTGAACTCAGAATTCCAGCCAATACCAGCCTTGTCCTTAATAAGCAATAACCCGAATTGAACTGAATGAGCGGCCAACAGCGAGTAATTATTGAAAACGTCCAACCGCAGGTCGATGGAGGCTTATATCCATCCAAACGCACCATTGGGGAGAATGTGGCTGTGTCTGCCAATATTTTTGGCGATGGGCACGATCATATTCGAGCAGAGCTTCTGTATAAGTTTGGTGCACAGGGATCTTGGAAGATTGTGGAGTTGGTTCACCTGGTGAATGACGATTGGACAGGCTCATTTACGGTAGACCAGAAGGGGCAATACTTTTTTACTGTAAGAGCATGGATAGATCACTTTGAAACGTGGTATGACGGGTTCAAGAAAAAAGCTGCTGCCGGGCTGAACCTCAAGGTCGAACTAATGGAAGGCGCAGCATTTCTCAGAGACGTGGCGAATGAAGATAGCACGCTGTTGACCATGGCGGATCAATTCGAGAATTCCAGATTCTATGACAAGTCAATAGAAATGGTAAGAAGTGCTGACTTTGAGAAGTTGATCCATCAACGTCCGCTGCGACAATTTGTCAACCAGTACCCTCAGGAATTTGAGGTCAGGGTTGAACATAAGAAGGCGTTATACAGTACCTGGTACGAACTGTTTCCCCGTTCCAGCGCATTGGAGTATGGGCGTCACGGCACCTTCCGGGATACCATTCGGCTGCTGCCTAGGATAGCCGCCATGAACTTTGATGTTTTGTACCTGCCTCCCATACACCCGATTGGAAAACTAAACCGCAAGGGAAAGAACAATAATGTGAATGCACTTCATGGTGAACCTGGGTCGCCATGGGCCATAGGGAGTGATGAAGGCGGACACAAATCAGTCCATCCTGAACTTGGAACCATCGAAGACTACAAGAAACTGATCGAGGAGGCCCGAAAATACCATATTGATATTGCCCTGGATCTGGCATATCAGTGTGCCCCGGATCACCCCTATGTAAAAGAGCATCCTGAATGGTTCCGCCAGCGTCCTGATGGATCCATTCAATACGCAGAAAATCCCCCGAAGAAATACCAGGATATATATCCTTTCAATTTCGAGACCACGAACTGGAAGGAGCTTTGGGAAGAGCTGAGATCGGTTGTCTTCTTCTGGATCGAAGCGGGCGTAAAGATTTTCAGGGTTGACAATCCTCACACCAAACCGATTCCATTCTGGAAGTGGCTAATCGAAGAGGTCAACAAGAAGTACAGCGATATCATATTCTTGTCCGAGGCTTTTACCCGGCCGAAGATTATGGCATCTCTTGCAAAGGTCGGTTTTACCCAATCCTACACTTATTTCACCTGGCGAACAGGCAAGCAGGAGCTCACGGAATACATAGAGGAGTTGGTGAGCGGGCCGTCAAGAAACTACTTCCGGCCCAACTTCTGGCCAAATACACCAGACATCCTTCCGTGGCAGTTGCAGTATCAGGGAGAGAATATTTTCATAATAAGAATTGCCCTTGCCGCCACATTGTCTGCAAGCTATGGGATTTACGGTCCAGCCTATGAATTCTGTGACAACCAGCCAATCGACGGTAAGGAAGAATATTTCAACTCTGAAAAATTTGAACTGAAGCATTACGACTGGCGGCGAACCAATCGCATGACTGACATTATTACTTTGTTGAATAAGGCGCGCAAGGAGAACGCAGCGCTTCAGTCGACATGGAACATAGAATTCTGCAATATTGAGAACCCAAATCTGATGGCCTATCTGAAGGCAACCGATGATTTATCCAACATCATTCTCATGGTAGTGAATCTGGATCAGCATACGAAGCAGTCGGGCTATGTTGAGATTCCGAAAACGCGGTTGAAGATTAAAGGGAACATTAACCTCAAGCTTGTTGACCTGATGACTGAAGAGACGTTTACCTGGACGCAGGACTGGAGTTTTGTGGAACTGGAGCCTAACAAGATGCCCTTCCATCTTTTCAGAGTTGATGTACATGAATCTTTAATGTAAATGGCAGCGAACACGAAAAGCGATGCGTTGTGGTTTAAGGATGCAGTTTTTTACGAACTGAGTGTCCGTGCCTTTTATGACAGCAATGGAGATGGGATTGGAGACTTTCAGGGACTGATACAGAAGCTGGATTACCTGGAAGACCTTGGAATAACGGCCATATGGCTGCTTCCATTTTATCCTTCACCTTTAAAGGATGACGGATACGACATTGCTGAGTATTGCGATATCCATCCGGACTATGGAACCCTTGCTGATTTCAAGGCCTTCCTCAAGGAAGCCCACCGCAGGGGCATCAGGGTGATAACTGAGTTGATCCTCAATCACACCTCCGATCAACACTCCTGGTTTCAGAAATCGAGAAAAGCACGATCCGGTTCGCGCTACAAGGATTATTATGTGTGGAGCGATACGCCTGACAAATTCAAGGAGGCAAGGATCATGTTCTCGGAAGAGACTTCCAACTGGACCTGGGATACGGAAGCGAAGGCTTACTATTGGCACCGCTTTTACCGACACCAGCCCGAACTGAACTATGAGAGCCATGATGTCCAGCTCGAAATTATCAAAGTTGCAGACTTCTGGCTGAAACTTGGTGTGGACGGTTTCCGCCTGCCGTCCGTACCTTTTCTCTTTGAAGAGGAGGGTACAAATTGCGAGAATCTTCCACAGACCCATGAGTTTCTGAAGAAACTAAGAAGCCATATTGATAAAGAGTATAAAGACAGAATCCTGCTGGCCGAAGCAAATCTCTGGCCCGAAGATGCAGCCACCTATTTTGGCAATGGGGAAGAATGTCACATGAGCTTCAACTATCCACTCATGCCCCGGTTGTTTATGGCGCTGAGGACAGAAGACAGCTACCCGATTATTGACATCATTGAGCAAACTCCGGAGACTCCACCCAACAGCCAGTGGGCGCTCTTTCTCAGGAATCATGACGAACTGGGCCTGGAAATGGTGACCGAGGAAGAGAAAGACTACCTGTTCAAAGCCTACGCAAAAGATCCGCAGACCAAACATAATATCGGCATACGCCGCAGGCTTGCCCCATTGCTCAATAATGACCGGCGTAAAATCGAATTGCTCTATACCCTGCTTTTTTCACTCCCGGGATCACCTGTTATATATTATGGCGATGAGATAGGCATGGGGGACAATATTTACCTGGGAGATCGTCATGGCATCCGGACACCGATGCAGTGGAACATGAATTTGAACGCAGGATTCTCAATGGCCAATCCACAGAAGCTATATCTCCCTGTAGTATCGGATCCTGGTTATCGACACGAGTCTGTCAATGTGGCCACACAGGAGGAGAATCCCACTTCTCTCATCTGGTGGGTCAAGAATGTCATCTCCATGCGGAAGCGACTTCAGGTTTTTGGACGCGGTGACCTTGTATTTATTGAAAGCAGCAATGCAAAGGTTCTGTGTTTTGTCCGCAGCATAGGGCCCCAGCGGGTAATTGTGGTGGTTAATCTATCTCAATTTTCGCAGGCAGCTACGTTTGATTTTGCGGCCTTTAAGGAATGTGATATTACGGAAGCTTTCAGTCAAAACAGATTTTTCAGTGTTGCAGAAGGTGAGTACAGTATCACGATCGGCCCCTACGGCTACTTCTGGTTTCAGGTTGATGATCAGGATAAGAAGGAGCAGCATGGCAGTGCTTCGGAACTTCCGCTTTTCAGGGCAAGCGTTTCCTGGGAAAAGGCATTTAACAATTTTGATGAGGTGAGGGTTCTGGAACGAAAGATCCTACAGCCTTTCATGAAAAAGTGCAGATGGTTTGGAGGTAAGGCAAAAGTAATTTCGAAGATCAGTATTCATAAAGTCATACCACTGAAAGTTGAAGGGGTGACCCATTACCTCTCCCTTATTGAGGTACATTATGTCCAGCGCTTGCCGGAATTCTACTTCCTGCCCATGACCTTCGTGCCTTCAGAGGCTTTGTTGGAACGAATTGAGTACACTTCGCAAAGTGTGGTATGCAGGGCCGAGATACAGGGCAAGAGCGGGTTTATTTTGGACAGCAGCTATGACCGTCAGTTCCGCGACTTTCTTTTTTCAGCAATGGAAAAGGAATTGAGATTCAAGGACCCGGATGGTGTGCTTGAATTTAATTCCAGTGTCTTTTCCAGAATTAAAGCATCAACCGTAGAATCCAAAATACTTAAAGCAGACTCGACGAACACGGCGATCCTTTATAATGATCAGTACTTCTTCAAGTTCTACCGTAAGATTGAAAAGGAGATTAATCCCGATATGGAAATTGTTCGCTTCCTTTCGGAACACACCAGTTTCTCCAACAGTCCCCGGTATGCAGGCAGCATTGAGTACCGGGATGAAGACGGCAAGACCATGGTATTTGGATTACTCCAGGAGAAGGTGGATAACCAGGGGGATGCCTGGAATATGACCATTGATTCCGTTGGACGGTTTTATGAACGGGTATTGGCGAAGGGAAGAAAGGAGAAATTGCCCAAACTGGTCAACAAGAATGCCCTGACATTTGAAGAGGCGCCTGAACTGCTTCAGGAATTCATTGGAACCGGATTCTATGAAAGGGTTGCAAGGCTGGGTCAGCGCACGGCCGAAATGCATCTGGCGCTGGCTTCGGATACTAACGATCCGTCCTTCGCCCCGGAGGCATTCACCAGCAATTATCAGCGTTCGCTCTATTCTTCTCTGAGAAAACTGTTGAAAGACCGTTTTAAATTGCTTCGCCAGTCGATGAGCAAGCTAAATGATGAAACGAAAGCACTGGCCAACAGGGTTTTGGATTTGGAGGAGGAAATTCTGGAATGTTTCTCCGAAATCTACAAGAAGAGGATACAGGCTTCGAAGACAAGAATTCACGGAGACTACCATCTGGGTCAGGTTCTTTTCACGGGTAAAGACTTCGTCATTATAGATTTTGAGGGTGAACCCGGTTTCAGTTTCAGTGAGAGAAGACTGAAGAAGAATCCTTATAAAGATGTAGCAGGTATGATGCGCTCGTTTCATTATGCTGCCTTTGGAAAGATATTGTTGAACGAAAACTACCGGGAGCAGGATCGGGAGTTGCTCGAGGCCTGGGCAGAACAGTGGCAGCATTACGTCAGCCGCTTCTACATGGGCGCCTATCTTGAAAGAATGGGGGTAGGGAAAGAGTTACCCGATAATGACAACATCCTGATCAGGACCTACCTGATAGAAAAGGCTATTTATGAGTTGGGTTACGAATTGAACGGAAGACCAGACTGGACTGTCATTCCATTGCGCGGAATAGAATACCAGATGAAGCGTTATGAAATGGAGAGAGAAGCCGGCAAGAAATAATTGAACTGAATAATAGAATACTTAAAACCACATTTCCGATCCATGGGAAAGAAAGACAAAACAAAGAAATCAGCGGTGACAGGAGGATTTACGCTCCTGACTGATTATGATATTCATTTGTTTAAGTCGGGCAAGCATTTCAAGCTTTACGAGAAGCTCGGCTCACACCTTGCAGAATACGAAGGCGTCCAGGGGACATACTTTGCCGTATGGGCGCCCAATGCGCGATCCATTTCTGTAATAGGCAATTTCAATCACTGGCAAAGCGGAGTGCATCCTCTGCATGCACGATGGGATGAATCGGGTATATGGGAAGGATTCTTCCCTGGACTGTCAAAAGGTGAAGTTTACAAATATGCCGTAGTGGGCCAGTCCGGTGAGTATATGGAAAAAGCTGATCCATTTGGGGTCTATTCTGAGATCGCTCCGAAGACCGCGTCAATCACGTGGTCAACAGAGTATCACTGGGGAGATCAGCAATGGATGGAGCGGCGCAAGCAATTGACTCACAAACCGCAGGCGTATTCTGTGTATGAGGTGCACCTGGGCAGCTGGCGCCGGCGCCCCGAGGACGGCAATCGCTCTTTGTCTTACAGGGAGTTGTCAGTTGAATTGGTCGATTATGTCAAAGAAATGGGATTCACCCATGTGGAGATGTTGCCCGTCATGGAGCACCCGTTCTTTGGTTCATGGGGTTACCAGTTGACAGGCTACTTTGCCCCAACGAGCCGCTTTGGTCCACCCGAGGACTTCATGCACCTCATCGATGCATTCCACCAGGCCGGCATAGGTGTGATCCTGGATTGGGTTCCATCTCACTTCCCGGGCGATGCCCACGGCTTGTACAAGTTTGATGGCACTTATTTATATGAGCACGAAGATCCCCGGAAAGGGTTTCACCCTGACTGGAGCAGTTTCATTTATAACTACGGACGTTCAGAGGTCAGAGCTTTTCTGATCAGCAACGCATTCTACTGGTTTGAACACTTCCACGTGGACGGTCTCAGGGTGGATGCCGTGGCATCCATGCTGTACCTTGACTATTCCAGGAAAGCCGGCGAATGGATTCCGAACCAATATGGTGGCAACGAAAATATTGAGGCCATCATGTTCCTTAAGGAATTCAATGAAATGGTTTACGGTGAGTTCCCGGATATCATCACGATTGCGGAAGAGTCAACTGCCTGGCCTGGTGTTTCCAGACCAACGTACCTTGGCGGGCTGGGCTTCGGACAAAAGTGGATGATGGGGTGGATGCATGATACACTGCGCTATTTCAAGAACGACCCTGTGCACCGCAAGTATCATCAGAACGATATTACATTCAGCATCATGTATGCTTTCACAGAGAATTTTATGCTGCCTTTGTCGCATGATGAGGTAGTTCACGGAAAAGGCTCTTTGATCGGCAGAATGCCAGGCGATGAATGGAAACGATTTGCCAACCTGAGACTGTTGTTCAGCTACATGTTTGCACATCCCGGTTCCAAATTGCTGTTCATGGGTGGCGAGTTCGGCCAAACTGCTGAGTGGAGCCACGACAGGAGCCTTGACTGGCACTTGCTGGAATATGACACCCATCGCGGTGTTTCCAGGCTGGTGAAGGACCTCAATCAGTTATACAAGACCGAGGCTGCACTTTACCACTTCGCATTTGATGCAAAGGGATTTGAATGGGTTGACTATGGTGATCGGGAAAACAGTGTGGTGATTTTTATGAGGAAGTCCGACAAACCGGAAGAGGCCCTGGTGGTCTTGTGCAACTTCACGCCGGAGCCGCGATACCTTTATCGCGTGGGTGTGGACACCCGGGGTTCATGGAAGGAGGTCTTTAATTCCGATGAAGTGAAATACGGGGGAAGTGGATTGTTGAACCAGGCCCATATGAACACTTCGCCCGTAAAGTACCATGGGAGGGACTACTCCGTCACTGTAACCTTGCCACCGTTGGGCATGTCAGTGCTCAAGTTGCATGAAGCAGTTGAAGAATTTGAGATTGGAAGTTAGATCCATTAGTTGTTAATTAAGGCACTTTGGCAAATAACCATTATATCTGTATCCATGGCCACTTCTATCAGCCGCCACGCGAAAATGCATGGCTGGAAGTGATTGAAATTCAGGATAGCGCTCACCCATATCATGACTGGAACGAGCGAATCAGCGCTGAATGTTATGCGCCCAATACAGCCTCCAGAATTCTGGATAAAGTAGGCGGAGTAATTCAGAACATCACAAATAATTACGCCAGGATAAGCTACAATTTCGGACCCACTTTGCTTTCCTGGATGGAAGTGAACGATAAGGACACATACAAGGCAATTCTTGAGGCCGACAGGGAGAGTGCCTCTCGCTTTGATGGTCATGGCGCAGCGATGGCGCAAGTGTATAACCACATGATCCTGCCACTCGCAAATCGCAGAGACAAGGAAACCCAGGTGATATGGGGCATAAGAGACTTCGAGAAGCGATTCAAGCGAAAGCCGGAAGGCATGTGGCTGGCTGAAACGGCGGTAGATACTGAATCATTGGAAATACTTGCCGAGCAGGGCATTAAGTTCACAGTGCTTGCTCCCCGCCAGGCCAAGGCCGTTCGCAAAGCAGGCGAAACAGAGTGGAAGGATGTCAATGACCAGACCATTAACACAACGAAAGCCTATCGTTGCAACCTGCCGTCCGGCAAATCGATCATACTCTATTTCTATGATGGGAATATATCACAGGCTGTGGCCTTTAACGGTTTGCTGAATGATGGAAAAAACTTCGCCGAGAGGCTTATGGGGGCGTTCCATCAGGATGATGACACTCCCCAGCTGATAAATATTGCCACGGATGGAGAAACTTACGGTCATCATCACAAGCATGGCGACATGGCCCTTGCATTTGCTCTCGAATACATCGATAAGAATCACCAGGTCGACTTGGTCAATTATGCCTACTTCACGGCGAAATTTGAACCGCAATATGAGGCTCAGATTATTGAAAACAGTTCCTGGAGTTGCGTGCATGGAGTTGAGCGGTGGAGGTCCAACTGCGGATGCAATTCGGGTAAGGGATATACCCAAACCTGGCGGGGTCCGTTGCGCGATACTTTTGATTGGCTGAGAGACACCCTTGCGGAAATCTTTGAAGCGGAAGGTGCCATGCAGTTCACCGATCCCTGGGAGGCCCGAAACGATTACATTAAAGTCATCCTGCATCGAAAGGAAGAGACTGCAAACCGTTTCATTGCCACGCATGCCAAATCTGACGTCAACGTCAACAAGGCCCTCCGCCTGATGGAGATGCAACGTCATGCAATGCTCATGTACACCAGTTGCGGATGGTTCTTTGATGAGATCTCAGGGATTGAAACAGTTCAGGTCATTCAATATGCCTGTCGAGCCGTTCAGTTATCCAAACAGCTGACCAACCGTGATCTGGAAGGGGAATTCCTGACCCGGCTGGCCACAGCCCCCAGCAACCTAAAGCAGTATGAGCACGGAGCCGGAGTTTATAAGAAGCTGGTTTTGCCTTCAAAGACCAACCTTACCGGTGTGGGTATGCACTATGCCGTGTCGTCCATTTTTGAAGAGGAACCTGAGAATCTTCCCCTGTTCAACTACATGGCTACGAATGAGTTTTTTGTCAAGAAAGAAGCCGGGGAGCAGAAGTTGGTACTGGGCATAACAAAAGTTCGTTCTCTCGTTACCCGATCAGAAAAGCGTTTTGCATTTGCTGTCATCTATTTGGGTAAGCATGACATTATTGGGAATCTGTCGTTGGACATCGAACTGGACATGTTTGCCGGAATGCAATTCAGGATGGTGGATGCATTTGAAGACGGAAGGCTGGGCGACGTAATCAGCATCATGCAAACTTATTTTGGGCCCGAAAAATATTCAATATGGTCACTGTTCAAGGAAGAGAAAAGAAAGATCCTTGACAAGATCGCACGCCAGGGACTTGAAGAAATGGAGATCTCATTGCGTAGAACTTACAATCGCGATTACCCGCTTGTCAATGCGCTGTCCAACAATAACATTCCAATTCCAAATGCCTATCGTACGACCTTTGAGTACATATTAAACGCCGATCTTTTGAAATGCTTTCAGCCTGACAGAATTAACATAAAGACGCTTGAGCGTATTGTGGCAGAGCTGGCGCGATGGAACCTGAAAATTGAAGACCCCGACAGGGTCGAACGCATAGCGGGAGAAAGTATTTACCAGGAATTGCAAAGGATAAGGTCTGAAAAGACTGACCTGAAACGAGTACAGAGGCTCAACCGCCTCTTTCCGATGCTCGCTAAATTCAATCTTGAGCCGAACCTCTACCTGTCACAGAACCTGTACTTCCAGATGTATCAGGACCACAAGGAAGATCAGACGAAACAGGCCCCCAAGGAGTGGGTAGCCCAATTCAAAGCATTGGGGGAGAACCTTGGTATCAATGTTGAATAGACGTAAGGCGGGTACTTCCCTCTTTTTTCTCGAGGTAATCCCAGACAAGACTGCTCGCACCAAGAATAGGGGCGGCCTGATTTGACATGGTTGAAGGGAGTATCTTAACCTTGCCACGGAACAACGGCATCAGGTTCTGTTCCATGTGATAGCGTGTGGGTTTGAAGATATAATCTCCGGCTTGGGCCAACCCACCGAAGAGAAAGATGGCTTCAGGATCAGTGTGAACCACCGTATCGGCAAGTTTCATTCCCAGGATGCGCCCCGTATATTCAAATGCCTCCTTGGCTACGATGTCGCCGCGATCGGCAGCTTCTGTGATCATTTTGGTATTGAGGTCCTCAAAGCTAATACCTCTTAACTCACTGGGTTCCAAGTGATCAGCCAATAATTTATAGACGGTGCGCTTAATGCCTGTTGCCGACACATACGTCTCCAGGCATCCCCGCTTGCCGCAGTTGCAATAGCGCCCTTGCGGGTTGACTGAGGTATGACCCAACTCACCTGCAATTCCGTGATGCCCATTTAGAAGAATTCCGCCAGTAACAAATCCGCTGCCCAAACCGGTGCCGAGGGTGATCATCACAAAATCCTTCATCCCCTTGGCATTGCCATAAATCATTTCACCAACTGCCGCAGCGTTGGCATCATTCGTAAGAATACAGGGAACATCGAATTCTGTGGTAAACATTTTGGCTAAAGGAAGCACGCCTTTCCATTTGAGGTTGGTTGCGCGTTCAATCGTTCCCTTATAATAGTTTCCGTTGGCCGCGCCAACACCAATTCCCGCCAGTTTATGATCCTCAGGAATATGGGCAAGTGATTCACGGATGGCATCGGCCATCGCGTCGAAGAAGGCCTGGAATTCTTCAAATTCAGTAGTTGAAATATTCCCCTGATAATGGACTTGACCGTCCCTGTCAACCAGACCGAACTTTGTATTGGTTCCGCCGATATCAATTCCAACGGTTAATTCTTTCATCCGCTTAAATGGATAGGATTTTTGCCAAACGAAGAGTCTCTGGATCTATTTCATGCTTGCGGCCCTTCATGATGTCATCAAATTTATTGTACACCATTACGTTGCGATCGATGCCGACCATCACATCAGTCTTGCCGTCAATGAGACCTTCCACAGCTGCGACTCCCATCCGGCTGGCCAGAACCCGGTCGAAGTAAGTAGGTGATCCTCCCCGTTGCAGGTGTCCCAGGATCGTAACTTTGGTATCGAAATAATTTGAACGCTGCGCAACCATCTTGGCGAGATCCATGGCGCCTCCCATTCTTGAACCTTCCGCTACGACCACAAGGCTGGATTTCTTGTTGGTGCGTCCGGTCTGCTCCAGTTGGGCATATAACTGATCGAAGGTTGTGTATTCCTCAGGAATGATTGCGGCAACTGCCCCGCCCGCGATGGCACTGTTCAGTGCAATGTAGCCGGAATGGCGCCCCATTACCTCGATGAAGAATAACCGATTGTGCGAAAGTGCGGTATCCCTGATCTTATCGATGGCTTCAACCGCTGTGTTGGTTGCCGTGTCGTAACCGATGGTATAATCGGTGCCGGCTATGTCATTGTCAATGGTTCCGGGAATGCAGATGGATGGAACGCCGTGTTCCTGGTAGAAATGGTGAAGGCCCGTAAATGTTCCGTCGCCGCCAATTGCAACCAGGCTGTCGATACCAAGTTTCCTGAGATTCTCAAGAGCCTTGAGGCGCCCTTCTTTGGTGCGGAAAGCTTCACTTCTGGCGCTCTTCAATATGGTTCCACCTCTCTGGATGATATTGCCTACCGAGCGGGAGCCAAGCTTGCTTATCTCCCCGTCGATCATGCCTTCGTATCCGCGCATGATGCCAAAAACTTCCTTCTGAAAGTAGGTACTTGCCCTTACCACTGCCCGGATTGCGGCATTCATCCCGGGGGCATCCCCACCAGAAGTGAAGACGCCAATTTTTGATATTTTATGTGTCATTCCGGCAAAAGGAGGTCAAAAATAACCCTCTGCTGCGGCTTTACAATGGCTCTTTACCTGGTTGCTGACTTCAATCGTTTGAAATGGGCAATGAGACCATTGGTTGACGAGTCGTGGGTCCGAACTTCATCCTGGTGGCCTAATTCGGGGAGAATCTTCTTGGCCAGCACCTTGCCAAGCTCAACACCCCACTGGTCAAAACTGAAGATGTTCCACAGTGCACCCTGAACAAATATCTTGTGTTCGTACATGGCAATTAGGATACCCAGCATACGTGGTGTCAGTTTGGCGAACAGAAAGGAATTGGTGGGTCGGTTGCCCGTGAATACACGGTATGGAACTTGTGTCGCCATCTCTTCCTCGCTCATGCCGGAAGCTTTTAGTTCGGACACAACTTCTTCCTCTGTTTTGCCCATCATCAGCGCTTCGGTCTGTGCAAAGAAGTTTGAAAGAAGTTTGGCATGGTGATCTCCGATTGGGTTGTGACTGATGGCGGGCGCCAGGAAGTCACATGGTATCATTTTAGATCCCTGGTGGATCAGTTGATAAAAGGCGTGCTGCCCGTTCGTCCCGGGTTCGCCCCAAATGATGGGACCGGTCTGGTAAAGTACCGGTTGGCCGTTGCGGTCTACTGTTTTCCCATTGCTTTCCATATTGCCCTGCTGGAAGTAGGCAGGGAAGCGATGAAGGTACTGGTCGTATGGAAGTATCGCTTCACTTTGGGCGTCAAAAAAATTGTTGTACCAGATGCCGATCAAAGCAAGAATGACTGGGAGATTCTTTTCAAAGGGTTCTGTACGGAAATGATTGTCCATTGCGTGAGCTCCCTCCAAGAGTTCGACAAACCGGTCAAACCCAACAGTGCAGGCAATTGAAAGGCCGATTGACGACCACAGGGAATAACGACCACCCACCCAGTCCCAGAATACAAACATGTTTTCAGCAGCTATCCCAAACTCCTTCACCGCTTTATCATTGGTGGAGACAGCAACAAAATGTCGTGAAACATCACCCTTGCTTCCCATCTTTTCAAGGAACCAGCTTCGTGCCGAGAGTGCATTGGTCATTGTCTCTTGTGTGGTGAAGGTTTTTGAAGCAACAATGAACAGCGTGGTTTCGGGATCGATCCGCTTCAGCGTCTCAGCAAGGTGGCTGCCATCCACATTGGAAACAAAGTAAGGCTGTATGTGATGATGGTAGGGTTTTAATGCTTCAGTAACCATCAGAGGACCAAGGTCAGAACCGCCGATACCGATGTTGACAATGGATTGAATAGACTTTCCTGTAGCGCCCTTCCATTCGCCAGAAAGAATCCTTGTTGAAAATGATTTCATCTGATCCAGCACCCGGTTTACTTCTGGCATGACATCTGAACCTTCCACCATGATGGGCCGATTGGAACGGTTGCGCAATGCGGTATGCAGCACGGCCCTATGTTCGGTCTCATTGATCTGCAGTCCTGAAAACATGGCGTCGATCGCTTCTGCCAATTGGCATTCATCAGCCAGTTGCAGGAGATACCGGAGCGTATCCTCATTGATCAGATTTTTGGAATAGTCAGCCAGCAGGTCTTCAAACTGCAGGTGAAATTTCTCAAACCTGGTGGGGTCAGCCGCGAACAGTTCCCGTAAATGTGTGGCTTGCATTTCCAGGTAGTGGGCGGTAAGCCTTGGCCAGGCCTGGGTATCAATAGGGTTGATGTGAGGAAGCATAGAATTTAAGTATTACACAAAAATACCACGCGCACAGAATTCTCGCCCTTGTTTTTCCATTCATGGAGTTTTATTTCTGGTTTTGCTCATCTATTGATTTTTTTGCCTGTGCTTATTCCCCGAAGCCTCATTTTTCTTGCAGGATGGCTGTCTGTTCTGACCAGTTTGGTCGGCGGTACAGCCCCTGAGAGACCCTCTTTTACGATCAGAAAGGCTGTCGATGCCATTAAGCTGGATGGAGAACTCGCTGAAGAGTCGTGGAAGTCAGCGGATGTGGTAAAGGAGCTATACCAGCAATTCCCGTATGACACCAGCCGTTCATTGCTTCGCACGGAATTCAGAGCCACCTATGATGACCATTTTATCTACTTTGGTGCCATATCCTACGATAACCGCAAAGGTGGATATGTCGTGTCCTCGTTGCGGCGTGATTTCAGGGGACCCGGACTGGACGGAGTCTCGGTCATCCTGGATACCTTTCAGGATGTAACCAACGGATTCTTTTTTGGATTGAGCCCTGCGGGCGTTCAGCGGGAAGGACTGATCTCAAACGGCTACCTGATGTCGACCGACCTGGACTTGTCATGGGACAACAAATGGTACAGTCATGTAAAAGTCCATGATGGCTTTTGGGTGGCCGAATGGGCCATACCTTATACGACACTGCGATTCAAAGCCGGCGCGACAACGTGGAACGTCAAGTTCTATCGCCAGGACAGCAAGGAGAACGAGCGGGCAATCTGGCCGCGGACACCCCGGTTCTTCGAACCGGGTATCCTCAACTTCATTGGCGAAATGAACTGGGATCACCCACTGAAACACCCCGGACCTAACATCTCCGTAATTCCCTATATGGCCAATAATACCTCGCGGAATTTTCTTGATGACACGCCAACAAAAAACAAGATTACGATGGGGGGCGATGCCAAGGTAGCCGTCACGTCCTCGCTGAACCTGGACCTTACCGTTAATCCGGATTTCTCCCAGGTGGAAGTGGATCGCCAGGTTACCAACCTGGATCGTTTTGAGATATTCTATCCTGAGAAGAGACAATTCTTCCTTGAAAATGCTGACCTCTTCGCCTCCTACGGACATCCATATGCCCGCCCATTCTTTTCGCGGCGGATAGGAGTGGCGAGGGATCCTAATACCGGACAAAACGTTCAGAATCAGATTCTTTTTGGCGCACGTTTGAGCGGTAACCTGAACCGAAAATACAGGATCGGTGTGCTGGACATGCAGACCGCCGAAATTCCGGAGTCCAGCATTCCGTCCTATAACTACATGGTGGCTACCGGCCAGAGAAGGCTGGGTACCAATTCCAATATCAGGGCCATTTTTGTCAACAGGCAGGAGTTCAAAAACGATTCAGGACAATTTCGGATGGAAGGATATCACTACAATCGTGTAGCGGGGCTTGATTACAACTATGCTTTCAGGAATAACAAGTACACGGGCAACGTATTCTACCATAAACAATTTACACCAGAGAACCCTGGCAGTGAGTTTGCACACGGAGCGGGTTTTCAATACAATACCCAGAAACTGAAATTCAATCTCTATGAGCAGATCATCGGCCTCAACTATAATCCGGCCGTAGGATATGTTCCGAGGAGCGGGTATAAACGCGTTTCACCCTCCGGATCATACCTGTGGTATCCAAAAGGTTCGAGGATCAACAACCATGGCCCGGGTTACGACATGTTTTATATCTGGGATGACAGATATGGTCTGACGGATTACCAATATACACCTTCGTACCAGGTCAATCTCCAGAGCCAGGCTACTTTGCTTCTTCAACTTCAGCAAACCTATACCTACCTGTTCTTCGACTTCGATCCAACAAACTCACCTCCTGAAGAAGGGGCGATCAAATTGCCGGCGTTCAGCAACTATTTGTACACCAATGGTTCAATCTCCTACGCCTCAGATCCCAAAAAGATGTTTACCTATCTTCTCGGCGGGTTGTATGGTCAGTACTATAACGGAATGAGAACGAATATCCAGACTTCCATTAGCTATCGCCTTCAGCCTTATGGCGTGTTCTCACTGGATGCAAACTTTAACAGGATTATGCTGCCTGAGCCATACAAGTCTGCGGACATTTATCTTATCAGTCCGCGTATTGACCTAACCCTTACGCGTTCGGTATTCCTTACAACTTTTGTTCAGTACAATAGTCAGTACAAGAATATGAATATCAACACCCGGTTTCAGTGGAGATTCAAACCGGTGTCTGACCTGTTTGTTGTTTACACAGACAACTATTTCTATTCCATGGACCAGCCGGCGCAGAATTTCTCACCCAAGAACCGGGCGCTTGTGATTAAGCTTACCTACTGGTTAAATCTGTAATGTTGAAATGGGATCGACTAGCCGCCCACTACTAGTTTCAGTTTCTCCACCAGGCCATCCCACAGGTCCTGTAGTTCTTCCTGGTCAGTGAAATCGGAATAGTCAGCGATACGGAGAAATGTCATCTGAGTTAATTCATTCACCTCAAGCGTAAGTTCGAAGTAGGAGGGATCTCCCTTATCCTCTTCGCTCTCCGGCAGATATTCAAAATGTACGTAATGATTGGTGCGTTGGGAAGTAAGCTTTGCCTTATGCGACTCGTTGTCCCAGACGAAAGTGAACACTTTTTCGGGGCTTATTCTCACGTCGTCGGCAAACCACTCCGCCAACCCACTGGCAGTCTGTATATACGGATACAACATTTTGACGGAAGCGTGCAGCTCATAATCAGCGGTGAAAAGTTGTTTGTCAGACATTACAGAAGCGTGTTGGAAGATATACAAATTTTGAAGAAGGTCAAATGATGCAGAACAGATGTTCCTGTAACGAAAAACGGAGGAACTTTCGGTTCCCCCGTCGGGGTGTAGCGAGGAGCAGATTTGAACTGCCGACCTTCGGGTTATGAATCCGATGCTCTAACCAACTGAGCTACCTCGCCTTATCAGGTCTTCACCACTGTGAGCAGCAATTCCTGTTAAAAGAGGCGCAAATTTATAAACTTTTCGCATTTATGCAGGATGGCCTTATTTTTGAAGCAAGTCCGGCAATGAAAAAAATAGATAAGCTCATCCTGTCCTCCTTCCTGGGACCGTTTGTGATGACTTTTCTTGTGGTGGTCTTTATCCTGCTTCTCCAGCACATGCTCAAGTACTTCGATGACATCGTGGGAAAGGACCTGGGTTGGGATGTTGTTGGGCAGCTTCTATTCTACTTTGCAATCTTCATGACACCGATTGCCCTGCCGTTGGCTGTGCTGCTGTCTTCATTGATTACATTCGGAAACCTCAGCGAACACTTTGAGATCACGGCGGTTAAAAGCCTTGGAATCTCCCTGAGCCGAAGCCTGAGACCGCTTTTCTTTTTTACCATCGGACTGACATTTTTTGCCTTTTATGTGAATAACTACTGGGTGCCCAAAGCTGCCCTTGAAGCCTATAGCCTCATGTATGACATCAAGCAGAAGAAGCCTGCGCTGGATTTGCAGGAGGGGACCTTCTACGCCGGAATTCCGGACATAAGTATAAAGGTCGGCCGCAAGTTTCCTGATGGCGTTTCACTTAAAGATGTAATTATTTATGACCATCGTGGAAGGACGGGCAACAAGCAGGTCACTATCGCCGACTCTGGCAGGATGTTTACGATTTTGAATGAGCAGTACCTCAAACTGGAGCTTTACAATGGCTATGACTATACTGAGGGAAATGAACAGAGCGTAGGGAATAACGGAGGTGCACCTGAAGCACTCCGCAAGACCAGGTTTGGAAAGACAGAAATCGTCTTTGACCTATCTTCCTTCGGATTGTCCCGAACAGATAAGAAATGGTTCCAAGGCAATCGCATTATGCGGAATATTAAGGAGTTGGACACTGACATGGACTCCATGAGTAACGAAGTGAAGGGTGCCATGCTGGCCGGTTACCAGAATAAGAACAACATGTTCAATTTTCACCTGAAGGAAGATACCGTTCCGCTTCCTTCTGACCTCAGGATGTATAAAAAGAAGTTGGACTCTCTGGCTGCGCTGAAAGGAAGTCACAGTCCGCAGGGAACGCCTGCCATTGGGGGTGCACCTTATCGTGTAACCCCGACGGCCAAGATCAGCGCCAAAGCCAGGCATGCATCTGATAGTCTGTTTCGCAGGCCCTTCACCGCTGACGAAGTGACCGGTGCCTTGAATGTTTGCAGGATCGTAAAAAGCCAGTTGCTAAACATGAATGCCAACCTGGACACCTATCACCACGAATACATGGTCTTTCAGACGCAGTGGCATAAGATACTAGCCTACAGTTTTGCCTGTATTGCAATGTTCCTGATCGGAGCGCCATTGGGAGCGATTATCAAGAAGGGAGGGTTGGGGGTGCCCGTGATTGTCTCCATATTCTTTTTTATACTCTTCTACATTATTAATAGCACAGGGGAGAAGTGGGCTGAGCAGGATAAGATTACCGTTCCCGTGGGACTTTGGACAGCAGATGTCCTCCTTAGCCTTATTGGCCTGTTTTTCCTCAGGCAGGCCCGGGTAGATGCACGATTGTTTGACGCTGATTTCTATCGTGTGGTAATGGATAAGATAAAAAGCCGCTTTGGCAAAGCCAGGCCGGCGGCAAAACCGGCTTGAATTTGGTGTTTTGACCCAATTGGCTTACTTTTGCGCGATTAAAAAAAGACAAAAAGCAGCGATGTACCTCGATTCAGCAAAAAAGAAGGATTTATTCAGCAAGCACGGGGCAAAGAAATCAGCAACAGACACCGGTTCACCCGAATCTCAGATTGCCCTTTTTACCCACCGTATCAACACCCTGACAGAGCACCTGAAAGGGCACAAAAAGGATTTTTCGACCCAGCAAGGGCTTCTTAACCTCGTTGGTCAACGGAAAAAGCTCCTCAGCTATCTCCAGAAGACCAATATTGAGCGGTATAGGGCCGTTATCGCAGATCTGGAAATCCGTAAATAATAATCTTCACCAGTGAACAGGGAACCCAATGATGGTTCCCTTTTCGCTTTTGTATCGGGTCGTACCCATCACCAACATTATGAAACCAAATCCAATTACAAAGTCCTGTACTCTGCCTGATGGCAGACAAATCACTGTTGAAACAGGCAAGCTGGCACGCCAGGCAGATGGATCCGTTGTCATCCGTATGGGCAACACCATGCTTCTGGCAACTGTAGTATCTAACAAGGAAGGCGTAGAAGGAGCAGACTTCCTTCCACTTTCAGTCGATTATCAGGAGAAATTTGCTTCCATGGGAAAGATCCCTGGCGGGTTCCTCCGTCGCGAAGGCAAACTTTCAGATTACGAGGTATTAATCAGTCGCCTTGTTGACAGGGCAATACGCCCCTTATTCCCAGACGATTATCATGCTGAAACACAAGTTAACATTCAATTGATTTCCGGGGACTCGGATGCGCTGCCAGATGGACTTGCTGCCTTTGCTGCATCCTCTGCACTGTCGGTATCAGACATCCCCTTCCAGGGACCCATTTCTGAAGTTCGCGTTGCGAAGATTGATGGACAATACGTCATCAACCCCACACTTACGCAGAAGGAAAAAGCAGAACTCGATCTCATCGTTGCAGCCTCAATTGATAACATCCTCATGGTGGAAGGCGAAGCCAGGGAAGTAAGTGAGGAAGATATGCTTGAGGCGCTCAAAGCAGCACATGAGGCCATTAAGGTTCAGTGCCAACTTCAGATTGAATTAACAAAGGAGACCGGAAAAACGGTCAAGCGCACCTATAATCATGAAGTGAATGACCCTGCATTTAAGGAAGAGTTGAACAAGCAATTGTACGACAAGGTTTATCAGGTCGCCCTTCAGCAAATCCCCAATAAGCATAAGCGTTCCGAGTTGTTCAGCCAGGTTCTGGAGGATTACCTGACCTCACTCCCGGAGGACACCACTGTCGATAAAGACATGGTGAAACGCTATTATAAGGACATCCAGAAAAAGGCATGTCGCGAACTGGTTCTGAATGAAAGGGTTCGCCTCGATGGGCGTAAGACCACAGAGATACGCCAAATCTGGACCGAAGTTGACTACCTGCCATCTGCGCACGGTTCTGCCATCTTCACCAGGGGAGAGACGCAAAGTCTCAGCACCGTAACCCTCGGCACCAAGCTTGACGAGCAGCTGATTGATGGAGCGATGTTTTCAGGATCAAACAAATTCATCCTGCATTACAACTTCCCGGCCTTTTCGACCGGAGAAATAAAGCCCAACCGCGGACCTGGCAGAAGAGAAGTAGGACACGGCAACCTTGCCATGCGATCCCTCAAGCAGGTACTCCCATCAGATGAGAACAACCCATACACTATTCGCATTGTGTCTGATATTCTGGAGTCCAATGGATCATCTTCCATGGCCACTGTATGTGCAGGCTCTTTGGCTCTTATGGATGCAGGCGTTCCCATCAAGGCCCCCGTTTCTGGAATCGCCATGGGTATGATCTCAGATAAGGGACGCTATGCCATCCTCTCCGACATCCTCGGAGATGAGGATCATCTCGGAGACATGGACTTCAAGGTCACCGGAACCGAGAAAGGAATAACCGGTTGCCAGATGGACCTCAAAGTGGAGGGGCTGACCTATGATGTGCTCCGTGAAGCGCTCCTGCAGGCACGTGAAGGCAGGTTGCACATTCTCAGTGAAATGAAGAAGACTATCCAGAGCCCTCGCCCTGATCTTAAGCCTCATGCACCCAGAGCCCATTCCATGATTATTGACAAGGAGATGATCGGTGCGGTTATCGGACCAGGTGGTAAAGTCATTCAGGATATCCAGAACACAACCGGTGCTACGGTTGTGATAGAAGAAATAGATAAGAAGGGTCACGTAAGCATCTTCGCAACCAACCAGACTGCCATGGAGGGCGCCTTGAAACGTATCAGGGCAATTGTGGCGGTCCCTGAAGTGGGTCAGATCTATGACGGTGTCGTGAAGTCGATCATGCCTTTCGGAGCATTTGTCGAGTTCATGCCTGGCAAGGATGGCCTCCTGCATATTTCCGAGATCAAGTGGGAGCGCCTGGAGACCATGGACGGGGTCATGGAAGTCGGCGAGGAGGTCAAGGTCAAACTGGTCGATGTTGACAAGAAAACGGGCAAATTCAGGCTTTCGAGGAAGGTACTGTTGCCTAAACCGCCCAGAAAGGAAGAAACTGCCCAGGCATAGGCTTGTCAGGCAGCATTTTTGGAACTAAATTGAATGCATCACGTTACCATAAGTGTTTAAGAAACTAGATGAGACAACTTAAGATCAGCAAGCAGATAACGAACCGCGAAAGCCAGTCGCTGGACAAGTATTTGCAGGAAATTGGAAAGGTGGATTTGCTGACTCCTGATGAAGAAGTAGAGTTGGCCAAGCGCATCAAAGAGGGCGATCAGATCGCCCTGGAGAAACTGACGAAAGCCAACCTGCGTTTCGTGGTTTCTGTTGCAAAACAGTACCAGAATCAGGGCCTCTCCCTGGGTGACCTTATTAATGAAGGTAACCTTGGATTGATCAAGGCCGCTCAGCGTTTCGATGAAACACGGGGCTTTAAATTCATTTCCTATGCGGTATGGTGGATCCGGCAGTCCATACTTCAGGCGCTTGCGGAACAATCCCGGATTGTCCGTTTGCCGCTCAACCGTGTTGGGTCGCTGAACAAGATATCGAAGACCTTCTCTGAGCTGGAGCAGAAATACGAAAGGGAACCTTCTCCCGAGGAACTTGCAGAAGTGCTTGAAGTGACGACTGCGGAAGTAGTTGATACCATGAAGATCAGCGGCAGGCATGTTTCAATGGATGCGCCTTTCGTTCAGGGTGAGGAAAACAGTCTGCTCGATGTTCTGGAAAATGATGGTGAAGACACCCCCGACCAGGGATTGATGACTGACTCGCTGCGGCGTGAAGTACAGCGCGCATTGTCTACCCTGACGCAGCGCGAATCGGATGTGATTACCCTTTACTTTGGATTGAACGGCGAGCACGCCATGACTCTCGAGGAGATCGGGGAGAAGTTCAATCTTACCCGTGAGCGGGTAAGGCAGATCAAGGAGAAAGCCATCCGGAGGCTACGTCATACCTCCAGGAGCAAGGCTCTAAAGCCCTATCTGGGATAGAATTATAAGAGTATTGAATACCAAAAAAAGGTCTCCTGGTGAGACTTTTTTTATATAGTAATGTCAATGACTATGAAGACTGAGAATGTTAAAGTATTAATCATCGGTTCAGGCCCTGCTGGTTATACGGCAGCTATCTACGCGGCGCGCGCCGGCCTGGGCCCTGTGCTGTATACAGGTGGACAGCCGGGCGGGCAATTGACAATCACAAGTGACGTCGAGAACTTTCCAGGCTACCCGCATGGTATTGATGGCCCGCAGATGATGATGGATTTACAGGCGCAAGCCGAGAGGTTCGGCACTTCCATCAGGAGCGGATTGGTGACCAAAGTAGACTTCAGCGGTTATCCGCTGAGGGCCATCGTTGACGATGAAACTGAAATCGTAGCCGAAGCCGTTATTGTAGCAACCGGGGCAAGTGCGAAATACCTCGGCCTTTCAGGCGAACAGAAATTTGCCAATAAGGGCGTATCTGCATGTGCCGTCTGTGATGGATTCTTTTTCCGTGGTCAGGAAGTGGCAGTGGTTGGTGCAGGAGATTCAGCAGCTGAAGAAGCGACATACCTTTCCAAGTTGTGTCCTAAAGTATTCCTGATCGTAAGGAGGGATGAAATGAGGGCGTCCCGCATTATGCAGCAAAGAGTAATGAACAATCCCAAAATTGAAATACTCTGGAATACTGAGACTGAGGAGATATTGGGCGAGACAGAAGTAACCGGTGTAAGGGTCCGGAATAATAAGACCGGCGCAAAACGTGATATCTCCGTTAAGGGTTTCTTTGTGGCAATTGGCCACCAGCCCAACACTCACATTTTTGAAGGTCAACTCGACATGGATGAGGCAGGCTACATTGTGGTCAGTCCAGGCTCTACGCGTACCAATGTGGAGGGTGTCTTTGCTGTTGGCGATGCTGCAGATAAGGTGTATCGCCAGGCCGTAACTGCCGCCGGTACCGGTTGCATGGGTGCGTTGGATGCGGAACGATTCCTTGCGGCAAGAGAACTTGAACATGCTCATGCATGAAGCTTGACATCCTTGTTGTAGCGGCCCATCCGGACGACGCAGAACTTGGTTGCGGCGGAACTATCCTGAAGCATGTAAAGGCAGGAAAGAAGGTCGGGGTTGTCGATCTTACAAGGGGTGAACTTGGAACAAGGGGCACTCCTGAAGGACGACAAAAGGAAGCGGATGAGGCAGGCAGAATTCTCGGGCTGTCGGCACGCGAGAACCTTGACTTGCCGGATGGATTTTTTCAGAACAGTGAATCTCACCAGATACCGCTGATCAGGGCCATACGCAAATACCAGCCTGATATCATCCTCGCCAATGCTGTTTACGACAGGCACCCAGACCATGGACGAGGATCTGACCTCGCTTTCGAAGCATCTTTTCTGTCAGGGCTTGCCAGGATAGAAACTTCGCTCGATGGAAAAGCCCAGCAAGCATGGCGCCCGAAAGCACTTTACCATTACATCCAGAGTCAATTCATCATGCCGGACTTCGTGGTGGACATTACAGAGCAGTGGGAAGGGAAAATGGAATCCATCCGAGCATTCCGATCACAATTTTTTGATCCTTCAAGCAAAGAACCTGAGACATTCATTTCGCGACCGGGATTCCTGAAGTTGCTGGAGGCCAGGGCAACAGAGTTGGGCCAGGGGATTGGCGTACAATACGGTGAGGGATTTACTTCCCGCAGATGGTTAGGTGTTAACTCCCTCTTTGACCTGGTGTAAACATCTGGAACAGTGCGCCAGGCGCTAGAACATCTCATTCTATTCAGGGCATTGCAATCATACAACCCAGGTTCCCATTTCCTATCCGGTGACTATTCTGCATCACAGTCTACTGATCAGGAGGTTACCGCAAAAACGGTGACTTCTTTCTGCAATCACTTGCGGGGGTATCAATTTTTGATGTGGGATTTGGAGGTGACGCGAATGAGTGGTTTATTTAGTAAGTATAATGATGGACTTCTTCAAGTATCGCAACAAACTGAAGCCTGAAAGGGGGAAACTTCTTATCTCCGAACCGTACCTTCCTGACCCGAATTTTGAACGTACAATAATTCTCCTTTGTGAGAACAACGAAGAAGGGTCTTTTGGTTTTGTGTTGAACAAGCCATCCATGGCAAAAGTGACGGAGGTAATGGAAGATATTAAGGGGTTTGAAGGCTTCGCCATGGTTGGGGGACCCGTGCAGCAGGATACACTGCATTACATTCACCGTCATCCTGACCTGGAAGATGCAGTTCAGATCAAAGAAAACATATATTGGGGAGGCAATTTTGAGCAATTATTATTCCTTTTGGAATCCGGACAACTTTCGGCGTCCGATGTCCGTTTTTTCCTGGGGTACAGTGGTTGGTCTGCCGGCCAATTGGAGGAGGAATTGGAGCAGGATTCATGGATTGTAAGCGATTTACTGAGCGAAGAAATTGTATTTGATACCGAGCCAGAGGGAATGTGGAAGAAAACGCTAAAAGTGATGGGAGGCCGATATTCAATGTTCTCCAACTATCCTAAGGATCCCCGCCTGAATTGAAGCTATTGCATCCAATTCCAGGGTAATTACCTTTGTGGACATTGAATTAATATCGGCAAACCTGTACGGATGATTGAAATGGAAGAAACGAATGATGTAGCGATTAAGAGTTCTGCGGAGGAAGAAGTGAATTCCGTTGACCAGGGTTTGCATGGACCAGAGGCAGCAGAGGATACGCTCCCGCCTGTGGACTATTCCCATTTCAACAAGAAGGATTTTGTCGATTATCTGAAGCAACTCACCCGCGAGCCCGATCTCAGGAAGGTAGACCAGGCTCTGCGTGAAGTGAGATTGCTGTTTGGCAACCTTCAGGACAAAGAGCGCTCTGACGCATTGCAGAGGTTTGTGGAGAATGGCGGCGTTCCTGATGACTTTGAATTCAGAACAGACGCCTGGGATGCTGCATTTGAGGCCAACTTCAGGGTGTTGCGTGAGCGCAAGGCCGAGTTTATCAGGAATCAGGAGGCGGAAAAGCAGGAGAACTTCCGCAAGAAGTCTGAATTGCTGGAGGAACTGAGGAAGCTTGTAGATGGTGAAGACAACAAACGGAGCTTTGACTTGTTCAAGGAAATCCAGCAACGCTGGAAAGCCACTGGAGCCGTTCCCCAGGCACAGGTGAAACCCTTGTGGGCAAGCTACCATGTGCTGGTGGACCGCTTCTATGACAACAGGAACATTTACTTTGAACTTAAAGAGCTTGACCGAAAGAAGAATCTCGCGGCGAAGATTGAGTTGTGCGTGAGGGCAGAGAAGCTTGCGGAGACAAAGAAGATAGGGGAAGCCGTGAAGGAATTGAACGAACTTCATGAGGAATACAGGCACATCGGTCCTGTACCGAGGGAGGAAAAAGATGCCCTCTGGGAGCGGTTCAAGAAGGCTTCCGATTCAGTTTATGCACGCCGCGATACTTTTGTAGCAGCCCTTCACAGAGAATGGACCGAGAACCTGGCGCTGAAAGAGCAGGTTATAGCGGAGGCTGCTCAATTCGCCGAGTTTCAATCCGATCAGGTGAAGGAGTGGAATAAGAAGACGCAGGAAATTCTGGCGCTTCAGAAGAGATGGGAGGGCATTGGTGCCGTGGCCAGAAATCAGTCGAAGGAAATCAACAGGAAATTCTGGAGTTCTTTCAAGACGTTTTATGGAAACAAGGGAAAGTTCTTCAAGAAGCTTGACGAGAGCAGGCAGGCTAACCTGAAGGCTAAACAGGCACTTCTGGAAAAGGCTACCGCACTACGGGAGAGCCAGGATCAAGCATTGGCTGTCAATGAAGTTAAACGCCTGCAGGCACAGTGGAAGGAGATAGGGCCGGTGCCCGAGAAAGTCAGAGAGAAGATTTTCCAGGAATTTAAGGCTGCTTGTGACTTCTTCTTCGAACGTAAAAGAGCGCAACAGGAAGAATCAGAAAAGGTGCAGGCAGAAAATCTCCTTCAAAAGGAGTCGATATGTGCCGAGTTGGAGAAGGCTGCAGAGGAAAAGACAGGCACGCTTGAGCAATTGAAAGAATGGCAGCGCAAATTCCATGCAGTGGGGTTTGTGCCGAGATCAGCAATGGCATCCATCCGCGATCGCTTTACCACTGGTACTGAGAAACTGCTGGGCTCTATTAACGCCACCGACCAGGAAAAAGAAAAGGTTTTGCTGGAGATACAGGTGGAGAACTTCAAGACTGATCCGGAAGCAGGGCAGAAGCTTTATGCACGTGAACAAGGCCTTCGAAAGAAGATATCCAAGGCTGAAAATGAATTGGCCACCTTGCGCAACAATCTTGAATTCTTTGGCCGTTCAAAGAATGCAGACAAAATGCGCGAAGAATTCAACGTGAAGATCGCCGAGGCTGCCAAAGAACTGGATCATTTGAAGCAACAATTGAAGATATTAAGGGCAGCCCATTAGTCGTTACTGCACTTCCTACTTCTTCACCCGCAGGTCTTTTATCCTGCTTAGTTTTCCGCCTTCGCTTCTTGGTATTTTTCCGGGCGGCTGTAACGTAACCTGCATCGTCAAACCGATTTCCCCTTTGATGCGGCTGATGAACCTGTTCCGGATTTCAAGGAATCTTTCAGGTGTGCTCTCCGGATCTGAAAGGGAGGGCTCGCCCAGCGCACGATAATGTTCTTTGTCGACTTCCACGAGAACCTCCACCTCATCCATAGACTTATCCCTGGTGACCACAAGCTGATATGACGCCGCAAGACCTTCCATGTTCTGAAGCAGGTCCTCTATCTGGGTATGAAAGAGATTGACACCTCTGATGATCAGCATGTCGTCGGATCTTCCAATGATAGGACCCATTTTGATATGGGTTCGCTTGCCTGACTTATCATAATTCAACCAGGTGATATCGTTGGTCCAGTAACGGAGGAGGGGCATGGCTTCTTTCGTCAGGGTGGTAAATACCAATACGCCGTGCTTTCCTTCTTCCAGCGGTTCACCCGTGTCCTTGTCCACGATCTCAGGGAAGAAATGGTCTTCCCACACATAACTGCCTGAACCTCGTTCCTCATGGTCTTCCTGCGATACACCAGGGCCAATAATTTCACTCAACCCGTATATGTTGGTGGCCGTCACGTGAAGATTCTTTTCCACATCAGAGCGAACCGCTTCAGTCCATGGCTCAGCACCCAGAATAGCGTAACGCAGATTCAGTTTGCTGACATCAATGCCACGACGGACAACTTCTTCTCCCAGGGTCTGGGCATAGGAGGGCGTGCAAGCGATCATGTGAGGCTTGAAATCCTGTAAGAGCAGCAGCTGTCGGTCTGTCATTCCACCCGAAACAGGCACCACGGTCATACCTAGTAATTCGGCTCCGTAATGCAGACCGAGTCCGCCTGTAAATAGTCCATAGCCGTAAGCGTTTTGCA
>JBDHXU010000019.1:0-43446 GCA_039810905.1 Cyclobacteriaceae bacterium | reverse complement strand
AATCCTTCCTGCGTTTTGTCAATCACCCAACTCCAGCCCCGGTCGGGCGGATTCACGCCGGCCCATCCGGGAAAAGTCTTGACTTCAGCAGATTCGTCGATGATGCCGGAAGGCAAAAAGATGGCTTTACGAATGGCCAACTCATATCGGGCCAGTTCTTCAACCGAACTCCAGATTCCGCCGTTTCCTGAAGCACAGAATGTTGGCTCTTCTCCAAAATCATCCTCGGTCCATTGACCGCGAATCTTTGTATAAGCGTGGGACACACCGGTTGATGGATGTGCACCATCGGTAATGGTACTGGTTGTCATTCCGCTCGTACGAAAAATTCTTTCGTTTATGAAGGCTTGCCATTTTTGACCGGATACCTGCTCGATAATAAGGGCAAGTGCGTTAAAAGCGGGATTGGAGTAGTTATATTTTGTGCCAGGCTCGAACTCAAGACTGTCAGTTTGTGTAATCGGAAACCAGTTCTGTTTATCATCCGCTGTAAGGTAGAAAACAGAATCTTCCTTCACTTTTCGGATGTCCGGCAGTCCCGAAGTGTGAGTCAAAAGATGTTTGATTTTGACCTTTCTGGCAATTTCCTTGTTTTTAAACTCTGGAAAATATTTGAGAAGGCTGTCCTCAAGGGAAAGCTTGCCTTCTGCTCTCAACATTAGAATGCCGTAAGAAACAAAAGTCTTTGTGATGGATCCCACATTAAAAAGAGTCTGAGTTGTAATCGGGGCCTTTGTGCCAAGGTCGGCAAGCCCAAAGGCTCCTGAGTATACTACCGTGGTGTCCTTCAAAATAAGGGCTGCACCACCCGGGCCATTTTCCGGAATAAGTTTTCTGAAGTAATCATCCATTCCTGAGGCGAGTTGCTCAGCAGGTGTCTGGCAGGAGGATAGGATCAGAATGACCAGGAGAAAATGGAACCGGCGCATGTCGTGGATTTTATTTGGCAGAAGTTAACTGACGAATGACTTTGACTTCTTCCTCCTTGTATGGTTTTCCGTCAGGATAGAAGACTTCGTGATGCCACACAGCAGGTTCTCGGCCATTTACATAAGGCTTCTGCCATGAATCCCAGGGCAGATGAGTCTGTGTCTTTCCTTTAACCAGCCCCCAGTTGATCATGCCGATTTTGTATTTCTTGCCAATGGGGAGTATCGTTTCAAAGTTGCTCTTAAAGCCTCTTGCCAGATATTCAGTGCATATTACCGGCCGGTTGTATGCACTCATCATTTTTACATACTTCTCGAAAGTTGCCGGATCTCCATAACAGTGAAAAGAGATAATATCGGATTTATTCAATTGCATCGTTTCAAAATCATTTGGCTCCTTTGCATCAAGATTCATCTTCCAGACGCCGCAGGTAAGAGGTTGTTCCGGGTGTGCTGAGCGTGCCCATTCAAAGGCTTGAGGCAATAGTTTTTGTATCAGTGCCACCTTGTTGGATGGATCCTGATAGATATTGGTATTGACATTATCAGGCTCATTCCAGATGTCCCATGCGAGAATACGTTGGTCTTTCGCGAATGCCGCAACAACCCCTTTAACATACTTCTCCAGTCTGGGGTATTCCTTCTCATTGGCTATCGCCGCCCCAGGGCTTTGCATCCAGCCGGAGTTATGGACACCGGGTTTTGGGTCGCGCTGCTTTCCCAATTTCGGATTCGGATCCCATACGCTGTCAAAAATCACCAGCATGGGCTTGATATGGTGCTTCTCGCAGATGGCGAGAAATTCGTTGAGCCGCTTTTTGAATGCTTCAGAATCATTCCAAAGCAAGTCATGCAGAAATACCCGCATCGTGTTCATGCCGATTTTTTCGGCCCATCCCAATTCGCGATCGATGGTTGCGGGATCCCAGGATTCTGCCTGCCACATTTCCAGTTCGTTAATGGCATTGCTGGGAATAAAATTGCTGCCAACCAGCCAGGGTTGCTGGTCATACCAGGCTTTAGCCTGGGCTTCGCTCCATCGCGATTGTCCCCAGCCTGGAATGGAGATAAAAATGAATATTATCAGCAATATTCTCATAATAGCAGATTGATAGTTGACCAAATTGGATTGAAAGAGAACCGACATGTTTCTAAAATTAGGAAAACCCTTTGCCTTTTTGTTGGAATAGTCAAGTTTTGGCAATGGATAGGTGCTGATGGCTGTTAGATTGAATAAGCGGCTGTCGCCACTTAACCAGGATCAGAATCCAGCTCGCGAATTTCAAAATCCCGACCCGTTCCATACTTGATCAGATCTTTTAGAAGGAAACGTTCGAGGGTATGAAGGTCCTTGGCTTTGAAGTCGTGGAGCAGAATTCGTTCTATTTCGAAATCGTGCTGCTCCCCAAAGTTGGTCAGTCTATATTTTTTGCCCACGCGGAGCACATCAAAGGAAAGTCCAGCCATTTTACAGGTCGTCCTCGCGCTCCAGCATTAAAATGGAAGCCTGAGGGACAATGAAATATTTCTCACCCTCATACATAACTTCAATGGCTCCCTTCTGAAGAAAGATAGCCAAATCTCCTTCCTGAGCCTGCAGTGGCAAATACTTTACTTGTTCTTCCCGTCCCTTCCATGAGTCCTCTTCATCAGCAGGAAGAGGCAATGGATATCCTGGCCCCGTCTTGATCACATAGCCTTTCTGAATCTTTTCTTTCTCCTGTACCCCCGGGGGGAGATATAGGCCGCTTTCAGTCCGTTCAGACTCTTTGACGGGCCGTATCAACACGCGATCACCGACTACAATCAGCTTTTTCAGTTTGATAATGCTGTCTCGCATGATCCAGGCTATTTCTTTCTGTTGGCAGTGAGCGGGAATTCCATGTCACCAGTAGAAATGGCTCCCTTCATTTCATCTTTAACTACTGTTGCAGTGAGTGAAAGAGGATATCCGCTGAAGTAGAAATTACCTGAAAGCTTGCCCTGTTTCTTATCATAAGACAGCTTGTCAAATGGAATTTCACCGGTCTGACCGGTCAATTTGCCGGTGTAGCCGCTTTTTTCCTGGGTAATAACCATTACACCTGAATAATCTCCCTGAGGCGTTCCAGTCACGGAATAATCCCAATTACCCGCTGCCTTGTTTACTGCACAAGAAGTTACGGAGAGAAATAACGCGACAATGGAAATAGCACACATTAGGTTTTTCATAGGTCAATTGTTTTGTAAAATGATAACTAATTTAATTATCCTTCATTCCTTGCTATCGAATAACTCACCCTGTTCTTTGTCTTTGGGTTTTGCGTGCTCAGTGGAGTACAACGGCAATTTGTTGAGTTCTTTACTCAGTAATGAATCCTGGGTAATAATTCCACGCTGATTGGCCTCGCTTTCAAGCCTCTCACTATCCGACTTGAGATCCTTAACGTTGATTTGTTTGGCCCTTCTTTCCAGTGGAGGATTCAGTTTTTCGGATTTTTCAAACTCGATTACCTTGTCCATAAACTCCTTGGGCAGATCAGCCTCGCTACGGTACACAAGTTCAAAGAACTGTTTTGCAAAGAATCCATCGATTTGAATCCGGCGCTT
The DNA here is from genome assembly GCA_039810905.1 of Cyclobacteriaceae bacterium. Classification (GTDB taxonomy): domain Bacteria; phylum Bacteroidota; class Bacteroidia; order Cytophagales; family Cyclobacteriaceae; genus ELB16-189. The sequence continues at coordinate 39,928 of JBDHXU010000019.1, read as the reverse complement.
GGAGAGATGAACAAATTTTCCAATAACACGACTGATGTTCTCCCGCTCTTCCGGGCTCAACTGCTCTGCGAATTCATAGTCCTCGATGCGCTGAAGGGTCAGAATGACAGGCTCCAGCGCATCAATTGAGATCACGTATACAGTATAGTCACTCAACCGGTAGGTGAATTGCTCCAGAGCATCAAGTGTATTGGTGGGCACAACCAGGAACATTTCCTTTCTTACATCATCTTCGCGTACATATTTGCCCCCCTCCACCTGACTTTTGATGTAACTTGGAAAATTGGTAAGGTCGTCGTTCGCCGGACTTTTTGCATCGAAAATGATATACTCATCATTGATGCGCAGGGTGTTGTCCGGCTTGCCTTTGAAGGGAACCTTCTCAACGTATTCAACGGTGTATTGGCTGCAGATGGTTTTGATGCGGTTGCGTACGTTTTCTTCGTGATTTACCCACGTTGCCTTGAGATTTCTGATCCGCTCAATTTCTTTTCTGTTTCTTTCCTGGATTTCTTCTTCCCGGTCGTGATGAACCTTTTCGGTGATCCTGGTGAGCGAGGCCATCGACTTGGCCAATTCAGCTTTTCGAACCTCATCATCCTTCTGTAATTGGATGTTCTGTGTCCTTAGTTGCTGAAGAGTCGCCTCCGATTGTTCAAGTCTTTGTCTGGAGATCGCCAATTCATTTGAAAGTTCAGTTCCCCTTCTCAGGTAACTGTTATTGGATTCCTTCAATGTTGCGATTTCTTTCTGACCCTCTTCAAGTTGACGACTCAGGTGGGTTTGAGTCTGCTTCAGAAGTTGATAATCAGTAACAAGTTGTTGTTGGTTGGATTGAAGATTTTTGCATGAAGCTTTTTCGATTTCGAGGAGGCTCAGGGCTTTGTCGTTTTCCTTTTGGAGCTCGTCCAGTCGTGCGAGTAACCGCTGCAACTCACCGTTGGCATCAATCAGTCGATTCTTGATCTCGCCCCAGCCAAACAGACGCCGGAAAACGCCAGCATGTTTGAGCTCTTCGAACGTCTTCTTAATGTTGTCCAGGCTGAACTCCATTCGGTGCCTTTAGAATTCAATCAGCAGTTGACCTTTTTCAACACTGTCCCCCTTCTTCACTTTTACCTGCTTCACAACACCCTCTCCATGTGCTTTGAGTACATTTTCCATTTTCATGGCCTCCAGAACGAGTAAGGGGTCACCAATACTGACACTGTCGCCTGCCTTGATCTTAAGATCAATTATGAGACCAGGCATAGGGGCACGGATTGCATTGATTTTTGTGCTGTCGGAGGTATTCATACCCATCTTTTCAAGCAAGAGGTCGATACCGTCGCGCAGCTGCACCGTTTGTTTTCTTCCGTTCAGTTTCAGCTCTATCGTCTTGGTCTGGTTGTCAATTTTGACAACCTCAGCGTTATAACTCCTGTTTTGATAGATAATACTGAAGTGGCGCGGACCCAGGGCCGCGACGTCCCATTGCAATGGATGGCCGTTTACTATCCAGGTTTCTCCATCATTGGAGACTTCAAATGACTGATTGTTTACTGATGCTTTGTACATCATTCAAAATTACAACTGTGAACGTGCTTTAGGATAAATTATTCGAAATTTGTTTCGAATTCGACAAAGACAACCACTTGAACTGGACACAGCTTCTTTCACCGGCCAGGTTAGGTCAACCCGCATCATTATCTGCATCTACCCGCAGCGCTTTTGAACAAGATTACGACCGGATCATTTTCTCTCATCCCTTCAGACGGCTGCAGGACAAGACGCAGGTGCACCCGCTTCCCGAATATGATTTTGTTCATACCAGATTGACCCATAGCCTGGAAGTTTCCAGTGTGGGCAGGTCACTCGGTAAAAAGGTGGGGGAGGTACTTCTTCAGCGGCACCCGGAATTATCAGAAAAGTATTCATTGTTTGATTTTGGCGCTATTGTTGCCGCTGCTGCACTGGCACATGATCTTGGCAATCCGCCATTCGGGCACGCCGGAGAGGATGCCCTGTCAGATTTTTTTAAGGGGCAGAGTGCAATCAAGCCCGAGGTCACTGTGTCTGAATGGGAGGACCTGATCCGCTTTGAGGGCAATGCCCAGGGATTCCGTATTCTGAACCAGCAGGAATACGGATTGAAGTTGACCATGGCTACGTTGGGCGCTTTTACAAAGTATCCGTGCGAGGCGCATTTCCCTGATCGCGAGAAAATCCGCCGCAGCCAAAAAAAGTACGGCTTCTTTCAAAGTGAGAAAGACTTGTTCAAAGAAATTGCGACTCAACTTCAACTCATTGAGACCAAAACACAGGCTTGGTGTCGTCATCCACTCGCGTTCCTTGTTGAAGCAGCCGATGATATTTGCTACAGCGTCATTGACCTCGAAGACGGCTGTCGTTTGGGACTGGTGAGTTTTGACGAAACGGTTGATCTCCTAGCTCCGGTATTGGGATCCAAGTTGGATCGGCAAAAACTGTCAGGGCCTGATGGATTGAACAAAAAGCTGGGCATTCTTCGCGCGCTTGCGATTGGCGAACTGATTGAAGCCTGTGCAGAGGTCTTTCTTAAGAACGAAGATTTGATACTTCGGGGTGAATATGACAAAGCACTTGTCGACGAAACTTCATTTCAGGATGCTTTGAAAAGAATCGGGACGGTTTCAGTGGAACGGATTTACAGGGCAAGAGAAGTCACTGAAATTGAAGCCGCCGGTCATGTTGTACTTCCCGGTCTTTTGGATGAGTTTATTGCCGCAGGCCGTGTCATTCGCGATCGCGGGAAATCCAGGAAATTTGAAAACCTCGGACTGTTATTTCCTCTGGAAACCAGAATGGCCATTGCTGAGAGTAAATCCATGTACGTGATGCTCCGGCTGATCATTGATTTTGTGTCAGGGCTTACTGACCGTCATGCCCTGTCCTTGTATCGAAAAATCAAGGGGATCTCGTTGTCCTGAGGAAGGCTAATAACTTGGAACTGAGGATACACCGCCCATCAATTAAAGGAGATTCTGGGTGGCCTAAACCCGCCAAAAATCCTTACTTTTGCGGGGCCAAAATTGGCCTTCATGTGGTCACGCATTGCCGATAGCATCATCCGATTTCGATTGCCCCTCATGGGCATCATTGCGATCGTGACTGTCATTATGGGCTACTACGCGTCAAAGGTAGAGATGAGCTACGACTTTGCACGCACCGTTCCGCCCAACGACCCTGACATGATCTTCCTGAACAAGTTCAAGGCGCAGTTCGGCGAAGACGGCAACATGGTTGCGATCGGACTTGAAGACAGTGCCGTATATCAGGTCAAGAATTTCCAGGCATTAAAGGATCTTAGCAAGCGTTTTCGAACCATTGAAGGAGTGAATGAGGTGCTGTCGCTGCCTTTGATGAAGATCATTCGGAAGGACACTGCGCATTCAAAATTCCAGCTTGTTTCGCTGTTCCCTGATACATTGGGTACGCAAAAGGAATTGGATAGCCTTCTGCATTTTGCCCAGAACCAGAAGTTCTATGCCGGGCAACTTGTGAATGCCCGCAATGGCGCAACCATGATGCTCGTTTCTATTCAGAAGGAATATGCCAATTCCTCTAAGCGAGTGGAACTTACCCGTAAGCTTCAGGATTACGGGAAAGAATTTTCCGATCAGACAGGTATCGCCTTGAAATATGCCGGTCTTCCATTTGTACGCGCAGTGGTTGCCGAACAGGTCAGAAAGGAACTCTCGCTCTTCCTTTACTTGTCTGCGATTGTCACGGGCGCGATTATGCTTTTGTTTTTCCGCTCTGTGCGGGCCGTGATCTTTTCAATGGTTATGATCGGCGTCCTAGTTGTGTGGACGCTGGGCACCATCGTGATTTTTGGCTTCAAGATTACGCTGCTAAGCGGGCTGATCCCCCCTGTGATTGTCACAATCGGGATCACTAATGCGATATATCTTCTGAATAAATATCATGTTGAGTATTCCAAGAGCCGCGACAAGATGATAGCCATCAACGCCGTGGTTCAGAAAATGGGATTGGCGACCTTTCTTACCAATCTCACCGTGGCCATCGGATTCCTGACGCTGCTTTCGACCGATATTACAATCCTAAGGGAGTTCGGAATTGTAGCCGGTATCAATATCATCGGACTGTTTTTTGTCAGCCTTGTAATGATTCCTGGGATTCTTTCCTGGTTGCCCGAACCTTCGTCAAAGCATCTGAAGCATTTGCAGTTCCCGATGATGGGGGCTTTCGTGGAGACTTTGGACCTCATGGTTCACCGGCATCGGACTGTAATCTACCTTACATCTCTTGCGATTACCATAGTTGCAGCCATCGGGATGATGCGCCTGCATTCCATAACATTTATGGTGGATGACATTCCTGAAGAAAGCCAGATCAAGAAGGACCTGAAGTTCTTTGAGGCGAATTTCAGCGGGGTAATGCCCTTGGAAATAATGGTGGACATTGAAACCAAACGGCGCCGTCCTCTGCTTGACCTCAATAATCTTAATGCTATCAACGATTTTGAATCGTCACTGGACTCCATTACAGTAACTTCCCGCCCTGTATCTATTGTCAGTTTGGTTAAAGCCGCCAAGCAGGGATTCTATAACAATAATCCTGACCGTTATGACCTCCCCACAAAAAGCGAGTCGGCATTTATTCTTCGGTATCTGAAGGGACAGTCTGACAATTCGGGATTGTTCCGCTCATTTGTTGACTCCTCTTTTCATAAAATGAGAATCTCTCTTCAAATGGCAGATATCGGATCAAAGCGGATGGATTCGCTCATTCATCAGGTGATTGAACCAAGAGCGGGTTTACTGGTCGCATCACTGAAGAAGAATCTGAAATCTGAAAAGGACACTGTGGCTGTTACCGTGACCGGATCCTCCAAAATATTTATCAAAGGCAACAAATACCTGATCAACAATCTGACCGAAAGCCTGGTACTGGCGTTTGTTCTCATCACACTCTCCATGGCGTTCCTGTTCGCGAATGCACGGATGATAGTCATTTCCCTCCTCCCAAACCTAATAGCCCTAATGATTACCGCCGGACTTATGGGTTATCTCGACATCCCGCTTAAGGCCAGCACGGCGTTGATCTTCAGCATCACCTTTGGTATTTCTGTTGACAATTCGATCCGGTTCCTTGCAAAGTATCGCCAGGAGTTGAGGGCCACTTCATTTTTCATTCCACGTTCCGTAAGCGAGAGTATTCTTGAGACGGGCAAGAGCATCATCTACACTTCGACGGCTCTTTTTGCAGGGTTTATCATTTTTGCTTTTTCTGATTTTGGTGGAACTGTGGCACTTGGTATCCTGACATCAACCACTCTGGTTATTTCCATGTTTACCAATCTCATTCTTCTCCCTGCCCTGATCATGACTTTCGATAAACCAAAGCGGACGGTTGATGATGTGGCTTTGCCTATCGATGATTTTGATACCTCTTTCTATGGGGAGCAGGAAGATGAGGAGATTGATCTGAGCCGGATTCAGATTCACGATCGGTCCGGATCAGCCGAATGATGCATTAGTATTTTGGACAACAAATGAAATATAGGGAATATAAAGAGCTGGATTTCGCGCAAGTGGCTTCTGAAATTCTGGATTTCTGGAAGAAGGAAAAGATTTTCGACCATTCCGTGAGCAACCGTGAGGGAAGAGAAACGTTTACTTTTTATGAGGGCCCGCCTTCGGCAAACGGTACGCCGGGCATCCATCATGTGATGGCGCGCACCGTGAAAGATATCTTCTGCCGCTTCAAAACTCTACAGGGATACCAGGTGAAACGGAAAGGCGGCTGGGACACGCACGGCCTGCCTGTTGAACTGCAGGTCGAGAAAGAACTGGGCATCACCAAGGATGATATTGGCAAGAAGATATCCATTGAGGAGTACAATCGTCGCTGTCGCGAGACGGTGATGAAATACAAGGACCAGTGGGATGACCTCACTGAAAAGATGGGGTATTGGGTGGACCTTCAGCACCCTTACATAACGTATAACAATGATTACATCGAAACCCTCTGGTGGATTCTGAAGCAATTCCACAGCAAAGGGCTCCTCTATAAGGGCTACACTATTCAACCTTATTCCCCCTCTGATGGCACGGGACTCAGCTCTCATGAGCTCAACCAGCCAGGGTGCTACAGGGACGTTAAGGATACGTCCATTGTAGCACAATTCAAGGTCAAGCGTAATAACCGGTCACGGTTGCTTTTTCAGGGCATTGACACCGACAACGTATACATCCTTGCCTGGACCACCACGCCGTGGACTCTTCCATCCAATACGGCCCTGGCTGTTAATCAAAACATCAGCTATACAAGAATCGGTGTACACAACAAGTACACAGGCTCGACAGACTACGTTATCCTCGCTAAAGACCTGGTTGATAAATACATTCAAAGACCTTCCCTGCCAGGAGAGCCAATGCTTAAACAAGGGAACAGAGCCTCAGCAATTGAGTTTGGTGAGAAGGATTTCAACGGCACTGACCTGGTAGGAGTGGAATACGAGCAATTGATTCCTTATGTGAAACCCTTGTATGATGCCGAAAAGGCATTCAAGGTTATTCATGGCGATTTTGTCACCACAGAAGACGGAACAGGTGTCGTTCATATTTCTCCCACATTCGGAGCTGATGACTTCAGGGCAGCCAGGCAAAATGGCATTCCGCCTTTGACGGTCAGAGACGAGGATGGTAATGAGGTTCCCACCGTGGATAGAAAAGGGAAATTCGTAAAGGAGATTGGTGCGCGTCTAAAAGAAGCTGTGGCCAGGTACGGAATTAAGACGCACAAACCTCTCTCGGAAAATGATTTCTACGTCAAGAATTACACCGATGAGGATGAGTCGCTTCCTGATTATAAGAACACAGATGTCATCTTGTCGATCATATTGAAGGAGGAGAACAAGGCATTCAAGGTTGAAAAGTACGAGCACACTTATCCTCATTCCTGGCGTACAGACAAACCGGTTTTGTATTACCCCCTGGATGCCTGGTTTATCCGAACTACTGCTTTGAAAGACCGCATGGTCGAACTCAACCGCACCATCAACTGGAAGCCTGAGAGTACGGGCACCGGAAGATTTGGCAACTGGTTGGAGAACCTCGTGGACTGGAATTTATCCCGCTCGCGGTACTGGGGCACACCTTTGCCTATATGGAGAACCAAAGATGGCAAAGAGGAAATTTGCATTGGCTCATTGTCGGAACTGAAAGCTGAAATTGAAAAGGCAGCAAAGGCAGGTGTTAAAAATACTTTTGATGTAGATGGCCCAAGCCTGGATTTGCATCGTCCATACGTAGACTCAATCGTGCTGATAAGCCCCACAGGACAGCAGATGTTCCGGGAGCCGGACCTTATCGACGTTTGGTTCGATTCAGGTGCCATGCCCTATGCGCAATGGGGACTTAATAAGGAAAAGCTGAAAGCCCAGCATCCGCAACCCTTCGGTCAGGGCTGGGAAGGAGCATTCCCCGCCGACTACATTTCAGAGGGGGTGGATCAGACGCGTGGATGGTTTTTTACCCTTCATGCCATAGCCTCACTACTGTTCGACAGTGTGGCCTTTAAAAACGTGATCTCAACTGGTCTTGTTCTCGATAAGGATGGGAACAAGATGTCCAAGCGCAAAGGCAACGTTATCAACCCGTACACGACAATGGAGAAGTACGGTGCCGATGTCGTAAGATGGTACATGATTGAAAATGCTCCACCCTGGGATAATCTCAAGTTTGACATGAATGGCCTGGTGGAAACCCAGCGTCGATTCTTCGGTACGTTGATGAATACCTATTCCTTCTTCTCACTGTATGCCAATATAGATGGATTTGTGAAGGACGAAATGAATAACGTGCCCTATGACAAACTGACTATCCTGGATCGCTGGATAATTTCCAAACTTCAGACTCTAATCATTGAAGTTACCGAAGCATACAATGACTATGAACCTACGCAGGCAGCCCGCGCCATACAGAGCTTCGTTGATGATCATCTTTCAAACTGGTATGTACGACTCAACAGAAAGCGCTTCTGGCAACCTGGTAACCGTGGTGAAATGCCGGATGACAAGCGGGCAGCTTATGAAACGCTGTATGAGTGTCTTATGGTCGTTTCTCAACTCATGTCACCTATTGCTCCTTTTTACGCAGAGTTCCTTTACAGGAACCTGACCGACAATATCCGGGAGATTGCCAGGAAACTCAATACGCCTCTCCGTCATGAATCTGTTCATCATACTGACTTGGTGTTGCCTGAGAAGAACAAGGTGAATACTGAGTTGGAGCGCTCGATGGAATATGCTCAAAAGATTTGTTCCCTGGTTCACTCAATTCGTAAGAATAATAAAATCAAAGTTCGCACACCTTTGAATAAGGTGCTGATACCTGTTCTGGACGAAGATTTCGCCATTCGTGTTCGGGCTGTGGAGGATATCATTAAGGCAGAGGTGAACATTAAGGCAGTGGAATACATTGACGACACTTCTGGGTTGTTGGTCAAGAAAGCAAAGCCCAACTTTCCGAAACTCGGGAAACAATATGGTTCCAGGATGAAGGAGGTTTCTTCAGTTATCCAGGCAATGACACGTGAGGAAATCGGAACATTGGAAAAGAAGGGACTTCTGAACAAAGGAGGATTCGAACTTGTTCTGGAGGATGTAATTCTCAGCTCTGAAGACATACCTGGATGGGCTGTGGCGAGTGAAGGAGTAGTGACAGCGGCATTGGATATTACCATTACGGACAACCTGAGAAAAGAGGGATTGGCGAGGGATTTTGTGAATCGCGTGCAAAATCTTCGGAAGGACATGGGTCTGCAGGTACTGGACAAAATATGCATTGAAGTCGGGAAAGATGCTTTGCAGAACGGCCAGGCTGAAATGATGGAAGGTGCCTTTGCAGCGTTTAATGATTACATCCGTACGGAAACTCAAGCCACGAGTCTGGACATAAAAGACAGGCTTATGGATGGAACTGAAGTAGATATGGATGAGTTTGTGTTGAAAGTGAAAATTATCTTGAAGAAAAAGCAGTGAAAGTTTCCAAATACCTGATTATCGCACTTATAGTCATACTCATTGACCAGGTCAGCAAATTGCTGGTGCATCATTATATGTATCTCCACGAAGAGATCAATGTATTGGGCGAGTGGTTTAAGCTTCATTATTTACTGAATCCAGGCATGGCCTTTGGAATACGGTGGGAAAGTGAGTTTGGAAAATTGGCCCTCACATTCTTCCGCATCGGTGCCATGATTGGCATAGGCTGGTACCTTTTGACATCCTCACGGCGCGATTCACATCCGGGATTTCTCATCTGTCTTGCACTTATTCTCGGTGGTGCAGTTGGCAATGTAATCGATAGTACTTTTTACGGAGTTTTTCTCAATCAGAATGCAACAGAAGGTGCTCCCACACCATGGTTCCACGGGCAAGTCATTGATATGCTGTTTTTCCCCATCTTCAAATTCACCTGGCCTTCCTGGGTGCCTGTTTGGGGTGATTCCGAATTCCTTTTCTTCAGCCCGGTATTCAACGTTGCTGACTCTTCAATCTTTATTGGGGTGGTCTCCATCCTGGCATTTCAAAAGAGATTTTTCGGTGAAAAAGATCACTCTACAGCACCTGCTGGTGAAAGCATGGCGATAACACCTGCCATGACCTCAGAGCCGGGCGGTGAAAAATCAGAAACCCCTGCCGGCTCCGGGGAAGTTCAAAATTCCTGATATGGCTGAGCAACTTATTCCATCCACATCCGAGGATAAAGCCACACGCTACCGGGTCTTATTGCCGCAGTTGCAGGCTCTTGTTGAATCCGAATCTGATTTTATAGCCAATCTTTCAAATATCGTCGCAGCCTTGCGTCATGGCATGAATTTCTTCTGGGTGGGTTTCTATTTGGTTAAAGGAAAACAGTTGGTTCTTGGACCTTTTCAGGGGCCTGTTGCATGTACCCGGATCGATTTCGGAAAAGGGGTTTGTGGTTCTGCCTGGAAGGACAAGCGGACCATCATTGTCCCAGATGTTGATCAGTTCCCCGGTCACATTGCTTGCAGCTCAGAGTCAAAATCCGAAATTGTTCTCCCTGCCATCGTGGCTGGTGAAGTGCGCCTGGTACTGGATGTGGATAGTCATAAGTTGAATGACTTTGATAACATTGACGCCCTCTGTCTTGGACAAGTCATTCAACTGGTGGAGAGGATAAGCCTTACTGCCTCAGTGCAGTGACTTATTTGGAATCTCTTCAAACCCGTTACGGGTATCCTGATTATTTAAGGGAACCTGCCCATGCTGCGATAGCCTTTGATTGATCAGGCGTCAATCTGGCATCGCTATGTATCAGGAGGTAGCTACCAAGGGGCATCCACCCGTTGGAAGCAGCGTCTTCAATTTCTTCAAACTTGTGTTTGGCTTTCTTCTCCTCATAGGACCCGAATTCGGAAAAGTTGAGATGACGTTTTGCGTCATTGACATGACTTTGCATCCACATTCCGACCGGCTGGATATTGAAATACCATGGATATTTTGTGTTGTTGCTATGGCAATCGTAACAGGAATATTTGAGCGTGCTCAAAACCTGATCAGGCACTGCATAATGGAGGTTGATTTCATTAGGGCTGGCCTCCGCAGAAATGTTTCTGGCCGGACGTACAAATTGAAGCAGCGCGAGAATGGCAATCAAGCCGTAGAGTATCTTCTTCTTCATGTGACTCAAGGTTAAATTGTGGTTTTAAGTTAATGTAAAATGTAATTCCGCCTAAGGGAAATTGCCTTAAAGGATAATCCCAAAAGCCTCAACTGCCTGGGATTTGCTATCTTTGCCAAACCCTCCAAACGGTTGGTAAGAAAGTTCTTTCCGCTTGACAAGAACTATCTGCTTGAGGCCGCCCAGCTTCGATCGCAAGACCGTCTCCTTACTTTTCTGGTTCAGCATGCCAGGGAATCTTACCAGTTCCTGAATAACCCATTGGGCCTTAATGATGCATTTAGTGAGAAGATCGCGGCCTTTAATCCCATCAATCTGAAATCCCTATTCTCATTTTATGAGACGATCGCGGGGATTTACCGCTTCAAATTCGGCGAAACACAGCTTGAATTCCTGTGGGACGGCAGAGATCACTCAGATAAATATGAAAATGAATGGTCGGCTGCCTTTGAAGAGTGGACTACTCAATTATGCCATCGTCCGCAATTTGTTCAGGCCGTTTTGGATCTGACCATATTCTTGCCGGACAACCGTAATCCTCAATTGGCTGAGAACAGAATGAAGGCCGTATTGAAAGACCTATTCGAGGTTCAACTTCACAAGACAAAAGGAATTGTGCACTTGAGATCTGCGTAGCGGCAGGCGGTAGTAAAACAGATGGCAGGAATCCCTATCTGAGCAGGGTGACATTTTGACTGCTGAAAAGAACAAGTACACAATCCTCAGGTGTGAAGGCAGCCAGCCGCCTAGAAGCTAAACCCATTGACCATTCTTCAGACCCCGTGCCCCGATTCGGTGCGAGTCGCTATAGACCCGCTATATACGCTGCATAGACTTTTCATAGACCGGCTATAGACGTTTTATAGAACTTTTATAGACGCGCTATAGGCTGTGTTTTGAATGTGTTTTGGATGTGTTCGACAATTCTTCAGACGAGGAGGCCACGCGCCATAGACCGCTATAGACCCTTGTCAGGTCCTGACAGTCTCTGCCAAAACCGGCCAATTCCGGCCAGATCCGGCCAAAAGCGGCCAACGCGTCAAACAGGTTTTTCACATTTGCACAAGCATCGCAGAGGGTGGCCTGGCTGTCTGCTGACGGTGACAAGATTCAAACTCAACCAACAATGGAAGTAAGCAAAATACTCACTGCCGGCAGTCACGTTTCTTGTGTTGTCTTTGCTGGTTCAGATGTCTGTACTGAATTAGAAATCAAAAAACTATATTTACTCACTAACCCCAAACCTGTTATGCGGAAGTTATTCGTTCTCGGCAGCATTGCCGTAGTCGCAATTATCCTGGCGTTGTCCTGGTTCTGGATTGATGCTCTTTTCCTGTTTCTGATTGCAGGCCCCCTCATCTATATGGGCATAGCTGACATGCTGCAGGTCAAGCAATCCATCAAGAGAAACTTTCCTCTTTTCGGACGCCTGCGTTATGTATTTGAAGATCTCCGCCCGAAAATCCAGCAGTACTTTGTGGAATCCGATACGGATGGTGCACCCATCAACCGAAATGAACGCTCGGTTATTTATCAGCGGGCTAAAAAGCAAATTGATACAATACCGTTCGGCACGCAGTTGAATGTCTACGCTGAAGGTTATGAATGGATTACGCATTCTATTGCCCCGAAGGATTTCCACAAAATGGAGCATAACCCAAGAATTCGGTTTGGAGGCAAGGACTGCAAGCAGCCATATGAAATGAGCGTGCTTAACGTTTCCGCAATGAGTTTTGGATCGTTAAGTCAAAATGCGATTCTGGCACTTAACAGCGGAGCCAAGCTGGGTGGATTTGCACATAACACGGGCGAAGGAGGGCTTAGTCCATATCATCTTCAGCCAGGCGGCGATATCATCTGGCAAATTGGAACAGGTTATTTTGGGGCCAGGACGGAAGATGGAAATTTTTCTGACGAAGCTTTTAAGGCCAATGCGACCAAGCCCAACGTCAGGATGATTGAAATCAAATTGTCGCAGGGAGCCAAACCAGGACATGGTGGAATTCTACCTGCAGCCAAGAACACCCCTGAAATTGCAAAGATCAGATTGGTCAAGCCAGGCACCACAGTTTTTTCGCCGCCATTTCACAGCGCCTTCAGTACGCCAAAGGAGCTTTTGATGTTTGTGAAGCGGCTTAGAGATCTTTCGGGGGGCAAACCAGTTGGATTTAAACTTTGTGTGGGGAGAAAAAGCGAATTTCTTTCGATCTGCAAGGCTATGGTGGAATTGAAAATCTATCCGGACTTCATTACGGTGGATGGTGGGGAAGGCGGTACAGGAGCTGCACCTCCTGAATTCACCAACTTTGTAGGCATGCCGTTGCTGGATGCTTTGGCTTTTGTTGACAATGCGCTACGTGGTTTCAGCATCCGCCAAGAAATGAGAATGATAGCGTCGGGGAAAGTGCTGACAGGATTCAATATCCTCCGCGCGATGGCACTTGGTGCTGATACTTGCAATGCTGCCCGCGCCATGATGATGGCATTAGGATGCATTCAGGCACTGGAATGCAACCGCAATACCTGCCCGACCGGGGTGGCCACTCAAAACCCGGAACTTATGAAGGGGCTTGATGTCAAAGACAAAGCTCAAAGAGTAGCCAATTTCCACAAAAACACCGTGGAGAGTTTTGTTGAACTAATGGCGGCCACAGGGATGACTCATCCAGAGCAGATCAACCGGACACATGTGTACCGCAGGGTATTCATGAACATGGTCAAAACATACGAAGAGATTTACCCTACCATTCCGGATGGATGCCTTCTTGAGGGAGGAGATGTTCCCTTTGAGCTGGAAGAATACATGAAGTATGCTTCTGCGGAAAGTTTCGAGTTGGCATAATCCTAATTTGATTGAAATCTCCTGACGGTACCGAGGATCAAATCTGAGGAGGGCTACCTCCTCACTTCGAATCCGTGAAATCCTTTGGAGGGCTGTTCACTTACTTCCACACGATGTACTGTTGCCTGTGGAGGACCCTGATGGCACCATCTGACAAACAGCTCCAGATTATCTGCCGGTCCCTCGGCCTCAATGTAGACACTCCCGTCTAACTCGTTTCTTGTAAATCCATGAAGCCCTAGTGCATTTGCCTGCTGCTGGGTGGCGGCACGAAAAAACACCCCTTGGACCTTACCCTGGATCCTGACGCATATGGATTTCGCTTCTGACATAATCAGAAGATGTAGTCTGTTGTCAGGAATCCGGATTCGCGATTACGAAGGATATTGGCCACAATTGTCTTGTTCTCTGTGGTTGTCTTTGCGGCGACCAGTGACCTGATGGAGAATACCCGGAGGGCATCCGAAACAGAAAGGGTTCCTTCAGCAGAATCTTTCCTGCCGTTGAACGGAAAGGTATCCGGTCCCCTTTGACATTGCGTATTGAGATTGATCCGGCCCACCTGACTGGCAAAGGCATCGATGTATTTGGCAATTTGCTTTGAATCCTTGCCGAACAGACTGACCTGTTGTCCGAAATGGGAATTCAATACATAACGAATTGTCTCCTCGTCTTGGTCATACGGCACGATCGGAATGACCGGCCCAAACTGTTCTTCATAATAGATCTTCATTTTATTAGTCACCGGATAAAGAACCGCCGGATAGAAGAAAGAGTGACGCACAGTGCCTCCGCCCGGATTCATGATCTTGGCTCCATTTTCAAGTGCATCTTCCACTAGGCCTTTCAGATAGTCGGTTTTCCCGGGTTCAGGAAGTGGGGTCAGGGACACTCCAGGTTCCCAGGGCATTCCATATTTGAGTTGAGAAACAGCATCACAGTATTTCTTTACAAACTGCTCAAGTATACTGCGATGAACGAAAAGTACTTTAAGAGCGGTACAACGCTGCCCGTTGAACGAGAGTGTCCCGAGCGCACACTCGTTAACTGCATTGTCCAAGTCTGCGTCGGGCATTACAATAGCCGGATTTTTAGCATCGAGTCCGAGGATCGCCTTTAGTCTGTGCGGCTTGGGATGCAGTTTCTTGAGGTCATTGGCGCCCTTATTGGTGCCGATAAACGCGAAGACATCGAGTTTGCCGGTTTCCATCAATGCACCAACGGTTTCGCGACCCCTTCCATATATGATATTAATTACCCCCGGGGGGAAACTGTCACGGAAGGCCTCAAGCAAAGGACGGATCAATAGGACGCCATACTTGGCTGGTTTGAATACTACCGTATTGCCCATGATGAGTGCTGGAAAGAGTGTTGTAAATGTCTCATTCAAGGGATAATTGAATGGCCCCATACAAAGAGCCACTCCGAGGGGCACACGACGTATTTGCGCCATGATGCCTTGTTCCTGAACAAACTTGGCAGAGTTGCGGTCCAGTTCTTTAAGGGCGTGTATGGTATCGATAATATAATCGCAGGTTCTGTCGAATTCCTTTTCCGAGTCTTTCTGAGTCTTACCGATCTCCCACATCAGCAGTCTTACGATCAGGTCACGCTGGGCCTTCATCATAACCAGGAATTTTTCCACGTGCTCAATCCGCTGTGATACGGTCATGAGTGGCCAGGTTCCATGGCCAAGATCGTAAGCGGCTACCGCAGCATTCAGCGCTTCCATGGATTCCTTTGTCGTAAGTAGCGGTGTGCTGCCGATGACTTTCTGTTCCAGACTGTTGCCATTTCTGATGAAGACGGGGCTCATGACCGGATTCATGGGGCCTTCCCAACGACGCAATTCGCCATTGATCAGATACTCCCGCTGTTCAATTAATTGAGGCAACCTGGATTGTTGGGGGATTTCGGACGCTGAAGGGAAAAGATCAGACAGGAACTCGCTCATAGTGAATATATCGGATGTAGTAATAGTGATTTTATAGATCGTTGGAATTCCAATTTACGCAGTACAATCATATGCATATGCCTGGATGCAACAAATTGTAAAGTGATCCGAATGTGTTTTTAGTATTAGTGTCTGATACCGCAGATTTTGCAGTATTTACGTTTTTCCAGCGGCCTGATTTTGGGTGGTCTTTTGTGTCCGAAATAAGGAGGTTTCATCCGATCAAGCCCATCGCTGGTTTCCAGACTTTTCTCACGTTTCTCCCTTTCCCGCCAGGTGTTTTCAATACGATCGCGATATTCCCGTGTTGCGTCGTAAGTGGCGGTTTGTTTCTTCTTCTTTTCCTTGCGAGGTCCATAGTAGCGGACCGGGTTTACTGGCTGCAGGGTAGTGGGAAAATTCTTGTCTGATGACTTGGACTGGGCAGAAGCTTCCCGGGCAGTCAAAACAGCGGCCAAAAATGTGAGGACCAACCACTTGCGCGACATAATTGCAAAATTACAGACTTCTTGAGCGAAAATGTCCGCGCCTCCAGGATTATTTAGCTCCTAATGACGTATGCCGCATTCCTCGCAATACCTCATTTTCGCAGCTGACCTTCGTTTTGGAATGTGCCGATGGCCAAAATAGCGGATATCCCTGAATTGAGGTTTGTAGAACTTTTTCAGGAGTTTCTGTTTCTCTTTTGCCACTTTTTCCACCCGCTGGTAGAATTCAAACTCAGGAGTGTGCTCCGCCTTCCGCCTTTTGACTTTCGTTTTCTTTTGAGAATGCTGTGGAGAATAAACCGTAATCCGCTTTCCCGGATCCAATGACGTAGGGCCTGAGGATTGAGCCTCTGCAAATTGACTCACCGCCGACCAAGAGAGAATTACAAGTATGTATCGCATAGCAGTCTTATAACGGGCAGCGATGCGAGGTTATTGCAGACTGATTTCCAAATTGACTAACTGCTGACCTTCGGCTCCATCATACTTTGTTGCCTTCTCCATTTCCATGGGGGAACAGGATTCTCATCGGCCCAGAGTCCTTTCCCCTGGGCCTTGGCTTCCTGGCGTATAGACTCCAATTCCGGGACGGGTTGCTTTTCTGAGGTCCATGCAAATCCAGCTTTCAAAATCTCCACCCTTGGGTCTGTGCCATCTCTGAGGTAGATTCTTCCCAGCCTGTTTCCCAGCCTGTCTTTGCCTTCCAATCTGATGCTTACCTTTTTATTCAAAGTTAATTTTTCTAAGAATGCCCTGGCTTGCTCGGCATAATTTTGACCCACCTCAGGCGTATCGATACCATAAAGGCTCACCCTGTAACGTTCTCCATCCTGGGCCGCGACCTCAACGGTTCTGCCGTCAATAATAGCTGTGACCTTCCCCTGAATTTCCTCGGGACCAGCATATGAAACTGAGACCGGTGAAAGACTTAAGAAGAGAACAACGATGGCTTTCATAATCTTTAATGGACTGCAGATCAAAGATCATGATCTGAATTATTGCAATGTGAGTTAAATGAAAGCTGTACAATCCCATGTAAGGTTTGCGTGATGATTAAAGAAATTAGGATGAATGAATTGACACTTATCCGGACATTGAGGCGATGACAAAGTTCTTCCATCGCCTTTGTCCTCCACTTGCTGTGAATTTTTGTCGGTTCATCGAAATAGTGATTCAAACACTTTTTTCAGAGGTTACCGGGCGCAGACCACTCCGATGGATATCTGATGAAAATGTTGCCTGTACGTTTTTACTATCAGAGAGCCAGGATATTCCTGTTCCTGTTAGTGGCTGGCTTTGTCCTTTATTGGCTCGTCAAGATATTGCTGGCATGGTTGGATTGACTGGAGGATCACTCACCTTCGCTTGGCAGTCACGGATCCGATAACTTGCATGGTTTCCAGCGAAGGAACCTCCCGCCCTCCTGTGGGCTCAACGGTTATCGCAAAGGCGGCAGCCTGAGGATTCGTTTTCATATACTTCAGTTCCTGAAGCGGTGGATCAAATTTTCCTATTGAAACGAATTGCCCGTTCACCAGCGCCCACAACTCAAGTTGGAAACCTTTGTCTGGCTGGTGAATATTCGATGCATTGAGATAAAGTTCCCCTTCAACAGGATTCCAATAAACCAGAGCCCTGGCTGCAGTATCATTTAACGTGCCTTTCAGCAAGACGGGGACAAATGCGGTATCCTTAGCCGGGTCAACCGGCTGTACGAAAACTGGATCAGAGGGAAGAATTGTAAGATTCTTTCTCCCGGTCAGAGTGGTTACAAGCACAATCAGAACTACAGCAATGGCTATCCACCATGAACGGCGGAAACGGCGAAGTTTTTCGCCGGTCATGAATCAAATGTGGATGACTTCACCATAGGCAGCTGCAGCAGCTTCCATGATGGCTTCACTCATAGTGGGGTGAGGATGAATCGTCTTGATGATCTCATGACCGGTAGTTTCAAGCTTTCGGGCTGCCACAACTTCCGCAATCATTTCTGTTACGTTATGTCCAATCATGTGTGCACCCAGCCATTCACCATATTTAGCGTCAAATATCACCTTTACGAAACCATCAGGTGCGCCTGCAGCTTTGGCCTTTCCTGATGCCGTGAACGGAAACTTCCCAACCTTGATTTCATAGCCTGCCTTCTTGGCGGCCTCTTCAGTAAATCCTACAGAGGCGATCTCAGGAGAACAGTAGGTGCAACCCGGAATGTTATTGTAATTGATTGGCTCTGGCTTCTTGCCTGCTATGTTCTCCACACATACGATTCCTTCAGCAGAAGCCACATGCGCAAGTGCAGGACCTCGTGTGATGTCGCCGATGGCATAAATACCCGGCACATTGGTTCGTCCAAAATCATCAACGATCACTTTCCCCTTATCAAACTTCACGCCTACTTCTTCGAGACCGATATTCTCAAGGTTGGTTGTGACGCCAACAGCAGACAGTACAATGTCTGTTTCGATCTTGATTTCTCCGGTCGGAGTCTTTACGGTTGCCACACAAACTTTTCCGCTTGTATCAACTTTAGTAACTTCGCTGCTGGTGTGAATTGTCATTCCGGCCTTTTTGAATGAACGTTCCAGCGCTTTTGACACTTCCTCGTCTTCAACTGGCACCACGCGGGGAAGGAATTCGACTATAGTCACTTCCGTGCCGATAGTACTGTAGAAGTATGCGAACTCTACTCCGATGGCTCCAGAGCCGACTACCAACATTTTGTGAGGACGTTCCTGAAGCACAAGCGCCTCACGGTACCCGATGATTTTTTTTCCGTCAATCTTCAGATTGGGCAGTTCACGTGAACGTCCGCCGGTTGCAAGAATAATATGCTTGGCTTCGTAGTCAGTTTTCTTTCCGGAAGCGTCTGTAACCTCAACCTTGCCGCCTTTTTTCAGCTTACCAAGTCCGGCAATCTGATCAATCTTGTTCTTCTTGAATAGGAATTGAACCCCTTTGCTCATTCCGGCAGCGACATCTCTTGAACGCTTCACCATTCCTGCCAGGTCAGGTGTTGCGTCTTTTATCTGGATTCCGTAGTCGGATGCATGTTGAATGTATTCAAATACGTTGGCGCTTTTCAACAAAGCTTTAGTCGGGATGCAACCCCAGTTCAGGCAAATGCCGCCGAGTTCAGCTTTTTCCACTACGCCTACTGTCAATCCCAGTTGGGATGCGCGGATGGCCGCGACATAGCCGCCCGGCCCTGAACCGATAACAATCACATCATAATTTGCCATACGTATTCAAATTTCGGCCAAAGATAAAGGGCAATTGCATCAAATGAAAAAGACTAATTTTACCCTGTATCAAGTCATCTAAACTTCTAACCACCCTACGACCCATGAAGTTATTGCAGGGAAAGAACAGCCTTATTACGGGGGCATCAAAAGGAATTGGAAAGTCAGTCGCTCTGGCGTTTGCCGAACAGGGGGCCAATGTCGCTTTTACTTACCTGTCCAGTGTAGATCAGGGCCTTGCGCTGGAGGCAGAGTTGAAAGCAAAAGGCGTCAAGGCAAAGGGCTATCGTTCTGACGCCTCAGACTTTGGCCAGGCCGAGCAGTTGATCAATAATGTGATTTCTGATCTTGGTTCTTTGGATATCCTGGTCAACAATGCAGGAATAACAATGGACAACCTGCTCATGCGGATGACGGAGGAATCATGGGACAAGATCATGCAGGTGAATCTGAAGAGTTGTTTCAACACGGTTAAGGCAGGTTGCAAACAAATGATGAAACAGAGATCGGGTTCGATAATCAACATGACTTCAGTGGTGGGACTTAAGGGAAATGCCGGACAGGCCAACTACGCCGCCTCCAAGGCGGGAATTATCGGATTCACCAAATCCATAGCCCTGGAACTTGGATCAAGAGGTATTCGATCCAATGCAGTTGCGCCCGGCTTTATAGAGACCGAAATGACCGCCAAGCTGGATGAGAAGGTGGTGCAAAGCTGGCGAGATGCTATTCCGCTCAAGCGCGGTGGGCGACCTGAAGATGTAGCGCAGGCCTGTGTTTTTCTCGGATCAGATATGTCCAGTTACATCACCGGCCAGGTGTTGCAGGTAGATGGCGGCATGCTGACCTGATGCAACGTTTTATGATTCAGAAGCGTCTCAACTGAAAATATGACCCTGAGCGTGAGACGAGTATTACTAATTCCTTTGCTGCTTGCAAGCTTCTGTTCTGAAGCCTGCTTCATCATGATTACACGCAAGGATGGAAGAGTCCTGGTTGGCAACAATGAGGACTGGTATCACTCGGATGCCAAATATTGGATGGAGTCTCCGAAAGCCGGTAAGTCAGAAAAATACAAAGCCATCTTTTTCGGATTTAAAGGTGAGTTCACAACCGCGCAGGGAGGTATGAATGAGCGGGGCCTTTTTTTCGATGCCACTGCAGTTCCTCAGCTTGTTGTGAGTGATTCGGCGAAGATAGGCCGTAAGAAGGCGATACACCCCATTTTCAAAATTATTCTCAAGAAATGCGCAACGGTTGAGGAGGCAGTGATCGAACTGCAACACTACTATATCCCATTTATCCGGAAGGTTCAGATTATCATGGCAGATGCCAATGGTGACTACCTTGTGATGAATGTAAATGGAATAGCTGAAAAGGGTCATCTTGAAGATGGTTACAGATTGATCACCAATTTTCATTCCACTGACAAGAATCATTTCTGCTATCGATATGACTCAGCCGAAAATCGCCTGCGAAATAGATTTGAAGGATCCCCGGGTCAGGTTATTGAGATTTTGTCTCTGAGTCATCAGGAGTTTCCGGGAGCGACGGTTTATTCTAATGTATATGACCTGACGCGGGCCAGCGTCACCACATATTACAATCACCGTTTCGGAGAAGGGATTAGTGCAGATTTCCATCAGGAACTAAAGAAACCTGAATACCTGGAAGAACATTTTGGGCAGAGAATGATTGAAGAGTTAATTCATGAGTATGAGAAACGGGGTGTCAACGGGGCGCTGAACTTTTTCGATCTCGAGCGCAACAAACCTGAAAGCAAATACATCTGTGATGCGGAACAACTTTCCGACTTAACGACAAGGCTGCTGAATAGGGGAAAGTTTCCCGACGCATTGAGTGTTGCCAGAAGAAACGTTCAGCTGTTTCCCGAGTCTGATCGGGCAAATGAACAGCTGGGGAAAGCACTTTTCTACAACCGACAAATTCAAAGCGGGCTTTCAGCATACAGACAGGCACTCCTTCTCAATCCTGGCAACCGTTGGGCGACGGCTATCACCAGTCAATTCAGTCAGGAACCCGCCGGTAATGTTCTGCTGAAGCTCAATGGGTTTCCGACTGCTACCCTGGTCAATGTGGCGGGGAATTTTAATGAGTGGCAATCCTTGCAGAATATATGCTTCAAGAATGTTGCGGGAGAATGGGAGTGCAGGCTTGATCTTCCTCCTGGACGTTACTTCTACCGGTTTTTGGTGGATGGAAAATGGATTGATGATCCTTTTCGCGCGCCTGTTCTTGAAATTGAGAAGGGTTTTTTTGTTTCTGAGTTCGTAGTCCCATAAGTTCGGGTATGACGAAAGAGACTGAGCGCATTGTCAGGATTCTCGAAAAGACTTTCGACAAGCAACCATGGTATGGATCCTCTATAATGGAAGTCCTTTCTCGGGTGACGCCTGAGAAAGCCCATCAGAGAATAGGCTCATCTCACACGATCACAGAAATCGTGCTTCACATGACTACATGGCGACACTTCGCAATTCACCGTCTCCAGGGAGATAATACCTTTGAAGTCTCAGAGGCTATGAACTTCCCTCACGCAGGGTCGATCCAGGAAGCCGTGGAAGCATTACGTCAAAGTCAACTGAAGTTGCTGGAAGCGGCAGCGAACTTTCCTGATGAGCGCCTGGGAGAGTTGGTGCCAAGCAAGACTCAGCGTTATACCTACTATACCTTACTCCACGGCATAACCCAGCACGACATCTATCATCTGGGTCAGATTGCTTTATTGTTGAAAACTGTTTAGCCAGATATTGCTCGTTTCTTCGGATAATTTTGATTAGCCCATTCTGAGACACTAACAGTTGGTAGGGACTTTTTTAACAATTTTTTCACGAGTCCCTTGCAAACTCTACGGAAGGGGTCTACGTTTGCATTATCAGATCGATGAGGCACTTCGCTTGATCGATTTATAAAGAAGCGCCGAGAGAACAGGCTCGTTGACGCGCTAGCAACCCCGAAAGACGGTGCTAAAGCCTGCCTCCAACAAGGTGTTGGGGGAACGATAAACCGATTCAGACATGAAAAACAGGCATTCAGCACTTTCCCAGACAGGTCAACAAGACCTTTTCTCCTCAATTCGTAACCTGATCTCCACTACATCCATTCAGCGAATTTGTACCTATCCAGGTGCGATGTGTTGCTGTTGGTAGACGAATAGCAATTCATCGCCTCAACTAATCCGTAGACATCCTGTTCACGGATCGGTTAACAAACATCTTCAATTTTCTAAACTACAAACTCAAGAAATACATATGTCAAATCACAGATTCGAAACACTTCAGCTTCATGCAGGGCAGGAAGCTGACCCTACCACCGGTTCACGTGCGGTACCCATTTATCAAACCACATCTTACGTTTTCAAAAACTCCCAGCATGGGGCAAACCTTTTTGCCCTTAAGGAGTTCGGGAATATCTATACCAGGATCATGAATCCGACAACCGATGTTCTGGAAAAGCGAATTGCGGCTCTGGAAGGGGGAGTGGCCGCTCTTGCCGTTGGCTCCGGGCAGGCCGCACAGTTTATAGCACTTAACAACATCCTGCAGGCTGGCGACAATTTTGTGTCTACCTCATTCCTTTATGGCGGCACTTATAATCAGTTCAAGGTTGCTTTCAAGCGGTTGGGTATTGAAGTTCGTTTTACTGAGGGTGACACCGCTCAGTCATTTGAAAAGAATATCGACAAGAATACAAAAGCATTATACCTGGAAACAATCGGGAACCCCGGATTCAACATCCCTGATTTTGAATCAATCGCCGCTTTGGCAAAGAAGCACGACCTTCCCCTGATCGTTGATAACACTTTTGGAGCAGGCGGATATCTTTTCCGGCCACTGGAGCACGGTGCCCACGTAGTGGTCGCTTCCGCTACAAAATGGATCGGTGGTCATGGAACTTCCATCGGAGGGGTTATCATAGATGGCGGAAACTACAATTGGGGTAATGGAAAATTCCCCCAATTCACGGAACCGTCAGAAGGGTACCATGGATTGAAATTCTGGGAAATATTTGGCGAGGGTAATCCATTGAATTTGCCCAACATCGCGTTTATTATTCGGGCAAGAGTTGAAGGCCTGAGGGATTTTGGCCCGGCGCTTAGTCCCTTCAACAGCTTCCTGTTCCTGCAGGGTCTTGAAACTTTGTCCTTGCGTGTGCAAAGGGCTGTTGACAACGCCCTGTCACTTGCTGAATGGCTAGAACAACATCCAAATGTGGAGAGTGTAAATTATCCTGGTCTTCCTTCATCCACATATCACAGACTTGCAAAGAAGTATTTGAAGAATGGATTTGGTGCTGTTCTGTCTTTTACAGTGAAGGGAACGCAGGAACACACTACTCAACTGGTGGATAATCTCAAACTGATTAGTCATCTGGCCAACGTAGGTGATGCGAAAACGCTGATCATTCAGCCTTCAGCCACGACACACCAACAGCTGAGTTCTGAGGAGCAAATAGCGTCTGGCGTTCTCCCAAACTTGTTGAGGATTTCCGTCGGGCTGGAGCATATCGACGACATCAAGGGTGACCTCCAGCAGGCATTCGAAAAAGTGTTCCAGAGGCAGGCTGTTCATTAAGCCTACAGATTCGTCAATGGTGAACAAGCAAAACCATATTTTTCAATACAACAGTGACTTTACGCTGGAAGCCGGCGGACACCTGCCAGGTTTCCAGCTTCACTACACAACACTGGGGCAACTCAATCGGGACAAGTCCAATGTCATTTGGGTTATTCATGCCCTGACCGGCAACTCCGATGTAACCTCGTGGTGGCCAGGCTTGTTTGAAAAGGGAGGGGCTTTTGATCCTACCCACTATTTTATCATTTGTGCTAATACCCTTGGCGGTTGTTATGGATCTACGGGGCCTTTGTCTGTAAATCGGGCCACAGGCAAACCCTATTATCATGATTTTCCCCTTCTCACCAACAGGGACATTGTCCGCTCATTTGACCTTTTGCGTGAGTCTCTGGGATTAGAAAGGGTCCTGACCGTCATTGGAAGTTCACTCGGAGGGCAGCAGGCATTGGAGTGGTCCATTGCTCAGCCCGACGTTTTTCAACATATGGTTCTCATCGCCTGTAATGCAGTGCACTCTCCCTGGGGAATTGCATTCAATGAATCTCAGCGGATGGCCATTGAGGCCGACTCAACATGGAAGAATCAGGACGAAAGAGCCGGTTCAGAGGGGATGAAAGCAGCCAGGGCCATCGCCATGTTATCTTATCGCAGTTACGAGGGGTACCTCGAAAAGCAGCGGGAAAAATCCAGTGATGGACTTGATAACTTCAGAGCGGCAAGTTATCAGCGATATCAGGGTCAAAAACTTGCACTGAGGTTTAATGCATTTACCTATTGGCGGTTGTCCAAGGCAATGGATAGCCATCATGTCGGAAGGAACCGCAAAAGTGTGGAATGGGCTTTGGCGCAAGTGAAGAGCCGTGCGCTCATCATTGGAATCCAGAGTGACCTGTTGTTCACTTTGAGCGAACAACAATTTCTGGCAGAACATATTCAGGGCGCAACTCTCGAGGTACTGCATTCATTGTATGGCCATGACGGATTCCTTGTTGAATTTGATCAACTCAATCATCTCTTATTAAAATTCAGAACGCAAAATCATTCAATTATTCTATCATGAGAAAGAATCTTAAACTCGGCCTGTTTGGCTTTGGATGCGTGGGGCAGGGCCTTTATCATGTTCTTCATGAAACAAAGGGTGTGAAAGCCGAAATCCGGAGGATCTGTGTCAAGACCCCAAACAAACCGAGACCCCTGGCAGAAGATCTCTTTACTTTTGACCGGGAGGAAATCCTCAACGACCCTGAAATTGACGTCGTGGTTGAATTGATTGACGACGCATCAGCAGCATTTGAGATTCTCAAGAAATCCCTTGAGAATGGGAAGGCAGTAGTGACAGCAAACAAGAGGATGTTATCGGAGCACCTGGAGGAAGTGTACGAGTTGCAGCAGCGCTATCAAAAGCCGGTACTGTATGAAGGATCGGTGTGCGGAAGTATACCCATCATTCGTAATCTCGAAGAATATTATGATAATGACCTCATTAGCAGCGTAGAAGGGATCTTCAATGGTTCAACCAACTACATTCTCACCAAGGTTTTTGAGGAGAGAAGGTCATATCAGGATGCCCTCAGTCAGGCTCAGGCTTTGGGATTTGCCGAGAGCGACCCCTCCCTTGATGTAAAGGCATACGATCCGAAATTTAAGCTTACCATATTAATCGCACATGCATTTGGTGTGTTCGTGCGCCCTGAGGAAGTAATAAATATTGGTATTGACCGGCTTTCTGCTGTGGACTTGAAATACGCCAAGGACCACGGGCTTACCATAAAGCTGGTAGCTCGTGCACTTAAATCCGGAAGTAAAATATTTGGGTTGGTTGCTCCGCAATTTGTTGAGACTACTCATCCGTTAGCATCAGTTCGAAATGAATTTAATGCAGTAACTGTGGAAGGCGCTTTTGCAGAAAAGCAGCTTTTCGTAGGCAAGGGTGCTGGCAGTTATCCAACAGGTTCAGCCGTGCTTTCAGATGTTTCCGCGCTTACCTATGATTATCAGTATGAGTACAAAAAAAGAAAACAGGAAAAGCGTCTCACCTTCTCAAACGATGCCCTGGTAGAAGTTGTGGTAAGCTTTGCCAGTGACAGTGGCCTCGTAACAACATCCGATTTTGAGCAGTTCAAGGGCGGATTTCAGGCGGGAGGCCAGCAGAACATGCAGGGCATCGTGCGGCTTGAGATTCTGCGCAAGTGGAGTCAATTGGAAGGGGTTAATGTGATACTTTCGCAGCGGACAGTCTTACATCCGCTGTTGGCAGACCCCGTCGAGCTCCTTTCCTTTACCTGATGCCAAAAAGACTAGATGCAGGGTATTTTTTGGCTACAAAAGGGGACTTTTTCAGGGTGACCTGAATATATTTGTAGTCTCTAATAAAGAAAATCATGTTTCCCATCATTTCTACCTCCATCATCGCTTTCACAGTTGTGATTTTGTTGCTGGTGGTTCTTCTTTTGATTGCTCAAAAGCGATTGGTCCAGTCGGGACCGGTTAAAATCCTTATCAATGGCGAAAAGACGCTTACCGTTTCTGCGGGAAGCTCTCTGCTTTCCACACTGGCCAATGAGAAGATCTTCCTTCCTTCAGCTTGCGGCGGGGGCGGTACTTGCGCGATGTGCAAGTGTGTCGTAGAAAGCGGTGGAGGAGATGTCCTTCCCACCGAGCAGGGACATCTCAGCCGGCAAGAGAAGAAAGATCATGTTCGGCTAGGCTGTCAGGTAAAAGTTAAGCAGGATCTCAATATCCGTATCCCAGAAGAAATCTTTGGGATTAAGAAATGGGAATGTGAAGTGGTATCGAACTACAATGTGTCGACGTTCATCAAAGAATTTGTTGTGAAGTTGCCTCCGGGCGAGACCCTGAAATTTGAAGCGGGAGGATATATTCAGATTGATGTGCCGCCAATAGAGGTGGACTATAAAACCATTGACATTACGCCACATCCTGATCTTGGTCATAAACAGGATGTATTTAAGAGTGATTGGGACAAATTCAAATTGTGGGACCTGAAGATGAAGAATGAGGAACCCATCTTCCGGGCCTATTCCATGGCCAATCATCCCGCAGAAGGGAACATCGTCATGCTTAACATCAGGGTGGCGACACCGCCGTGGGATCGCCAGAACAATAAGTGGTTGGATGTCAATCCCGGAATTTGTTCATCCTATATCTTCTCCAGAAAACCTGGCGACAAGGTTACCATTTCAGGCCCTTACGGCGAATTCCATATCAACCCGACCCAGCGCGAAATGATCTACGTCGGAGGTGGAGCAGGAATGGCCCCGCTTCGTGCCCAGATCTTCCATCTCTTTCACACAGAAAAGACCAAGCGCAAAGTATCTTACTGGTACGGGGGGCGCTCCAAAAAGGAGTTGTTCTACACTGAACATTTCAGGGCCATCGAAAAGGATTTCCCCAATTTCAAATTCTACATCGGGTTGTCGGAACCGCTTCCAGATGACAACTGGAAAGTAAATAAGTCTTTGGACGATAAGGAAGGTGACGGATACCTTGGCTTTATTCACAAGTGTCTGTACGACAACTACCTGAAAGATCACCCGTCACCCGAGGATGTGGAGTACTATCTGTGTGGCCCACCCATGATGAATGCTGCCGTGCTGAAAATGCTCGATGACATGGGGATACCCAAGGAGAATATCAGATTCGACGACTTTGGCGGCTAGTTAGAACCGGCCTGCTTCAAAAGACCCTTCGGCGAGAATCGAAGGGTCTTTTTATTGATGGACATGACATCTGTTTAGTACTTTCGTAGAGAAAGCTGATGTCAATGGATCTTAAGCTCCTTTTCTCGCCGGTGGATGAATCTTATTATACATCCGTCATTTCCCCTTCTTCCTTTGTCAGAAGCATCAGAATCTATGCAGACAAAATGCCGGATTATAAGGGGGCCCACCTGGCTATCATAGGCGCCCATGAGACTCGTGGAGCGGGGCACCACGAGGGCAAATGGAATTCTGCTGATGAAGTGAGAAAAAAACTCTACTCACTCAAAAAGGGCACTGGAACCTACCGGATTGTTGACTTGGGGAATCTCAACCCCGGCATTGATGTGGATGAATCTTATGTTCGCCTCAGCGAAGTGTGCCGCATTCTTCTTGAAAACAATGTTCTTCCTATTGTCATAGGCGGATCCCATGACATGGATTTCGGCCAGTATACTGCATACGAAGGAATGGAGAAACTAATCAGTCTTCTCAATATTGATGCATGGCTTGATCTCGAAGATGGTCATCAGGTACCGGCGGACCGGTCTCACCTTCATAAGATACTGCTTCACGAACCGAACTATCTTGTCAGTTATACCCATCTGGCCTATCAAACCTACCTGATAGATCCTGCTTCCATCAGCGTCCTTGAGAAATTGTATTTTGAGGCTTTTCGCATTGGCCAGATGAGAATGAATTTGCAGGAGATGGAGCCCGCCATCCGGCAGGCAGACATGTTATCCTTTGATATAGGTGCAATTCGTTCGGCTGATGCGCCAGGAAGTGATCGCGCACAACCCTTTGGATTAAGCGGGGAAGATGCATGTCAGATAGCGTGGTATGCCGGCATGAATGAAAAGTTGAGCTCAGT
The DNA here is from genome assembly GCA_039810905.1 of Cyclobacteriaceae bacterium. Lineage (GTDB taxonomy): Bacteria > Bacteroidota > Bacteroidia > Cytophagales > Cyclobacteriaceae > ELB16-189. The sequence continues at coordinate 11,517 of JBDHXU010000019.1, read as the reverse complement.
AGGTATATACGGATATAATCCTGATTACGACGATGCTCACCGGAAGACTGCGGCCGTTATTGCAACCATGATATGGTATTTCATCGAGGGATATTACCATAGAAAGAACGAGCAGAGTTTCAAAACCAACGATTTCATGAAGTATACTGTCGCCATGCCAGTAGAACCAGAAACCCTCACATTTTACAAAAGCAGAGTCACCGATCGTTGGTGGATGGAAATCTCAGTCCCTACCAGGTCGGTATACGCCAGGAAAAGCATGGTGCCATGCAGTTACAATGATTACATGACTGCAACTAAGGGAGAACTTCCTGAGCGCTACATCACGGCCTTAAGCAGGCTGTAGAATTTACTTGAGTTCTGCAATAACGGTTCTGCCGCCTCTGGTAATATCGCCCACCGAGACCTTTACGATAGCGTCCAGAGGCAGAAATACATCTACTCTGGAACCGAACTTGATGAATCCAAACTCAGCGCCTTGTTCAAGGGTGGATCCCTGCTGGATATACCAGCAAATTCTCCGGGCGAGCGCTCCTGCAATTTGCCGGAACAGAACTTCTGTTCCATTGTCCATGCGAGCCACAACGGTGGTTCTTTCGTTTTCCAGACTGGACTTGGGATGCCAGGCGACCAGGTATTTGCCCGGATGATATTTGAAGTAGCTGATGGAGCCACCAACTGGCATCCTGTTGACATGTACATTAACCGGGGACATGAAAATGGAAATCTGCCTTCTCCTCGACTTAAGGTATTCCGGTTCTTCTGTTTCTTCAATCACAACCACCTTGCCGTCTGCCGGGGCCAGTACATGTTTTTCATTTCTTGCAATTGCAAAAATGGGATTTCGGAAGAACTGCAGAACCAGCAAGTAAATCACGGCACTCAGCACCAGCGTGATAGTCTGCAATGCGTCGGCTTCTGACCAAAGTCTAACAACTGCCACGTTGGCAATAACTAGCACAGCAAGCAGGATCAACAGGAGACTTCTTCCTTCTTTATGAATTGTCATTGCGAATCAAATGAAAAGGGCAGGTACCTATACCTGCCCTGCAAAGTTATTAAAGGATCGCGACAGTATGCGTCGTCATGGGTGTCTGACTTCCCAATTTAATATCCACCGCGGTACTTGTAAGTTTTGGCCACTTTGTCAATGGCTACCATATAGGCGGCAATGCGCATGGAAACTTTGTATTCCATAGCCACCCTGTAAACATTGTCAAAGGCGTCTTTCATGATCCTGTCCGAGCGACGGTTAACGCGATCAGCAGTCCACTTATATCCCAGGCGATTCTGTACCCATTCGAAATAGGACACAGTTACTCCGCCTGCATTGGCCAGAATATCAGGCACGACGCTGATACCTTTTTCGTAAATGATGTTATCTGCCTTGCTGGACGTAGGTCCGTTTGCACCTTCAATGATGAGCTTGGCCTGAATTTTTGAGGCGTTATTTACTGTGATAACATCTTCGGTGGCCGCGGGAACGAGCACTTCAACGGGGAGCGTGAGAATATCCGGTCCTGGAATTTTTTCTGCTTCTTTAAAACCATCCAGCATGCCCTTGTTTGCTTCACGATACTGTACGGCCTTCTCAATATCGATGCCTTTCTCGTTATAATAAGCGCCAGACAGGTCGCTGATGGCAACTACCTTGAGGCCACGTTCCGAGAGAAGGCGGGCAGCCCACATGCCTACGTTGCCGAATCCCTGCACTGCACAAGAGGCGTTGTACGGATTAATTTTCAGTTTGGCCATGGCGGCAAGGGTAGAGACCATTACTCCACGACCGGTGGCTTCAGTTCTTCCCAGAGAGCCTCCCAATACAATTGGCTTGCCCGTTACAACAGCATTGACAGTCATCCCTTGGGTGCGGGAGTATTCGTCCATAAGCCACGCCATTTCGCGTGGTCCGGTTCCCATATCTGGGGCAGGAATGTCCTTATCAGCACCAAAGATGTCAATCATGGCCAGTGTGTAGGCACGCATAAGTCTTTCAATCTCACCGGCCGACATTTCCCGTGGGTTACAATTTACACCGCCCTTTGCACCACCATAGGGAATATCAACAACTGCGCACTTCCAAGTCATCCAGGCGGCAAGCGCTTTTACTTCGTCAAGATTCACATGGGTATCAAAACGGATTCCGCCTTTTGATGGTCCAAGGATGGTGGAGTGAATAACACGGTATCCCTCAAATACGCGTATCGTCCCGTCATCCATTGTGACTGGCAGAGATACTATGACCTGCCGTGCGGGACTCTTTAACACATTATACACCTGCTCATCCAGACCCAGGATCTGGGAAGCAGTCTTAAATCGGGACATCATTGCTTCGAAAGGGTTCTCCTTGTCAAGCAATGGAGCGGGTTCAATGTAGGCCATCTGATCTTTGGTTTTCATGTTCTTGATGCCGGCTAACAGTTACCAACAAGTTCGATGAATGTAACTGGAATATCCAGCGAAAACGGTTGCAAAGATATATAAATACTTTCTTCGGGGGCTAACAGAAGTCAGTAAACACGTCCAAAATTAAACGGGGACATGCCGCTTTTTTCCAGTAGTTTATTATGCAATCAACGAGATCACTTTAGAAATCTTTTGGCCAATTAATGCTAGCGGTCGTCAAAAGATTTCGAGAAAGGCCACAATAAAGGGGGCAGAAATCAGTAGCCCATCAAATCGGTCGAGGAAGCCGCCATGTCCTGGAAGAATACTTCCGGAATCCTTGATTTCCATACTCCTTTTGAGCAGAGATTCAATCAGGTCACCATAAGTCCCACCAACAACTATGATGGCGCCGATAGAGATCCATTGCCATAACGCAAGAACCATAAAGTACTGACTCATCAGGTATGAAAAGGCGAGGGCAAGCACGGCACCACCGAAAGCTCCTTCCCACGATTTCTTAGGTGAGATTCGTTCAAAGAGCTTTCTCTTACCAAAGAGGGTACCGGCAATATATGCCCCGGTATCACTGGCCCACAGAATGAACAGACAGCCAAAGATGATTTCGAAATTGTATCGGCCATGCTCAAATACGGCAATGTTCAGCAGCGCAAAAGGTACGGCTGCATAAAATATTCCAAGAAAGGTGTAAGCAATGTTTGTAAAGGGTTTTCGCTCGAATTTCTTGTATAGTTTGATCATGTATACGCAGGAAAGAAGAGGGAAAATCAAAAAATAATATCGATAGGATATATCGCCATGTTCGATGAGAAACGACAATGTAAAAACACTCATGCCGCAGATGAGGCCAAAGGTCTTTTGAACGAGCATTCCTTCGAGTCCAGCCAGCTGATAGAACTCACGCAGGGTCATGAAGCATATAAAGAAGAATATTAGAAAATAGGTCCACTCACTGTACACAATCGCAGTGACAATTATAGCAGCGCCGATCAGCGCAGTAATGATCCGCTGTGTCAGGTTACTATAGCTGCGAATGGAATTCATGATCTGATGAGGGGTCGCGTCGACTGTGATTTCTGATGAAGTATAGTAGACCTATTGTAAGTACTATTGATGGGATTACTGCTTCAACCGGTGCCGCAGTGTTGCCCTCCACGTCGAAAGTGATATTGCCACGCTGGTAAAGATACAATCCCACCAACTGGAGTCCATTATTGAAGAAATGTCCCAGGATCGCGAGCCAGAGATTTCCAGACCAATAGTAGAGATAGCCAAGAAATGCACCGATGAGAAGCCGAGGAACAAATCCAAAGAACTGAAAGTGAAAGGCACTGAAGACGGCTGCCGCAATCCAGATACCTAAATGCGGATTCCGGAATGCCCGGACAAGTTCGGTTTGAAGCATTCCGCGAAAAGCGATCTCCTCTCCGACTGCTGTGAGCGCGCCAACGACCAGAATGGAGAAAACCAAATCGACAGGCGTCATGTTGTCGGTGATGACTTTGATGATTTCCTCAGCATTCTTTTCCATTTGCATGGCAAACTCCTGAAATCCTTTCATCCATTCCGGGAAGTTGATCGTTGCATTCCATTCCACCACCGGAGAAATGGAAACCGCCAGTCCTACTGTAGCAATCAGGATGAGGAGCGAATAGAGTGCTATGTTCCGGGGGCGTTTGTTAAAGAAAATGCCCAAATCTCTGTTCTCTGAGGTCTTGAGATACAGCCAGGGAATAAGTATCAAGCCAACCAGACTGCCTGCGGCCTGTGATAATAGTATGGCATTGCGAAGTTCGGGATGTTCTCCCGGCTGAGACAAAGAACTCATCAGATCCCCATCAACCATAAGTGAAAGTATGATTACAGCGACGATCTGACCGATCAGGCCAAAACCTATGATCAGCATGCCCAATATCCTGAGGAAGGAAATGAAAGGCGGGCGATCTGATAGCAGGTTGTCAGTCATATGGTCCCGATTGGCTATTTTTGCGGGCAAATATGGTGAATTCCACGCGATTGGGCGTGAAAACCACTACGACCAGGATTGGTAAAAATTGGAAACATATCATTGGGTGAATTCCCGCTGCTGCTTGCGCCAATGGAGGATGTAAGTGATCCTCCGTTCCGCGCCGTTTGCAAGGCAGGGGGGGCTGATCTCATGTATACTGAGTTTATATCCTCCGAAGGACTCATTCGTCAGGCCGCAAAAAGCAAACAGAAGCTGGACATTTTCGAGTATGAGCGCCCGATAGGCATTCAGCTTTTCGGTGGGGACATCGATAACATGGTGGGATCAGCAGAAATTGCCGCTGCGGCGGGCCCGGATTTGATTGACATTAATTATGGATGTCCCGTAAAGGCGGTTGCGTGCCGGGGTGCAGGTGCTGCTCTGCTTCAGGATATCCCCAAGATGGTACGGATGACAGAAGCCATTGTCAAGAGCACGCATCTTCCCATTACAGTTAAGACCCGTTTAGGATGGGACGAGCGAACCCGGAACATACTTGAAGTGGCGGAACGCCTGCAGGATATCGGAATTCAGGCACTTACTGTGCATGGCAGAACACGCGTACAGATGTACAAGGGTTCTGCAGATTGGACTCTGATTGCTGAAATCAAGAATAATCCTCGCATCAGGATTCCTGTTTTTGGGAATGGTGACATTGACTCGCCTCAGAAGGCGTTGGAATATCGCAACCGTTACGGGGTTGATGGAATAATGATAGGAAGGGCGTCAATAGGTGCACCATGGGTGTTCAGGGAAATCAAGCATTTCATGAGCACAGGTGAATTGTTGCCTGCACCTGATTTGGAAGAAAGAGTTCGCGTATGTCGTGATCATTTTGAGTTTTCCATTCGCTGGAAAGGTGATCGGCTGGGAGTTTTTGAGATGCGCAGGCATTATGCCAACTATTTCAAAGGTCTTTCGGATTTTAAACCCTATCGCACGAGACTTGTTCAGGCGGATACAGCGTCGGAAGTTCATGCCATTCTGGATGAAATCATGCACGCATATTCGAACTCGCCAGTGTTAGCTCATGGCTGACCACGGCCGGTCATAAAACCAGAACATTTTCAGGAGGATGGAACAAAAGAACTCAGCGCTGTCAATTATTCTGATGATGGTGCTTGCATTAATCTGGGGAACTTCATTCATCCTGATGAAGAAGGGGTTGGTTGCATTTGCTCCCGGACAGGTTGCGGCCATCAGAGTAACTGTGGCAGGACTGGTATTACTTCCGTTTGCCGTGATGACGTGGCGACAAATTACGCCGCGCCATGCCTCAAAATTGTTTTTATCAGGTATGCTGGGTGTATTTATTCCAGCTTTTCTTTTCACTGCAGCACAGCAACATATTGACAGCTCGGTGGCCGGCATTCTCAACACACTTTCTCCCCTTTGGACAATGGTATTGGGTGCTGCTATTTACAGGCAGGTTTTTACGAGGGCTTCTGTTATCGGCATTCTCATTGGACTTGCAGGCACTGTGGTTCTGATGCTTTCGCGTTCACAGGGACACCCATTGAGTATCAATCTGTACGCGCTCCTCATTGTATTGGCGTGTGCGTTCTATGGATTGAACCTGAATTTCATCAAATTCAATATTGCCGACCTCCGGTCAATGACAATAACCAGTATCTCTGTGGTGTTGATTGCTCCACTGGCGGCACTTTATCTTTTCGGTTTCACTGACTTTACATTCAGAATGCAAAGCGACCCCGACGCCCTGAAGTCATTCGGCTACGTTGCCTTGCTGGCGCTGATGAGTACTGCTGTGGCAGTGTCCATTTTTAATAAGCTGGTAAAAATCACAACTCCGCTTTTTGCCAGTACGGTTACCTATATAATGCCTGTTGTCTCTGTGATGTGGGGCGTGCTGGATGGTGAAGTGCTGACCACTTCCCACTTCATTGGATTGGCTGCAATTCTTGGCGGCGTTTATCTGGCAAACCGGAAGTGGAGATGATTCGCTGATTGGAAAAATGGCCAGAAAGGTTGACTATATGATTGTCGGCCTCGGCTTGGCCGGGAGTGCCCTCGCATGGGAACTGTTGCGACGGGGGAAATCATTGGTTGTATGGGATGAGCCTGGCAATAACCACGCCTCAACGGAAGCGGCGGGACTCTTCAATCCCGTTACAGGACGAGTAATGACTAAAACCTGGAAAGCTGACGAGATATTTCCAGTAATGCATTCTTTTTATCTCGCCGCTGAGGAATCACTTGACGCCTCATTTCTCCATCCTGTTCCTGTTTACCGACCCTTCATTTCAGCTGTTGAAAGAGATGACTACAGAGCTAAATTCGAGAGGGGGGTACTTTCGGGTTTTATAAGTCAATTCTGTGATCAGCCTATGTGGGTAGACGAAGTCAGAAATGAGTTCGGCGGAATTGAAATCGCTCAATCTGGATATCTGGATGTTAGGAAGTGGATCCAGACAGTAAGGACTTTGCTGATGGAAAAGGAATCCTATCGTGAGGAGCACTTTGACGAGGCCTTGTTTTCTGTGTCAGACTATGTAGAGTACACTGATGTGACTGCGTCTACTATCGTTTTCTGCAATGGTCTGGCCGCAAGATCGAGCAGGTGGTTTCACTGGTTGCCCATCTCACCGTTAAAGGGAGAAACATTGGACATCCGTGTGGAGGGCAAATTGCACAAGATTTACAATCGCGGCGTTTTCGCAGCCCCTTATGGACCTTCGGCATTCCGAGTGGGTTCAACCTATGTGCATGAGCCGTTTGTGTCCGGCCCCTCGGAAGAAGGAAGGCAGGAACTGACGGGCAAGTTGAAGCAGCTTCTCGTCCCACCTTTTCAGGTGATTCACCAAGGGTGGGGTATCAGGCCCACTTCCCGTGACCGCAGACCCATGCTCGGGTGTCATCCCGCAGATAAAAAAGTTGTCATTTTCAATGGACTGGGAACTAAAGGTGTGAGTTTAGCACCTTATTTTGCTCAGCAACTGAGTGACTGGCTGGAAGGCATTGCTCAGTTGTCTCCTGAGGTCAATATTTGCAGATTCAAAGCGTTATATTCGGGTGATTGAGTTGAAGTTTATGTCGTTACGTCTCGTAGCACGGGCTACAGCAATTTTGATCCTGTGGCTGGGTGCGAATTTCCCGGCCCTGGCACAGAAAGCGACGGAAACATTTGGTAAAAACAGAATTCAATACCGCCAGTTCAACTGGCAATACATCAGTTCAGAAAGTTTCGATGTATACTACTACGACGAGCGCCGGAAAGTGGCAACAGAGGCCATTCAGTATCTCGAAACTGAATTTGACAGGATTACTGATCTGATCGGATACTCACCTTATTTGAAGACCAAAGTGTTCCTCTACAACTCTGTTACCGACATGCAACAGAGTAATATGGGGATCATGGGACAGCAGTTCAATCTGAATGGGCAGACCGATTTCATCAAGCCTTATGTTGAGATTGCGCATCCAGGCACGCTGGATGAATTCAAAGAAGAACTCGTGCTGAAAGTCTCGGATCTCATTGTCAACGAAATGATGTTTGGCGGTAGCTTGAAGGACATGTTTCAGAATGCTGTTTTGCTGAATCTTCCCGATTGGTTCGTTGACGGTGCCTCCCTTTATGCCGCAAAAGGATGGAACGCTGCTATGGATGATTATGTGCGACAGTTGGTTCAAAGTAAACGCATCAACAAAGCGCTCAGATTTTCAGGACCTGAGGCGGCACTGGTGGGACAATCTGTATGGAATTACATAGTGGAACGCTACGGCAAGGGAAGTATGGGGAATATTCTCAACTATACGAGGGTGATTCGTAATGAACAGAAGAGCATGTACATCACATTGGGAATAGGGTTCAAGCAATTTGTGACCGACTGGAAAAGATTTTACAGCGGTGAACAGGAAAAGGTCGCTCAAAGTTATGCTGCTCCATCCGATTCCAACCGTTTCAGCCCAAAGCATCGTAAAACCTCTGTGTACACGACAGTCAAAATCAGTCCCGACGGTCAAAGCGTTGCATATGCCGAGAATGATCGTGGAAAATTTACTGTCAAGGTTAAGTCACTTGAGAATGGCCGGGAGACAACCATCCTTACCGGCGGGAACAAAGTATTCCGTCAAACAGTGGACTATCGTATACCATTACTGAGTTGGGCGGACTCGCATACGCTCGGTGTGATCGGTGTGAAGAATGGGGAATACATTTTTTGGTTGTATGACCTGAGCACCAAGAGCAAGCTTCCACGAAAGCTGGAGAGGTTCAGCAATATCAGGAGCTTCGATTTTTCCGGAAACGGCAGGCTGGCAATTATGAGTGCCGACATGGGGGGACAGAATGACCTTTATTTGATCAGTAGCCGCAGGGATCGTACAAGGAAATTGACAAATGACGTCTTCGATGATTTCGATCCATCATTCATTCCCAATACAAATACTGTAGTCTTCAGTTCCAATCGAACGACAGACACTTTAAATACCATTGTTAAGGACTACACCAAGATTCCGGCAAACTACAATCTGTTTTCCTACAATCTGGACACAACTACCAATATAGCCCGACGGATCACCAATACATTAAGCAAGGACTACTTTCCAAAAGCGCTTGATGAGAGAAATGTCTTTTACCTGAGCGATCAAAGGGGCATTCTCAATCTCTTCCGTTTTGATATTCAGACCGGCGTATATGCCCAGGTAACAAATTTTCCATCCAGTATTAAAGAGTATGACATTAACTTCAGGAGTAAGGTGATGGCCATGGTAATGACCAGGGATCTGAAGGAAGATATTTTTCTAATGCGGAATTTCAACATGGACCGTCAATTGTTCACACCACCCACACGCCGCAAGGAAGCCCAACAAGCGAAAATCATTACGGAAAGAAGAAAGAAAGAGACCCGGCAGGGTGTGTCCATCAAACAGTTGATCAATGAGCGTCTCCAGCAGAAGAGGGATACTGTTAAGAAAGAAGTCCGCCCAGACACAACTAAATTGAAGAAGCCCTCCCCCTCAGACAGTACAAAAGTGAGGAAGGGTGAGGTCAATACAGAAGACTATTCTTTTGATGAGCAACCTCCAGTTAAAAAAGATACCGTTGTTATTCCCAGGAAGGAAGAAAAGAATCTCAATACTGAAGATTACAAGTTTGAGGATGAGGCGGTGAAGACCCAGAAGCCTTCCGAGACCTTTCTGAGCCGTTATATGAAGGCCCGGGATAATAGCCGTATCATGGGCCCTTTCCCGTATGAGCCGAAATTCAGCTATGAGAACCTGTCCACAAATTTTGTGGTAGATCCATTGCGAGGGTTCAGCATCCGTATTGAGACGCAGATGAATGACATTTTGGAAAACTTCAGGATCACAGGAGGCATTCAAACTGCTTTTGACTGGAAGAGTGGTGATGTGTATGCGGAGATGCAATACCTGAAACACCGAATTGATTACAGTGTTCGCTTCGACCGTAAAGTAATCTTTTGGAGCCAGAACGATCAGCTGCAGAAATATTCCTGGCAAAAGATTGAGTTCGGTGCATCGCTTCCTATCAATGTGAGAATGCGTGTAGGACTGAAGCCGTTTGCCGGATTCACCCGCTTTGTGGACCGCGGTCCGGATCAGGCTGTTTCTCCGGGACCGCCTACTTATCTGCCGTCCAAAGAACAGTTCTATGGTGGTGTGAAAGCGGAGTTTATTTATGACAATTCCGTAACCACCGGAATGAATATCATCGAAGGTACGAGAGGTAAAGTCAGTTTTATTCACTATGCAGGACTGGGTAACAAAGCCGCAAGCTTCTCACAGATTTCAGCGGATGTGAGACATTATCAGAAAATTTACAAAGAGATCGTACTCGCGCTCAGGGGATACACGGGCACCTTCTTTGGCAACGCACCAAAACAATATGTACTAGGTGGGACAGACAACTGGTTTGGCAACACCATAAACTATGAAGGCGTAAAGAACCCGCTGTATGTTAAGTCGGGATATAACGACAATCTTCTGTTTACCGAATTTGCGACCAATTTGCGCGGATTTAATTATGCTACGCTCTATGGTACCAGTGTAGCAATGGCTAGCGCGGAATTTCGGCTGCCACTGGTAAGAGCGCTGGCAGGCGGACCGGTTTCTTCGAATTTCTTCAGGAACATGCAGCTCACTGGTTTCTACGATATTGGCACCAGTTGGACGGGTACGCCTCCAATCAACTCTCAGAATTCCCTGCGCACCACTGAGATCAAACAAGGACCTTTCCAGATTGATTTGAAGCAATATCTTAACCCTTGGTTGTACAGTTACGGCTTCGGGTTCCGGAGCATGATGCTGGGTTATTATATGAAATTTGATCTTGCCTGGCCTGTGGAAAACTACAAAGTGCAGAATCCACGTTTCCTGGTTTCAGTGGGTTACGACTTCTGAGTCCGCAGCGGAATCACGCTGCCAATTCTTAACTTACGCTCTGAATCCTTCCAATATGTTGAAATCAATGACAGGCTTCGGTCAGTCCCAGATTGTGATCGGAGAGATTACATTCAACATTGAAATCAGGTCCCTTAATTCGAAATTTCTTGACCTGAATCTCCGCCTCCCGAAGATGCTTTCAGACAAGGAATATGAGATTAGAAACCTAGTTGCCGAACTATTGGAACGAGGCAAGGTCTCATTGATGGTCGAAGCCGTAAAACTGCCTACGGCGGAACAGCCACCTCAATATGATGAGAAGCGGTTCATTTCCAGATATCAGGAACTTAAGAAGCTTGCTGATCGTGTTTTGGCACCCTACGACACCTTGTTTGAACTCGCGTTGCATTCACCGGACGTTGAGCTGGAGCAAAAGGATGAGCTGACCCAGGATGAACTCAGAAGTTTCCTTTCGGCTTTGCGCGATGCCTTGCTTCAGTGCGACAGTTTCAGAGGCACGGAAGGTTCTGTTCTTCAGCAGAAATGCCTGTCCTATGTGCAAAACATTTCAGAGGGCCTCAAGAGGGTGGAAATGTTGGATCCGGCCAGGGTGGACAAGATCAGGTCAAGAATCAGAAAAAATGTAACTGATTTTTTTGGCGAGGAGGGATTTGATCAGAACAGGCTGGAACAGGAGATCATTTTTTACATTGAGAAACTTGACATTCATGAGGAAA
>JBDHXU010000018.1:0-44763 GCA_039810905.1 Cyclobacteriaceae bacterium | reverse complement strand
TAAAAGGGAATAACCGAAAGGGCGATGAGCGTGAGCGTCACGTTTTGAAAGAACATGATCACCAGTATGCCTGTCAGGCTAATGATTTCAGGGAGAATCTCCTGTGAAAGCCCGTTGACCACGGCAGATACTTCTTCTGACTGGTTGATCTGTTTGGCCACAGCACCACTGGATCTCTTTCCAAAGAAGCCAAGTGGCAGTGCCAATACGTGGGCAAATGTCTGCTGTATGAATCCCTGTTCTATATAACAGGACATCCGCACATTCATATTGTCGCCGATAAGTTTGAGGATTTGTCCGGCTATACCTGTAATGAACAGCAATGCCACGGCCCACATGAGGGTCTCCATTGCCTGATCACGGGTTCTTGCGGCCACGTGACTGCGGTGGTGAGGCAGTTTGGCAGGCGGTGGACCTGCCTGCACAACAGCAGGTGCATCCTCGCCAATGGAATCCAGCGCCTGAACGTTTTCAGTGGCGGTAGAATCTGCGGTGGAGGTTGAATCAGCCGCCGCTGTTGCGTCTTCATCCGAGTCGTTGGCAGCATCATATTCCTTGCGCGTGTCTTCTTTCGCTTTTTGAACAAACAAACCTGCGATATCGTTGATTGCTTCCCTATAGATAAGTGGCTCCACGAGGTTAACACCGGTGCTGAGAAGGCTGATCAGTACAACGGCAAGGAAGGCCTTACGGTTGGGGAGGATCAGCTGCAGGATGCTTTTCCAGATTGCCGCTTTGTTACGTTTGGAAGGCAAGGCGGTGGATGATGATTATGATAAAGTTACGATGGAAGTCTTTCGAGGAATAGTCCCTTCAATGGAATTATTGTCTGGGACGTGCCGGTGGGGTATCCCTGGACGGTTGACCGGATGGCAATCACCTTTTCGGTTATCTGCCATCCGGACTCAACCTTCTGCAGGAGTGCCGATCTTCCACAACCAAACCCCCTGCTGATTTCTCAGCCCCGTTCGGCCTCACCTGTTGGTTATCTCGTTAAACCCGCACGATGGTACAACACACTTTAGACCCCGGCTGTATCGTAAGTCACAGACTTTGACTTTCATTGTATACCGAAGGCATCCAAATGCCGACAGGTCCTATCGTTGCGCGCCTGATCCTATAAGTGATTTTCGTATTTGGCCGATCTTTTCCGGAAAATGCAACCAAAACCAGGGTCCGGCATTAGTAAATTGATTACGTGTCGGACGAAGAACTTATTCGATTAATAAAGGACAATCCAAATACCTTCTCAAGGCTGATGGAAATGTATTACCGTCCTATTTTCGGCTACGTTCTCCGACGTACCGGGGATGCCGAAGATGCCGCTGACATTGCATCAGAGACTTTCATGAAGGCATTTCTGCATCTGCAACGCTATCGACATGAGGGCAAACCCATCCGGAACTGGCTATACCGCATAGCAACCAATGAAACCAACATGTACTTCCGGAGAAAAAAAAGGTCGGGATCATTCCTGGACCGTATTGGTCCTGAGCTAAGAAGGAATTTTGACAATAGCTGGACCCTTGATCGCGAGCAGTTGGATGAGGAGTTGAAGCAGCATGAGCAGTTTCAAATTGTGGTTTCAGCACTGAAGACCTTACCAGCTGCCTATCAGGATGTATTATCCCTGCGATATTTTGAGGGCAAGGATAACAGTGAAGTGGCTGACATCCTGATGATGAAGGAGGGCACGGTCAAGTCCCTTGTTTCAAGAGGGCTCGAAAAACTTCGTCAGATCTGCAACCCAAACCAGACTATTGCATTATTGATGTTGAGTTATGGACTCATTTGAAGAATCTCTCGAGAAGATGACTAAGCCCAGTGTGGATAAATTGAAGCACGAACGGGTGCTCTCGGAATTAATTGTCAGTTCGCGCGGCCGGTCGGTGCTTGCGGGATGGTGGCTGAGTATTCCACTTTATTTGATCGCAGCCTTGGTTATGAAATCAATGTACGTGAACAACTCCGGCGTGATCGACAATTTGCTTCAAATTAAGGCGTCCTCTGGTCTCTATTGGGTCTATATGCTCGTGATTCCACTCGGTGTGATGATTATGAATATCAGGATCCTTATGGTCCAATACCGTGAGTCAGCTGCTCCATCTCTTCCTTCTCTGCTGAGTGTATACTGGTATAACGCACTCATGATCCTGATGTCAATAATGCTGTTAACTCTAAATTTCATTTGATATGAATGCCTCCTGGTTCAAACGCGTTGGAATATTCTATGTGCCAGTATCGTTGATCGGTTGGATTATCCTGGCCGCAGCGTTGGTGGTAGCAGTTTACCGCTTCCTGGACATAGACAGTCGCTCACACTCTGCCAGTGATACCCTTATCAATTTCTTTTTCAACCTGCTCATCCTGGGAGCGCTGTATTCACTTGTCGGATTTCTGACCAGCCGAAAGGAGTGAGCGCTACTTCCAGCGTGCCAGTTCCGCTTCGGCGGCGATGAAACCGAATGCAGAGAAGTATTTTCCGGCCACCACCTTTTCAAAGATCTCTTTCGCTTTGACGGAATCGCCATTATATAAGTACCAGTTGCCTACGCCATAACCTTGAGTGGCCATTACGAGTTCATAGTCCTCGGATTTGGGATCCCCTGCCAGCAGTGAGTCGGGAGAAAGATGACCCTGGTACATGCGGCATCTCTTGTAGTAGGAATCGTTTTCGATGATGGTCATTCCTTCGTGCACGTTGTTGATGACGGATGCTGCCTCACGTGTCCAGCCGAGTCGCCTTTCAGTCATGTACATCCAGTCCACGCATGCCACCAGCAGATCATCGTTGTCACATATCTTGAGGCATTCGACAAAGGCCTCCCAGGCTTTGGTAAATTCGCCTTTCAGATAATGGGCTACACCGAGGTGGTAGCGGATGTTGAACTGGAGCGTGGACAAGGGCTTGTTGATCTTGTTGGGTTCACCATCGGGTTCCATTTCCAGCGGAAGTGTTGCAGAAAGTATGTTCGCACGATTGAGATCATCGATGGCTTTGTCGAAGAGGCGTAAAGAGATATAGCGGTGCCCGCGATGGCGATACAGCCTGGCGGATTCGGGATACCGCTCCAGTCCATCTGTAAACACGCGTACTGCCTCGTTGAAGCGTGACATATAGCCCAACCTTCTCCCGAGCCAGATGAAATTCTCCTCTGAAATCCTGTTCTCCAGGTTGCTCAGCGCAACTTCGAGGTTGCTGTCGAGTCTGGCCTGTACTTTGGTAGGCCGCTCGGGTTCGTAGTATGCCTTTCCCAACAATGAGATGACGACCGGTGCCCGGCCTTCATTCTTCTTGCCACATGAAAAAAGCGCAAGGCCGACGGCGAAGAGAACAAGGAGGTGTTTCATTCAGCGATGTCCAATCGGGAATTTACTCAATACCCGGCTGCTTCAGCACAAAGCCTGTCTTTGACTTCTCTGCATCCACCATCTTCTTGACATCGGCCAGCAATTTCTTTGCATCATAGATTACGCCATCCTTGATGGTATACTTGATGCCGCCCACGCGCTTCACCGTGTTGTCATCCATCAGGCGGATGGCGCCGGTACCATACAGCACCTGCAGGTTCTCCAGGGGGTTCTGATCAATCAGCACAAAATCAGCAAGCTTCCCTACTTCGATACTGCCCACCTCTTTGTCCATGCCCAGCAATTGTGCCCCGTTGAGCGTGGCCGAGCGTATGACTTCAAGAGGGTGGAAGCCGGCTTCTCTGAGCAATTCCAGTTCACGGATGTAGGCAAATCCATAGAGTTGAAAGATAAACCCTGAATCGGAGCCAGTGGCCACGCGCCCACCACGGTTCTTGTATTCATTCACAAACGTCATCCACAGTCTGTAATTTTCTCTCCATGCCACCTCTTGTTCCGTGCCCCAGGAATGCCAGTAAGATCCGTGGGAGACAAGGCTGGGTTGGTAAAATTTCCAGAGCGATGGCAGCGTGTAGTCTTCATGCCATTCTGCTCTTCTGGCGCGCTGCAGATCGCGGCTTGCTTCATAGATGCCAAAAGTGGGATCGAGGGTGAAGTTGAGCGACAACAACTCATTCATAACAGCATTCCATTTTTCGGAGTATGGTTTTGCGGCCTGCGCCCAAAGACGTCCTGCTTCGCCGAACCGATCCTGTTCATTGGTGTAGTTGTAATTCAGAGGAAAATCTTGTACGGTTTTATTGTCAAACAGTGCTTCGGGCAATCCATACCAATGCTCCATGCTGTTGAGCCCTGCCCTGGCAGAATGGAGAACGTTCCATCTGGCCACATAGAGTTGTGCATGATGACAATTGGACCGGAGACCTAACTTTCTGTTTTCATCGAGCGCAGCAGCCATAAGTTCGGGAGCCTGACCGCCGAACTTGATGCCGTCAGCACCTTTCAGCTTGTTTTCCCTCACCCAGGCCCTCGCCATCTCAGGCGAGGAGATCGGCTCCTTGCTGCCCATCCCAAAGAAGGTGTAGGCCTTCAGGCGGGGGGCGGTGATCAGATTTTTCGCGCTCTTGTTGCGCTGATCAATGACCCAGTCAATTCCGTTGCCTGAGCCAGGATCACAAACGGTGGTCACACCATGGGCCATCCAGAGTTTGAAGACATATTCCGCGAAGGGTGCTTGCGTGCCGCCAATATGCCCATGGCAATCAATGAATCCGGGAAGCAGATACATTCCGTTGGCGTCGATTTCCTTGCCACCGGGTTCAAGCTTCGGTCTGCGGGAAGGATCAACCGGAAGTCCATCATAACCCACCGTTGTGATGTTAACGATCTTGTTCTGCTTCACAATAATATCTACCGGACCCACAGGAGGCGCGCCTGTTCCATCGATCAGGGTTACGCCCCGGATGATCATTTGGGGAAATGGACCATCGCCCTCTTTGATTTCAGGAGCAGGGGCGACCTTTTCGGGATCTTGAGCGCTGGCTGCTAATGCCACGCAGAGCAGGAGGGCTGATACTATAGTTTTCACGCAATGTGGAATTTTTTAGTGGATGAAGAAGCCCGGCAGTGTTGCACGGGCTACCTTATTGGTTTCGGTTAGTTCCCGGGTTGTTTAAGCACAAAGCCTGCTTTCGCCTTTTCTTCGTCCACGATCTTCTTCACATCCGCCAGAAGTTTCTTTGCATCATAGATGATTCCGTCTTTCACGGTGTACTTGATTCCGCCAACTCGCTTCACAGTATTGTCTTCCATCAATTTGATGGCGCCGGTGCCATACAGCACTTGCAGGTTTTCAAGCGGGTTCTGATCGACAATGGCGAAATCTGCAAGCTTTCCGATTTCTACTGAGCCGATTTCCTTATCCATTCCGAGCGCCTGGGCGCCATACAGTGTGGCTGAGCGGATGACTTCAAGCGGGTGGAAGCCGGCCTCGCGGAGGAGTTCAAGTTCGCGGATGTATGCAAAGCCGTACAATTGGAAAATGAATCCGGAATCCGATCCTGTGGTTACACGACCGCCGCGATTCTTGTACTCATTCACAAATGTCATCCACAGCTTGTAGTTCTCTTTCCAGGCAACCTCTTGTTCCGTTCCCCAGGAGAACCAGAAAGATCCGTGTGCGGCGCGGTTAGGCTGATAGAAAGCCCACAGTTTTGGGAGCGTGTACAGTTCATGCCATTCGGCCCGGCGTGCTCGTTGCAAATCGCGGGTAGCCTCGTAGATATTGAAGGTAGGGTCCAGCGTAAAATTCAGCTTGAGCAGTGTGTCCATGACGGCATTCCACTTGGTGGAATAAGGAGCCGCTGCCTGCTTCCAAAGCTTGCCCGCCTCTTCAAAACGGTGCTGTTCGTTGGAATAGTTATAGTCCAGGGGATAGTTCTGAAGGGTTGAATTGGCCAGCAGTGCCTCGGGAAGTCCGTACCAGTGTTCCATGCTGGTGAGCCCTGCTTTGGCAGAGTTCAAAACATTCCATCTGGCCACACCGAGTTGTGCATGGTGGCAAGCGGAACGCAGTCCCAGTCTTTTGTTTTCCCTGATGGCCGCATCCATCACTTCAGGCGAGGCACCGAAGAATTTAATGCCGTCCGCTCCTTTCAATTTGTTATCGTTTACCCAAGCGCGGGCCTGTTCTGCTGTGCGGATAGTCTCCTTGCTTCCGGAACCAAATGATACGTAGGCTTTGATCCGTGGCGCTGTTATGAGGTTCTGCGCGCTTTTGTTCTTTTCATCCAGCACCCAATCGATGCCATTGCCTGATCCGGGCTCACGTATGGTAGTGACACCATGCGCCATCCACAGTTTGAAGACATATTCTGCGATGGGTGCCTGACCTCCTCCGATGTGACCGTGCATATCGATAAATCCTGGCATGAGATACATGCCTTCGCAGTTCAGCTCCTTGCCGCCCGGCTCAAGTTTTACGCGGTTGCCGTCGCTAGCCATTCCGGGGGTGGGCAACCCGACGCTCACAATGTTTACAATCTTGTTCTGCTTCACCACGATATCGACTGGCCCTACGGGCGGCGCACCCGTACCATCTATCAGCGTTACTCCGCGAATGATCAATTGTGTAAAGGGGCCGTCACCTTCTTTTACTTCCGGTGCTTTCTTCATTGCCTCCTGGGCCATCAGCCGGAAGCTGATGAGGAGCAATAGCAAAATCGTCTTCTTCATGGTTGTTTTTTATGAATGTTTAAAGCTAGCGAAATTCATGACCTGCGAAAACGGATTTTGGGCAGGCGGAAGGAGGGAAGATTTGATGTCTTTTCACAAATTTTTGATCGAGCTCACGTACCTTCACGGTAAAAGAAATCCAGTCGCCATGTCAAAGGACAAGTTCATTGCCGCCATCAGTTCATCCTATTCCATGACCGGTGCCTCCATCTACCTCGGGGCCGGTGTTTATGAGGGACAGATCGTCCCGGAAGCAAAAGTCAATTTGCCCCTGCGCATGATGAACCGTCATGGACTTGTCACGGGTGCCACAGGTTCCGGGAAGACCAGAACCCTTCAGTTGCTGGCCGAGCAGCTTTCCGCCGCAGGCGTATCAGTTTTTATGCCGGATATGAAAGGTGACCTTTCAGGGTTGGCTAAGGAGGGCACTTCCAATGACAAGATCCAGGAGCGTGCAAAAGCGCTTGGAGTGACATACAGCCCGGCAGCCTTTCCGGTTGAACTTTACTCTCTCAGCGGCAAGCTGGGGGCGCAAATGCGTGCAACGGTTACTGAGTTTGGTCCTGTTTTGCTGAGCAAGATACTCGAGTTGAACGACGTGCAGAGCAGTGTATTGATGATCCTGTTCAAATACGCCGATGACAGGGAACTTCCTATCGTCGATTTGAATGACCTGAAGAAGGTGCTCAACTATCTTTCAGAAGGGGAAGGAGCCAAAGAGATCAAGGACTCCTATGGCAAGATTTCTCCTGCGACGGCCTCCACTATTCTCAGGAAGATTGTCGCCCTCGAACAGCAGGGTGTGAACCAGATCTTTGGAGAGAAGTCATTTGATGTTGAGGACCTGATGGGCAAGATCGATGGTCGAGGGCAGGTGAGCATCCTCAATGTTTCGGATGTTCAGAACCAACCGGCCATTTTCTCCACTTTCATGTTATCCCTATTGGCTGAGATCTATCAATCGATGCCTGAGGCAGGGGACCTCGACAAGCCGAAGCTGGTTTTCTTCATTGATGAAGCCCATCTGCTGTTCAAGGATGCTCCCAAGGCGTTCATGGACCAGATTGAGCAGGTGATGCGTCTCATCCGGTCCAAAGGTGTGGGAGTGTTCTTTTGCACCCAATTGACACAGGACGTGCCGGCCACGGTATTGTCCCAATTGGGCAACCGTTTCCATCATGTGATCCGTGCGTTCACACCCAATGACGTGAAAGACCTGAAGGAGACCATCAAGACTTTCCCCAAGACAGAATTTTATGATCTTGAGAAACAGTTTACTCAACTTGGAATTGGACAGGCGTTTATAACCGTACTCAACGAAAAGGGCATTCCCACCGAGACGGTCGTTACCCATCTTACACCCCCTGTTTCAAGCATGAGCCCTCTCAGTCAACAGGAATACCAGCAATTACTGGATCATTCGGAGATGTTCAGGAAATACAAAGAGACCATTGATCCAAGGAGCGCTTTTGAGATTCTGAATGAAAGGATGCAGGCCAGCAAAGCTGCAGAGCAGCCAGCGGCAGTGCCAGCCGCTGCAGGGAGGGGCAGACCGCAGAAGAGTACGTTTGAGGAGATCATAGCCTCACCGGTTGCCAAGCAAGTTGGCAAAGAGCTGGTGAGGGGTGTATTTGGGATGTTGTTTGGCACGGCGCCTGCAAGGAGGAGGACAACGCGCTCCAGATGGTGATCATTCCTTCGCCATCAGGTATTTCTTAGGCGTAACCCCGAACTTCTTTTTGAATGCCGCGATGAAGTGACTGGGATTGGTATAGCCGATTTGGTAGGCAACTTCGGCAACCTGGTATTTGCCGGAGTCTAGCAACACGCGGGCCTGATCCAGTTTGTGATCCAGCAAATATCCGTATACCGTATTGCCGTAGATTTCTTTGAAGCCTGCTTTCAGCTGGTATTCATTTAGACCAACCTGCTTGCAAAGGGCTTTCAGTCCCGGTGGCTGATTCATGTTCTTCAACAGGAAGTCTTTTGCATCCCTGATCTTTCTCACCACATCCTGATCATTCAGAAAAGGGCATGCTTCTGTGTCGGGTCGCTTTTCCGAGAAATAAAGCGCAATGAGCTCCAGAATTTTCCCCTGGAAGTATAGTTTGGCGGCGCTGGTGCTGAGGCGAATATTGAAGAGCTGGTTCAGTTCCACCATCAGATGGGAGGGAATTTCCCTTTCGTCATAAAACTTTTGTTTGATGTTCTCAGGCTTGAGGAAAGGCAGGGAGTCATGTACGAACAGATGATGGAGACTTTCAAGTGAAATGGTTAGCGTAACCAGTTTGGCTCCAGGAGAAAGTTTCAGAATGAACGGAAGGTCCTTATCGGGATTATAAAAAAAGTAGTTGTGTTGCCTGAGTATTTCGCGGCTATAGTGGGGACCAAATTCAAAAACGATTGAGCCATCGAGGCAGAAATAGAAATGGATAATCGACTTCTGGATCAAACCCGGCAGTGAAAGAGGCTGGCGGTCATGGTTTTCGGCAATGCCAACTGATTGTTCTTCATGCGAGAACAAAATCTGCAACTTATTCTCAAGTGTATTTTCACCGACTTCAGCAGCCATCGCATCAATATTAATACTCAAAAGTACCTCAAATAACCATCACGAGTTATCAAGGCCAGGGGCATAAAATGTTAAGAGCTCGTGCCAGTATTCTGATAGTCAATGCGGATAAATCTTTTCGCCGGCCCGGATGGCCACCTTCAGGATGTTTTCTGTTGGCGGGAACGGGCACGAAAAACTATCCGCGTATGCGCAATACGGGTTGTATGCTTTATTGAAATCAAGTTCTATCGAGGTAGCGCCTTTCACTTTCTTCACGTCCAGATATCGTCCTGCCCCGTAGGTTTCCTTTGCACTTGTGGCATCAGAAAATGCCAGGAACAAAGTACCACGGGTTGGCCCCATGTCCATCACTTCGAGCAGTAGTAATCTGCATTTCTCTCCATCGAGCGTAAAGTCTGCCCAGGCGTATTCCAGGTATCGCGTTTCCTCGCCCGTGCTGGTGCCAAGAACCCGCACTTTCTTGTCCTTAACAGGTTCGAGGTCTGCGATGACCCTGTATTTGAGATCAGGCTCGAAATATTGAAGCCCACTGAACTGTACCCTGCTATCCCCAAAGGGGGACTGGTCTGATCTCATGAATGCATCTTTTTGTTCCCGGTCTTGGTGCAGATCTGCCAAATAAGATTCCTCATTGTCGCCAGACGACGATTGGATAAAATATATCGTAACGGCGGCCGTCATGATAGCCAGAATAAGAATGACTCTTGAGAACTTCATTTTTAAAGCATCCCTTCGTCTGCAAAGCTAAGATACTTTTCGCCAGCGATAATCAGGTGATCGAGCAATTGCATTTCAAGGAGCTTGGCGCCTTCCTTGATTTTGCGGGTGAGTTCTATATCGCTGGTGCTCGCTGTGAGATTGCCGGAGGGGTGGTTATGCGCGACGATCATTCCGCTGGCAAGGTCCTCGAGGGCATGTTTAAAGATGATCTTGGGATCAGCTACGGTTCCGCTCACTCCACCCTCGCTGATTTTCTTCTTCCGGATGAGCCGGTTTGCACGGTTCAGGAACAAAACCCAGAACTCTTCATGATGGAGGTCCATCATTTCACTTTTCAATTCCTGAAATGCTTTGGATGAACCGTCTATTTTAGGTTTCTCCACCCGGTCCGTTTCCTTTCTGCGGCGGCCCAGTTCCAGGGCTGCCACGATGGTGATGGCTTTTGCAGGGCCAATTCCTTTTACGCGGGTGAGATCATTTACGGAAAGCCTTGCAAGGGTGTGTAGCTGATGGTCGCAATTCACCAATATCCTTCGCGATAATTCAACGGCGCTGGCCTTGGTTGTTCCTGTACCAATAAGAATCGAAAGTAACTCTGCGTCCGACAGGCTTGACAGACCTTTGGCAAGCATCTTTTCCCTAGGCCTGTCTTCGGGTGACCATGCCTTGATGCCTGGGTTTCTGTTTTCGTCAATCTGCACGAGCCAAATCTACGTTTCGGTGACGCGGTTATAAAGAATATCGCCGTCGGAAAACCTTACTAATGCATTGGCTGCATTTTGGTGAGGCAATAAAAAACCCTCCTTCCGGTAAAATCCCGAAAGGAGGGAAAAACAACTACAATTATCTTAAGCCAGGGAGTTGACCTTCTTTGCCAGCATGGATTTCTGGTTGGCAGCCTTTTTCCAATGGATAATATTCTTCTTGGCCAGTTTGTCGATCATGGCGCTAACCTCTTTCAGGAGGGCCTGAGCTTCGTCTTTCTTGGTTGTCGTCAGAAGCTTCTTCACCTGCGTGCGGGTGGTCTTGTGCTGATAGCGGTTCGTAACACGCTTCTTTTCATTAGCCCTGATTCTCTTTTCTGCCGATTTATGATTTGCCATAAGTTTCTTTAAAAAGGAGTGCAAAGGTAATCCGTAATGCCGGAAATGCAAAGGAGAGTCTCACTTCAACTCCCGGACTGAACCCTCAAAAAGGAGCCAGGTATCAGGGTCCAGCACCAATCCCGACGGTTTTTGGCTGCTGGAAAAGCGAAATTCCTGCTTTTTGGCATTTATGAGAACCTTTTCAGTACTCCTGCCGGCTCCCTCGAGGCTCAACTCAAGTGGAAACTCAAATGGAACGGGTTGCTTCTGCATGATGGACAGAATGACAATTTTCTTACCGGCGTCATACTTCCACGTGGCATCGATCTGGGGATGGCCGGCCTTGAAGATCCACTGCTGGAAGAAAGGCTTTAGATCCGTTCGTGATACAGATTCCATCACATTCCGGAAGTCGTCAGTCAGGGCGTTGCCCAGTTGATACTTCTGATAGTAGGCCTTAACCCCTTCCCAGAACTTCTGGTCACCCATTTCATGTCTCAACATATGGAGTACCCAACTGGCTTTCTGGTAGGTATTGGTGCTCAGAACTTTGTTAATGTCCATGAGCTGTTCGTTTACGATGGGCGTGGGGTTCTGAGGATAATAGGCTGTCACTCTTGCGCGGTCAGACTGCATACCCTGGATAAGCCTTTGCCTGCCATAGGTGGCTTCAAAGTAGAGCTGTGTCATATAAGTGGCAAAGCCTTCACTCAACCAAACGTGCTGCCAATCTGCTTCCGACGCTGAATCGCCAAACCACTGATGCGCGATTTCATGCGCCAACAACCCCTCGATGGTGCCCTTTCCGGTAACTGAGTTTTCGGTGTAGAAGATGTTGCCTGCATTCTCCAATCCACCCCAACGGGTCTTGGATTGAACGTTGGCTAATTTTTCGTAGGGGTAAGGCGCTATTCTGTCTGTAAAGAAGCTTAAAGGGCCGGCAGCCATAGCATAGTCTTTGAATCCTTCGTTCCGGTTCTCGGCATACACCCAGGATTCCATGGGGACATTGCTCACCAGTCCCTCATAGGAAATAGCAAAGTGCGCGACCCCGATGGTAATCACTTTAGTGGGAAGAATAACGGACGTCTTCCATCTTGTTAATTTTTGATTCTTTGTCAGATAGCTTTCCTCTACTTTTTTTCCGGTGGCTATGACTTCATAATGCGCAGGTGCCACGATTGCAAACTCCACCGTGGCTTTGTCATAGGGGTGGTCGATGCAGGGCAGCCAGTGATGGGCTCGATCTGGCCAGTTGTCGCCGAAGAATCCTCTGTCGCCGAATTTGTTTTTACCTATGATCAATCCATCATCGGGGATGCCCTGATACCATATCGTGAAGTTGCGGTCTTCTCCAGCCTGGATGGCAGAGGGGAGATCAATCTTGATCCTGTTTCCGGCATGAACAAAGTTGAGTATCCGTCCGCCTGAAGTTATATTCTCCACTTTCATTCCGCGGCCCTGACCATCGGGTCCGGTGAGGTCAATCTCAAAAGTGGTCACAGATTTCTTGAATCTGACTGTGAGAGTAGCCTCACCTGCAATGCGATCAGTAGTGTCATTGAGTTCCAGCCTGAATAAATAATTGCGAATGTCAATGGACTCATTTCTGGGATACGGATCACTACCGTGTACGGATTTTGTGATCACCAGAAGAAGGCAGAGGATAATGTGACGCATAGGTAATAACTTCATCTTGAAAGATAGGAAGTGAACTCATTTCTGAAAATTGTTTTGTTATGTGTGCTTGTCTTGAATACCGGATGGGGGTTCTTTGTCCACCAGCGGATCAATCGTCTGGCCGTATTTACACTGCCTCCTGAGATGATCAGGTTTTATAAAAAACATCTTCAATATATTTCCGAGGCAGCGGTAAATCCTGACAGGAGACGGTATCTGGTTCCAGAAGAGGGCGCCCGCCATTATATTGACCTGGATCAATATGACAACAAGGAACTGCCGGTTTACTGGATGGATGCGGCGGTTATGTATGGTGAGGACAGCCTTCGGCAGCACGGTGTCCTGCCCTGGCATTTGCCAGTGATGGTAAAACGGCTGGAGGAGGCCTTCGCCGCACAAAATACTGATGACATTCTAAGGTACTCTGCGGAGTTGGGGCATTATGTCGGCGATGCGCATGTTCCGCTGCATACCACCAGCAACTATGACGGCCAGTTTACGGGTCAGCGGGGAATCCATGCACTTTGGGAGTCCAGGTTGCCCGAGCTTTTTCATGAAGATTACAATTTCTTTGTGGGACCAGCCGCCTATGTGGAGAACATCCAGAAGACTGCATGGGAAACAGTGAGGCAGTCCCATACCATGGTGGATTCTGTTTTACAATTTGAAAAGGAACTGATTGAACACGGTGAAACGCGTTTCAGTTATGAGACAAAAGGAAAGAAAACTGAGAGGGTCTTTTCCTTCCCCTATTCAAGAAAGTTCCACGACAGGCTTGGTGGAATGGTCGAACGACGGTGGCGAAGCAGTGTTCGCATGACCGCAAGTCTCTGGTACACCGCCTGGGTAAATGCAGGCCAGCCTGATCTTACAAAGTTGCTCGAAGTGCAGCCTGATCCGGAAGAACAGAAGAGGTTGCTGGAAGAGTACAGAAAGATCAAGGAGCTTAGGCAATTCAAACTCCGTCCCCATGAAACTGATTCGTTGTCAGTCCCCGAGAAGTGAGGTGGCGATCAGATGCCACTCTTCATCCAGCGAAATTTCGGGTAATGATTTCCCGGCCCGATGGTACCAGTAGGACGCGTTGGAGAGATCACCTTCTTTCCTGTGCAGATAAGCATGTACCCACGAGCCATTGGGACTAGCGTCATCCTGGGCCAATTGATGAGCCATAGACCATTCGCCTTTTGCGTCATGCCAGAGCGCCTTCAACAATGGATGCGCATCTGACGGAGGATGGGGTGCTGATCTTAATTCCCGGGCGGTCATTGCGGGTCAGTGCACAACCTGTGTAGAGTCAGGGGTTGTGGGGACTGACTCCAGGTATGCCTTCAGATCGGTGAGTCCTTGTTCATATTGATCCTCCAGCATTTTGGACATGAACATCCAAATAGCCTTTCCCATGAGCCCGCCATTGTCGCCATCGTAGCTCCATTTCAGATCGGTGCCGTTGCCCATCGGTGTGATGATAAATTCCGCAGAAGCTTTGCCATCCATCCCTTCAAATGAAAGACCATTCCTGATTTTGGCATTCTCAACAGATTCTTCAATCCATTGGGAGCCTTTCCCAACCTTCTTACCATCCCAGCTCATCCTGGCGCCGACACCTGCCTCGGGGCCTTCAAATTTGTAATTCGCCTCAGGATCCATTTTGGACCAAGGAGACCATTTGGCAAAAGACTTGAAGCTGTTGAGTTCCTGGTAAACCGTTGAGGCCGGGGCATTGATGACGATGTGCTTTTCTATATGTCCCTGTGCCGGCTGCAGCGAAGTGAGAATAGCCCCTATAACAAGGACAGCAAGAATAACGACGCCGATGATCTTCAGGATTTTCATAGGATTATGTTTGATTGAACAAATTAAGCATTAAAAGCGGGCGGGGCCTGTTGCTTTTATCCCAAAAAAAAGAAATATTGGAATACACTTAAACCAGACGTCCCATGGGTTTATTCAATGATCCTAATCGTATTCCGGAAAACTATGGCCTCCGTATCGCCGGTGGCCTCATTGCTTTCTTTTTGGTGATGCAGTTGATCGGGCTAGGGCATCACGTTGAACTGCGACTTGCCAACCTGCTGATACTTTCTGCAGGTGTTTTTTATGGTCTGAAGAAGTTCAAGAATACCCATGAAGAGCATATGAACTATTTCAGAGGTCTTATCACGGGTGTTGCTATCGCCGCAGTTGGTTCTGCATTGTTTGCCTTGTTTATGTTTGCTTATATGAAGCTCGACAGCGGTTTCATGCAGTCCATTATTGACAATGAGCCGATGGGTCGATATCTGAATGCTTATATCGCCGCCTTCATAATCGCGTTGGAAGGTGTGTTCTCCGGACTCCTCGTGACCTTTGTCTTGATGAATTACGTAGACACGGATGATGTAAACGACCCTGCAGGAGAAAGCCAATAAGTCCACAAGCTTAATACCTGGACCCGTGTGGTTTGCCACGGGCCTATCATGAGTTTGCGTAAATTAGTGCTCCAAAATTGAGCACGCATGAGGTACGCATCTATTCCCAAAGGTCTTTTCGTAAGGAATCGCAAGAAGTTTATCGCCGGTCTGAAGCCGGGTTCTGTTGCTGTTTTCAATTCCAATGATATCATGCCCACCAGCGCGGATGGCACAATGCCGTTCAAGCAGAGCAGCGATCTTTTCTACCTGACTGGAATTCAGCAGGAGGAAACCATGCTGGTACTGTGTCCGGATTTCCCTGACAAGAAGTATCGTGAAGTTCTGTTTGTGAGGGAGCCAAATGAGCAACTTGAAAAATGGGAAGGTCACAAACTGACGAAGTCTGAAGCAACGGATGTATCAGGGGTAGAAACAGTGCTATGGACATCGGATTTCAAAAAGTGGTTTCATCACATGATGGTGATGGGCGGGGTGGAGCATGTGTACCTCAATACCAATGAACATTACCGATCCGAGGTGGTGGTGCAGACAAGAGATGCGAGATTCATTGACTGGTGCAAGGCGACCTATCCGTTGCACACCTATCAGCGCTCGGCGCCCATTCTTTCCGAGTTAAGAAAGATCAAACAACCTGAGGAGCTGGATCTTATGCAACGCGCCATGGATATCACGGGTCATGCCTTCAGACGGGTATTGAAGTTTTTGAAGCCAGGTGTGATGGAATACGAAGTGGAGGCCGAATACATTCATGAGTTTGTCCGACGCGGATCCAGGGGCCACGCATATACACCGATTGTGGCATCGGGGAAGAATAATGTGGTACTCCATTACATAGAGAACGACCAGAAGTGTCATGCGGGTGACCTTTTGTTGATTGATGCTGCCGCGGAATATGCAGGATACAACGCCGATCTTACGCGAACCATACCCGTGAATGGCAGATTTACCAAAAGGCAGAAAGATGTTTACAATGCCGTGCTTCGTATCATGAATGAGGCAAAGAAAATGATGGCGAGCCATATGGTGTATTTTGAATACCATCGTGAGGTGGAGAAACTTATGGAGGCTGAGTTGCTGAAACTGAAACTGATCTCCAAAACAGATATCAAGAATCAGCGTCCGGGCCAGGAGGCCTTCAGAAAATATTTCTATCACGGCACGTCCCATATGCTTGGACTTGATGTGCACGATGTGGGAAACATGCACGGGAAGATGGCTGTGGGATCTGTGTGGACCGTTGAGCCGGGGATTTACGTTCAGGAAGAGGGATTTGGTATCCGGCTGGAAAACAATGTAGTCATCGGGAAGAACGGAGTCACCGACATGATGGCGCACATCCCGGTGGAAGCGGAAGAGATCGAGGATTTGATGAATTCGAAATAGGAGCTGACTTCAAAAAAACTCCACGGGCGTACCTGAATCCTGATGATATTATGAAACGAATAGTCTTTGTTGTAACGTTTAGCCTTGCTGCTTTCCTCATCGTGGACGCTCACGAATTCTGGCTGCGACCCAGGAAGTTCAGATTCAAGACCGGTGAGGAGATGAGGGTCGACTTTGTGGTGGGTGAACAGTTCACAGGCGAATACTGGGATCTTCAAAGGCACAAGGTTGAGAAGTTGATTCTTTATGGAGGGGGCGCGGAGAAGAACATGGTCAAGCAAGTAAAGATTTCCAAAGGCGATAATCTTATGACCAAGCTTGAAAAGGAGGGAACCTATATGCTGGCTCTCGAGAGCAATGATGCCTATTTGGAGCTGGATGGAGAGAAATTCAACGCCTATCTCAAGGAGGATGGGATTGAGGATATTCTTTCCGAGCGCACACAGCAGGAGACCCTGGATCAACCCTCAAAGGAATATTATAAGCGATACGCGAAACTGCTGGTACAGGCGGGATCTTCTCCAGACGACAGCTACAGGAAGCGTGCTGACTTCCCGTTTGAAATCGTTCCGCTTGCCAATCCCTACGCCCTGAAGGTGGGAGACTATCTGCAATGCCGGCTGTATTGGAACGGACGGCCTTCTGCGCATACCATGATGAAAGTCTGGAGTCATGTGGGAAACAGGATTTTTCTGCAGAATATTTATTCAGAGGACGACGGAACAATTACTTTTCCGCTCAGCAGCGGCGGTCCCTGGATGGTAAGTGCAGTGAAGATGGTTCACGCCGAAAAGCCCGGTGCTGATTATCAAAGCTACTGGACCAGTCTTGTCTTCGGAATAGAGGAGGGAGGGTAACGTCAGTTTAAAGTCGTAACATAAACTTCATCACACAAAGTCACATCATGATTGTTTCTGACAAAGCACCAGAACCTGTAGGTCCGTATCCCCATGCCCGACGTGTCGGCAACCTGTTGTTTCTATCTGGTGTAGGACCCAGGCAAAAGGGAACCAAAGAAATTCCCGGTGCGGTTCTGAACGAAAAAGGGGAAGTAATCAAGAGGGATATAGAGGCACAGTGCAGGTCGGTCTTTCAAAATGTTAAAACCATCCTTGAAGCTTCAGGATCGTCATGGGAGCAATTGGTGGATGTGACGGTCTTCCTCACCCATATGAAAGAGGATTTTCCTGTTTATAACAGTGTTTACAGGGAGTATTTTCCTGATCCTGCAACACAGCCATGCAGAACAACGGTAGAGGTAGGGGCCTTGCCTACGCCCATTGCCATCGAATTAAAATGTGTCGCAGTGATCTCCTAAACGGCAAAGCTTTCTCCGCAACCGCACGTGCGTGAGGCATTGGGATTGATGAACTGGAATCCCTTTCCATTGAGTCCGTCAGAGAAGTCCAGTGTGGTGCCCGCGAGGTATAGCAGACTTTTCTTGTCCACGAGAATCTTGATTCCCTTGTCTTCAAACACCTGGTCTACTGGTTTGATCTGCTCGTCAAAGTTCAGGTCATACATCAAGCCGGAACAGCCACCGCCTTTGACAGAAACACGGATATTATGCTCCGTGGTGCGACCTTCCTGCTTTCTGAGTTCAATGATTCTTTCCTTGGCTTTTTCGGTTACGGTGATCATACAAGAGTCTTTCTTATGAAACGGGGTTCAATACTACGCTGAACACAGTAATGGTATTTCGGTCTCTCCCGTAATAAAGCTTTTCCAGAGCATCCAGAATATTGCCGGCCCTGAAATAAGAGGTATGCAGTTCATGTTCACCCCGGGCTACCCACTGGATGGTGTAGGAATTCTCCTTCTCCTTGTAGCTCTGGACGTAGTCCTGCATCTTTTTCAGAGCATCCACTTTGTCGGCGCCTTGTTCAGAGTGAAAAAGAAAGGACTGGCTGTGACGGGGGTTGATGGTTATCAAATCCAATTTGATTTTGCCATCCACTGTGCTGTACTCAAAAATAAGGTCAGAGGTACGCAACCCGAGGTAATCCTTGATTAGTTGCTGGATCCGGGCAGCTTCCACATGCGCTTCACTAGCCGTCTCAATCATTACCTTTGCCATTGAATTACAAAACTGCCAACGTGGGGTAAAAGTTCTTTCTTCCGCAAAAATAGCAAACAGTAGCCACACTGATCATTTATGAGAAAACTTGAACATATCGGCATCGCCGTAAAGGACCTGGAGCAGGCCAATGCACTCTTTCAAAGGCTTTTGGGCTCAGCTCCGTATAAAACTGAAGTAGTAGAAAGTGAAGGGGTCCGTACGTCGTTTTTCGAGGTTGGCGGAGTGAAAATTGAATTACTGGAAGCCACAAGGCCTGATTCCCCCATTGCGATATTTATTGAAAAGCGTGGAGAGGGGATTCATCACCTGGCCTTTGATGTGGAATCGGTCGAAAGGAAGATTGCTGAGTTCAGTGATGATGGATTTACCATGATTCATCAAAAGCCGAAGAATGGAGCCGACAATAAGAAAATTGCCTTCCTTCACCCGAAATCAACCAACGGCGTTCTGGTCGAAATCTGCGAAGACCGTCAATCTTAAAACTTTGGCGACTTCTCAGGGCGAAGACCGTATTGCGTCTTGTTATAGTACTTCCACTTCGCTTTCCCGGCACGCGTTTCCCAATATGATTTTGGCGCACATGAGCTCAGCACGAAAACAGCCAACCCCAGCAGTATTAGTAACCTTTTCATATTCCGGTCTTTTCTTTCCTCTAGATACGACCTGCTTGAAGCTGGTTCCTCCATATGACGCCATAAGCGTATTTTTGCCGGTCAAGTGACGGCGTTGATCGCCAAACAACAGAAACCATGACCGAAAAGAGAACTGAAATAGCCACCCTGGGAGAATTTGGGCTTATTGATCACCTCCATGAGCGTATTAAACTTCAGCAACCGACATCACTTTCAGGTATAGGAGACGACGCTGCGGTTATCGACGCCGGCGGCGAGGTGCTGCTGCTATCAACTGATATGCTGGTAGAGGGTGTACACTTCGATCTTGCCTACACACCGCTTCAGCACCTTGGGTTCAAGGCAGTCTCTGTGAATGTCTCTGATATTGCCGCCATGAATGGATCCCCGCACCAGGTGGTTGTCAGCCTGGCTTTGAGTAACCGGTTCTCTGTTGAGGCAGTTGATGCATTGTACGAAGGTATGAGGGCCGCTTGTGATCAATACAAAGTTGACCTGGTGGGAGGCGACACCTCGGCCTCACCCTCCGGACTTATCATTTCCGTCAGTATTCTGGGAAGAACACTGAAAGGAAAAGAAGTGTATCGCAGAGGGGCGGCAGATAATGATATACTTTGTGTGACGGGTGACCTGGGCGGTGCCTATATCGGTCTGCAGGTGCTGGAACGTGAAAAGGAGGTCTACCTGGCCAATCCTTCCATGCAGCCCGAATTGGAAAAACACCAGTACTGCGTCGGAAGGCAGCTGAGACCCATTGCGCGCATGGATGTCATTCACGAATTGAATGAACTTGGTATCAGGCCGACCTCAATGATCGATGTATCGGATGGTCTTGCGTCAGACTTACTCCACATTGCAAAACACTCCAGAGTGGGTGTTCGGATTTTTGAAGACAAGATTCCCATTGATGAGAATGCCTTTCAAACGGCACTTGAATTTAAACTTGACCCCTT
This sequence comes from Cyclobacteriaceae bacterium, assembly GCA_039810905.1. Taxonomy (GTDB): domain Bacteria; phylum Bacteroidota; class Bacteroidia; order Cytophagales; family Cyclobacteriaceae; genus ELB16-189. The sequence goes on along the minus strand of JBDHXU010000018.1, from coordinate 24,635 downwards.
CACCTGTGCTTTGAATGGCGGGGAAGACTATGAGTTACTCTTTACAATCCATCCCTCCGAATACGAGAAGATCAAGAATCATCCAGACATCACTACGATTGGATACGTTCACAACAATCTCAAGGAGAAGATCATGGTAACGAAGCAAGGAACACCCGTGCCGATAAAAGCCCAGGGCTGGAACCACTTTGTATAAGACCTGATAGCGAAGTCCAGTGGTGTAAGAGAGTTTTTCATTCCGGTAATTGCTCTCTATATTCCGAAAATCCTAACCTAGCCTTCCACTGATGAGACTTCTACTCCTATTTTTTCTGGGCGCCTTGAATGCATTCTCCCAGACCAATGATTCCATTAAAGTTATTATTCATGAAGGGACCAATATGGCGGTGGCCCTATCACCTGATAAGTCACAGATGGCTGTCGATCTGCAGGGAACCCTGTGGATCATTCCTTCTGGGGGCGGCGTGGCACGGGCCATTACGGATCCGTTTGGAGATTCCCGGCAGCCGAGCTGGTCTCCGGATGGCAAGTCCCTTGTGTTCCAATCCTACCGCGATGGCGGTTGGCATCTCTGGCGCGTGGACAGCGATGGAAAAAACCTGAAGCAGTTGACTTTTGGAATCTACGATGACCGGGAACCACAGTGGTCGCCAGACGGGAAGAAGATCCTGTTTTCATCAGACAGGAATAACAACTATGACATCTGGGAGATAGATCTGTCTACAGGTTCGTTTCGTGCGCTGACCAACCATTCAAAGAACGACTACAACCCGGCATACTCCTCAGATGGTAAATCGGTCGCCTACATATCAGAGCGCGGTTCCAAGCCGTCTGTGTATGTCCGCACGGAGGATGGAAATGAGTCAGAGATTGCCCAGGGTTTAACTTCTGCGGCGGCTCCGTCGTGGAGTCCGGATGGAAAATCCATTATTTACTATGCCTCTGATGGAGTGGAGACCAGACTCTTCCAGGCGGACTATGCATCAAAGAAGGTTACGAACTTCACCGATCCCAAAGAAGATGCTTTTCCATTTCGCGTGAACTGGGTTTCCGTCAATGAAGTGATCTACACTGCGGACGGTCTCATAAAGAGGAAAGATCTCGTCAAAAAGAATATTACCACGATATCTTGGGAGGCGACGGTTTATCTTCATCGCCCTCCCTATGAACGGAAGAAGTACGACTTTGACAATTCAGACTCCAATCCTGTCAAAGGCGTCACGTCGCCTGCAATTTCACCTGATGGCAGAAGTGTGATATACAGTGCGCTTGGAAACCTGTGGCACCAACCCTTAAAATCATCCGAGCCTGTTAAGCTTACCGACAATGAATTTGTCAATACCCATCCTGCCTGGTCCCCCGATGGGAAGCAAATTGCCTTTGTATCAGACCGGGATGGCTCATTTGATGTTTGGGTGAGGGATATTGGCTCCGGATCGGAGCGGCAGCTTACTCATACCACCAGCAATGAATCGCTTCCCACCTGGTCACCTGACGGGAAATCGATCGCCTACCTGCAGACCGATGGAAATACGCTACTGAGTGGAAGCCTTCTGAATGTGATTGATGTTTCTTCCGGAACCATCAGGAAAATACACGATGCAATAACTACGCCCAGTCAGCCATCATGGTCACCCGACGGACAGCATATTGTACTTGGTGCGCTGGTTCCATTCTCTTCAAGATACCGCGAAGGTCTGAACAAACTCCTGTTTATCTCTTTAAGCGGAGAGCCTGACCGTTATCTCTCGCCTGCAGAAGGTATTACCATTGGCTCCCGGATGCGTAATGGACCAGTGTGGTCACCCGATGGGCAGTGGATTGTGTATAACCAGGAGGGGCTGTTGTGGTTGTTGCCGGTTACGCCGGCGGGTGCCGTTACCGGTCCTGCGAGGAGAATAACTACAGAATTGTCAGAAAACCCGTCCTGGTCCGGAAATTCAAAGATGCTTTGTTATCAGTCTGCCGATCAACTAAAACTGGTGACAGTGCCGGGAGGGAAGACGGAAACCATTCCGGTAAAGCTCACCTGGAAGCCGCATCAACCTGCGAATTCTGAAAAGATTGTTCATGCTGGAAAGCTGTTTGACGGAAAATCAAATGGCTATCGCACCAACGTGGATGTGATCATAATGGGAAACCGTATTAAAGAGATCGTCCCACATCGGGATCATGGAAACGCAGAAGTGGTTGATGCGACACAACAAACAGTTATTCCAGGCATGTTTGATATGCACGCACATCAGTCAGAATTGGAAGGGGAAAAGACAGGAAGGGGTTGGCTGGCCTTTGGCATCACGTCGGTGAGAGAGCCGGGTTCGGATCCGTATGATGCAGTGTCACGCAAGGAGATATGGACCAGCGGTGTGCGCAGGGGGCCACGACTGTTCTTTACAGGCTATCTTCAGGATGGGAACCGGGTGTATTATAATATCGCCGGGAGCAATACGGGCGCAAGTGCTGATCTTGAGTTGGGGAGATCCGTTGCGCTTGGCTTCGATATGCTCAAGACCTATGTGCGGATGCCTGACTATCTTCAAAAGCGCTATGTAGAGTTTGGGCATCAGCATGGAATGCCCTTGTCGTCGCATGAAATCTATCCATCAACTGCAATTGGCATGGATGCCATAGAGCACATCGGGGCGACCAGCCGCAGAGGCTATTCGCCGGTTCGGTCTGCGATAGGCCGGAGCTATCAGGATGTTATGGAGTTGATCAACAAAAGTCGAATTCGGGTAACACCCACTGCTGCACTTTATGGGGGTTTCAATATTCTGACCTATCAGGATCCTTCACTCTTTAAGACCACACAATATGTCTCCATTTATCCGGAAAGTTACCGCGCACCTTATGAAGCATTGGTCAAAAAGGAGCAGGCGGACATGTCACAGGAGAAAGCCATGTTGACGGGGTTTGGCATTACAGTAAAAAAGCTCATCGCTGATGGAAACCATATTACGGCTGGGACAGATGCTCCATTTATGCCTTACGGGTTGAGCATTCAGCTTGAAATGCAGACTTATGTGAACATCCTGGGAATAAGTCCCTTCCACGCGTTACAAAGCGCCACGTTATGGGCTGCGGAGTCTGCAGGCGTGGATAAGGACCTTGGCTCGGTTGAGTCAGGGAAACTTGCTGATCTCGTGATTGTCGATGGGGATCCGCTTAAGAGTATTCGCGATGCGATGAACGTGCGCACTGTTATCAGCAACGGATTTGTGTACCGCCTCGAGCAACTTCTTCAACCTCCCGGAAAGAACTAATCTTCGGGGTAGGGAATGAACAGGAACCGTGTAAAATCGCGGTCAATAACAAAGAGGCAGCAGAATTCATCCGGGTCTTTGTACGTTTTTCGGAAGTCCTCTTCCCGGTCCTTTGCAACCAGTTCCCGTTGAACAAACTCATCCAGGAAGGAGGCGAAGTAATTCCACTCGAGGTGGAGATCTTTTCTGCCTATCAGCAATTGACCAATGGGTTGCTCATCCCTGCAAATGGGAAATATAGGCAACTCGAAGCCTGACTTTCTGATCTGGTAAGAAGCTTCCTTTATTGTATCGGCGATCTTGACGAAATCATTGGATATGGTGCCGAGGTATTTACCGCTCAGTTCAGGGTCGTTGTTCATCAGGAATGTGTTTTATGAAACTAACTTAAATTCTTTCCGGCAGGTTCCTTGCAAGCCATTCCCTTGAAAAATCTCTGAGTTCCGGAAAGAAAAGCTGGAACTCGCGGTCAAAGTCATCATAGGAGGACTTGAGATCCTCAATGGATTCATCCATTCTTGATTCAAAAGATGTTCTCCTTGACATTCCGCTCAGCGCGCGTTCTATGCCTTCCAGTTTGGCATAGTTGAGGAGCCAGTTGCCCCGCATCATAAAAGGGAGCATTTGTTTCACCCGTTCGGGAAGGATGGCATCGTGATCGATCACCATTTGGTAGGCACGTGAGGCATAACTGTCCAGGCGCTCCGTATGGTATTCGTTCCACCTCACTGCCAGGTAGTGATCGTAGAAAATGTCAGTAATTACACCCGCATAATGCCTGTATTTAGGTCTGAGCCTGTTCTTACTTTCTTTCACCACGGGATGACGGTCCGTGAACTCATCGATTGCCCTGTGCAATTCGACACCTGCAGCTACACCGGGTCCCAGCGCAGCGGCAAGTTCTCGACCTTTGACAAAGTCGCCAATGAAATTGCCCACCATCACCGGTGGATGGTCGCCGGACAAGTACAGATGGGCAAGGAAATTCATTTATCCAATGTAAGGTAAAATCCAAACTTTGATTTTTTGCAAGGATGAAATTCCCGATTTTTGTTTTGATGTCCTCGCTCGATCAAATGCACCTTCTGGTCAACCTGGCCCGCGTAGACGGTGAGGTGGGTGAAAAGGAGAAGCAGTATATTATCAACATAGGCCAGGCCAATCACATGATGGTCGCTGAAATTCTTCCTCTTTTTAGTGAAGAGCATGAGATGTTTGTTCCTTCAGGCATGACTGAGGATGAGAAGTTTGACTGCATTTTTCAGCTCGTCAAGCTCATGAAAATCGATCAGCGCTTATATCACAACGAAATCCGGTATGTTGCAGAGGTGGCATCCCGACTGGGATATGACCGTGAAGCGCTATTTGAGTTGATGCTGAACGTGCGGTCTGCAGATATGTCAAAGGGTGAGGTTGAGGCCGTTCGGGAACTCACGCTGAAACATCTCAAACGAATTTAAGAGCGAGGCGATACGCCTGTGGCCTACAACCTCAAGTCATTTCTTTTGATATCCGGTCCAGAATAGTCGCCGAGTGTACAAGTTGTTCCAGCAGATTATTGCTGACTTTTTCCTGGGTGACTTCCAGGTCTTTAAGCCGGTTTACGATTTGCAGATGAACCATGTCGTGCTCTTTCCTGGACGCGATGAATTCCTGCGTGTGACGAGACAACTCCAGCGAGTGTTTATCAAGTTCCTCAGCTCTCCAGTTGGATTAACATTTCTGCAATGATTTCGTCGTAATTTCTTTCCATTGGCCCGGCCTTAAGTCTTTTTCAAATATACCTTCTCACAGGATCGGATGCTTCCTATCTAATGACGGATTTCCGGATAAAGGTTATGGCAATTTGAGGTCAGTCGGCTGGGTTAAAACCACAGAAAATTGGCTACTTTTGCGCCTCACAATTGATAGACGACTGACCTGGAATGGAGAATATCCGCAACTTTTGCATTATAGCCCATATTGATCACGGGAAGAGTACACTGGCGGACCGCCTTTTAGAGTTTACCGGAACGCTCACAGATCGCCAGATGCAGGCCCAGGTGCTGGATAACATGGATCTGGAGCGTGAAAAAGGTATTACAATCAAGGCCCACGCCATCCAGATGAATTACAGGCTGGACGGGAAAGATTATATCCTCAATCTGATTGACACGCCCGGGCACGTGGACTTCTCTTACGAAGTGTCCCGCTCCATTGCAGCTTGTGAGGGCGCCCTTTTGATTGTTGATGCAGCTCAGGGCATTCAGGCCCAGACCATTTCCAATCTTTATCTGGCCCTGGATCACAAACTTGAAATAATTCCTGTTCTTAACAAGATAGACCTCCCTGCAGCGATGCCTGAGGAGGTAACGGATCAGATTGTCGATCTCATCGGCTGTGACCGCGAGGATGTGATCCGGGCTAGCGCGAAAGAGGGAATAGGCATTGAGGATATCCTGAAAGCCGTGGTGGCTCGCGTGCCGTCCCCAAAGGGGGATCCCAAAGCGCCGCTGCAGGCCATGATCTTTGACTCGGTCTTCAATTCATTTCGCGGCATTGAGGTGTACTTCCGCGTATTCAACGGAACCATACGCAAGAACGACAAGGTGAAGTTCGTCAATGCCGGTAAGGAATATGGTGCAGATGAAATTGGTGTGTTGAAACTGGACAAGCAACCCCGTGAAGAAATCAGTGCCGGCAATGTCGGATACCTCATCTCCGGAATCAAAGTAGCGAAAGAGGTAAAGGTGGGAGACACAATCACTTTGGTTGATAACCCGGGGGAGGCGGTTAAGGGCTTTGAGGATGTAAAACCGATGGTATTTGCCGGAATTTATCCGGTCGAGACTTCTGAATTTGAGGAACTGCGGGCTTCCATGGAGAAGCTTCAGCTCAATGATGCCTCCCTGGTATGGGAACCGGAAACTTCAGCAGCGCTTGGCTTTGGCTTCCGTTGCGGCTTCCTCGGAATGCTTCACATGGAGATCATCCAGGAACGGCTGGAAAGAGAGTTCAACATGACGGTCATCACAACGGTTCCATCCGTACAGTTCCGTGCCCTGCTTACGAACGCTAAGATCCTGGAGATCAATGCGCCTTCAGAAATGCCGGATCCGACAATGATTGAAATGATTGAGGAGCCCTACATATCGGCACAGATTATCACCAAGTCAGAGTACATCGGCCCTATTATCGGTTTGTGTATGGATAAGCGCGGGATCATCAAGAACCAGATGTATCTCACTTCAGACAGAGTTGAACTCACTTTTGAAATGCCTCTCGCAGAAATCGTATTTGATTTCTACGACAAACTCAAGACCATTTCGCGAGGTTATGCTTCGCTGGACTACCATCTCATCGGTTTCAGAGAGAGTGATATGGTAAAACTCGATGTACAGTTGAATGGGGAGAAAGTTGATGCATTGTCAGCGATCGTTCATCGCGACAAGGCCTATGAATGGGGAAGGAAATTGTGTGAGAAGTTGAAGGAACTGATTCCCCGCCACATGTTTGAAGTGGCGATTCAGGCTACAATCGGACAGAAGATCATTGCCCGTGAAACCATCAGCGCAATGCGCAAGAACGTGTTGGCCAAATGTTATGGGGGTGATATTTCCCGTAAGCGCAAGTTGCTGGAGAAGCAGAAGAAGGGAAAGAAACGCATGCGTCAGGTGGGTTCCGTGGAAATTCCACAGGAGGCATTTATGGCCGTATTGAAAATTGATTAGCGTATACCTTCAAAATGCAGACACCTACTAAGCCTTACACCCTTATTGATGGCCGTAAGATTTCAATCGAAATCAAACAAGAAATTGCTGCGAAGGTGGCAGAACGAAAACAGTCGGGGAAGAAAATTCCGCACCTGGCTTTTATTCTGGTAGGGGACGACGGAGCCAGCCAGACTTACATTGACAACAAAGTCAAAGCCTGCAAGGATGTAGGATACCACTACACCATGATGCGGTTTGCAGATACCATCTCTGAAGAAAAGCTTTCCAAGCATATCACGGCCGTAAACAACGATGAAGATGTAGACGGCTTTATTGTTCAGCTGCCCCTGCCGGCGCACATTTCCGTGGAACGTATTACCGATCGAATCCGTCCGGACAAGGACGTTGACGGTTTTACCAACCGGAACTTTGGCAGCATTATATCGAAGGTTCCTTTGCTTATGCCGGCAACGCCTTTTGGTGTGATGGAATTACTTCGGCGCTATAACATAGAGACTGAAGGAAAGAATTGTGTCGTAGTGGGGGCCAGTCGCATAGCGGGTGCACCTTTAAGCATGATGCTCGTTCAGCAGGGGCGCGCTACAGTGACGATCTGCCATAAGTATACCCAGGGCCTTGCCGATTATACGCGCCAGGCGGATATTCTGTTCGTAGCGGTAGGAAGGCCCGGACTTATAACCGGGGATATGGTGAAAGAGGGAGCTATTGTCATTGATATTGGAACCAACCGCGTGGAAGACCGATCCAAGCCTAGCGGATTTGGCCTGGTTGGAGATGTGGATTTCAAGAATGTGGCACCGAAATGCTCCCATATAACTCCAGTACCTGGTGGCGTAGGACCTATGACCATTGCGTCATTGCTGCTCAACACGCTCAGGGCCACTGAGCTTCGACACCCGTAGGTATTGAAGAACGGAAGTTTGTGAAAGATTAAGTCCCTTCAGTGAAAGGCAGAGAAACAACAGACCCACGGAATATATCCACCGGTTCCAGACTGCCCCTAATGGAGTCGTTTTACACGCTTCAGGGTGAAGGTTTTTTTCAGGGAGTAGCTGCGTACTTTATCAGGCTGGGTGGTTGTGATGTCGGTTGCGTGTGGTGCGATGTGAAAGAATCCTGGCCCCTGGATACGCATCCCATGATGGAGGTCGGATGGATAGCCTCGCAGGCTGCTGCATCAGGGGCCCCTATTGCCGTGGTCACAGGCGGAGAGCCTGCCATGTACGATCTCACTCAGCTAACGGAGAGCCTTCATATGAGAAAGCTCAGAACCCATATCGAAACATCAGGGGCATATGAACTGACCGGGCAGTGGGACTGGGTTTGTCTTTCTCCAAAAAAATTCAAAACCCCGATGCCCTCGACTTACTCCCGCGCTAATGAACTAAAGGTAGTGATCTACAACCGGCATGACTTCGACTGGGCGGAGTTCGAAGCAGTGAAAGTAAGAAAGGGCTGCAAACTTTTTTTGCAACCAGAATGGTCCAGGGAAAAGCAAATGCTTCCTCTTATCGTTGACTATGTCAAAGCCCATCCTCAATGGCGTGTTTCTCTCCAGGTTCATAAATACATGAATATTCCTTAAGAGAGTGGTTTAGGTTCTCTATTACGATGACATAGGGCGGTTAGAGACGCAAAAGTTAAGGAGAGCCAGTCACACAAAGCTTGATCCCATTCCATACTTTTGTAACATGCGTTTCCTTCTCTTCGCCGCCTTCTTCGTTACATTGGAATCCCCTGTTGCTGCACAACCCTTGTTAAGCACCAAGAATAAAAAAGCAATTGAGCTTTATAATGAAGCAGACAATTACCGGGTCAGAGGACAATATCAGCTGGCACTTCAGCTTTTGCAGGAGTCCGTTGAAAGAGACAAGAACTTTGCCGAGGCTTACTTCAGACAGGGGATTATTTACAAGACCCTTCGTCACTATGATGAGTCGACCGCGCAGTTTCTTAAGGGACTTTCTCTTGTTTCGGATTCCCGGAGACAACGACCGTATTTCTATGAGCTGGGTGATAACTACCTTCTGGAAGGAGAATATCAGAAGTCATTGGATTTCCTTAACCGTTATCTGGATGGTGAGGTTACCAATCAGGCCAAAACGAACCAGGCATCGCTTTGGAAGAAGAATGCTCAATACGGGTTGAAGAACATGCGTGATATTTCTCATTTTCAACCGCACGAATTGAGCGACACCATAAACGCATTTGCCATGCAGTATTTCCCCGTGCTGACTGCCGACGAACAGGAAATGATATTCACCAGGCGGATCGGACCTTCTGAAACTGATGACGAAGATCTTGTTATTTCAAAACGTGATGCAAAAGGAAGATGGACCCGGCCGGAGAGTATATCCTCCAACATAAATTCCCGCCTGAACGAAGGTACCTGCACGATCTCTGCTGATGGCCGACAACTGATTTTCACTTCTTGTGCCGGCAGAAGCGGCTTTGGAAGCTGTGATCTTTATGAGTCCATTAAAACAGGTAATGAGTGGTCGAGACCTGTTAACCTCGGACCGGCCATTAATACATCGTCATGGGAATCGCAGCCATCGCTTTCGGCAGATGGCCGTACCTTATTTTTTGTTTCTGAAAGAAGAGGAGGTAAGGGCGGGAAGGATATTTATGTGTCAACCAGACAACCAGACAACCAATGGACAAAAGCGGTGAACCTTGGAGAAAAGATCAATACGCCATATGACGAGATATCACCTTTCATTCATGTCAACGGACGCAGTTTGTTCTATGCATCAAATGGAAAGCCTGGCTTTGGTGGCTTTGACATTTTTCTAAGTGAACAGGACGGAACTGGGTGGTCTGAATCCGTCAACTTTGGTTATCCCGTTAATAATCATGAGGATCAGTTTTCGTTGTTTATTACGGCAAACAGTGAGCATGCTTACTATTCACATGAAAATCATGACCGATTGAATGCTTCGAGTATTTATGAGCTTGTAGTACCCGAAGACATGCGCCTCCGATACAAAAGCAATTGGGTAAAAGGTATTGTTCGCGATCGCAAAACCCATTTGCCTCTGAAAGCCAGGGTAGAGTTGTTCAGTCTTAGCAGTAACCAATTGATATCATACGTAGAATCTGATTCTGTTGACGGTGACTACCTTATGGTCCTCACAGAGGGTGCCGATTATGCCTTATACGTAAGCCGCCCGGGGTATCTCTTCCGGAGCCTGCATTTCAACTATGAAGCAGAGGGCAAGATAGAACCGGTTGTGGTGGATGTTGACCTCGACCCCGTGGAGACCGGTGCCTCCGCTGTTTTACAAAATATTTTCTTTGACCTGAACAAATACGAGCTCAAAGAGAAGTCCATTACCGAACTGGAGAAGGTCATTCGTTTTTTGCAGGAGAATCCAAAAGTCCGAATTGAGATCAGCGGCCACACCGACAATCAGGGTTCCGCCAGTTACAATATTCAGCTTTCACAAAAAAGGGCGCAGGCGGTGGCAGAGTACCTGATTGCTCACAGTATCCCTTCAGGCAGGCTCGTCCAGAAGGGATACGGGGCAGACCGGCCTCTCAAGCCGAACGACACAGAAGAGAATCGCCAGGTCAACCGCAGAATTGAGTTTAGGGTTATTCATTGATGGAATGCTGTTCCAGCTGATAGGCGCAGTTTAATGCAATTCCGAACCTATCCTTGCCGAATGCTTGGCAATACCTCGCCAATACTCGGCGTGCTTTGCCAATGCTTAGCAATACTCTGGTAATACAGCAATACTCTGGCAATACTTGCCAATACCTGGGCGTTTTCAGAAGCCGGGAAGCCAAGCATCCTGGGCCTCCACCTTTCCGACATTGGTTTTCGGCTGTTGAGAATTCTGATATGAGGAATCCTGCCCACGTGCAACTAACGACAACCACTTACCACTTACCTCTGATGCACTAGCTGTTACCTCGGACCACTTACCTAACCACCACCCCATATTTGGGTATTCGTCCCCGGAAACCAAACTTTGGTATCTACTTTTTGTTATTTTTAAAACCGATTGCTTCCATTGCAATGACATTGCCCTGAGAACCCGCGTCATGAGATTCTGCATTTTGCTCTTCTGCGCCCTCCTGACGGCTACCGGTGTCTGGGCACAAGCCATAACGGTTTCTGGTAAAGTAGTAACAGCCGAAGACAATCAGCCTATGCCCGGCGTCAATATTGTAGTGAAGGGCACAAGTACTGGTACGGTTACAGATGCACAGGGTCAGTACCGAATCAATGTTTCTGATGAAGGGGCGGTGCTGGTTTTTTCATTTATCAGTTATCAGACTCAGGAGATATCAGTTGCCCGACGGGCTGTCATTGACGTTGTGATGCAGCCGGACCAGCAGCAACTGGAAGAGGTTGTAATCACAGGATACCGTGAGGAGAGCAGGAAAGCTCTGCCTGGTTCTGTGGCGGTCGTGAAGTCGGACAAAATACAGAATGCGGCTATCGCATCTTTCGATCAGGTACTGCAGGGCAGGGTTGCTGGTATGTACGTCAGTAGCGGGTCGGGTCAGCCTGGCGCCTCCGCCAACGTAATTATCAGAGGAATTAAATCGCTTAGTGGTTCCAATGCCCCTCTCTACGTGCTGGATGGTGTACCCATTGCTCCGGGAGTTTTCAATACATTGAATCCAAACGACTTTGAAAGCATTACAGTATTGAAGGATGCAACTGCAGCAGCCTTATATGGGTCAAGAGGTGCGAATGGTGTGGTAGTGATCACTACCAAAAAAGGCAAGGCAGGGGAGACTCAGGTCAACTATAATTTTCAATATGGCTTTTCCTATACACCGCAGAACAGACTGCAGGTGATGAATTCTAATCAGAAGATTGACTTTGAACTTCAAACCGGGGGAACAGTTCTCGGTACCTATACAAGTGAACAGATTGCAAGGTTAAGGCTGATCAACACAAACTGGCAGAACGAGCTGTTCCGGATTGCCCATACCGCGCAGCATGACCTTAGTATACAGGGAGGTAACGACAAGACCACTTTTTTTATCTCTGGCAACTATACAGACCAGGAGGGGACGGTTCAGAACACCGGGCTGAAGCGATATACTGCCAAGTTCAATCTTCAGCACGAAGCCAACAACTTCAGGGTGGGATTGAATTCAACCCTTGGATATTCTAAAAATCAGACGACCCTGGAAGGAAACGCATACATCGGGTCGCCGCTTAATGCGGTGAGGTGGACAAATCCATACGAGAAACCATATGACGACAGTGGCAATTACACCAAGATCCGATCTGGTCAGCCGAATGCATTGCAGGAATTGCTTGAGAATCACACACGCTATTACGACGTAAAAGGAATTGTCAATGCCTACGCCGAGTATTTCGTTCCTTTTGTAAAAGATCTGAGCGTCAAGACCTCATGGGGCACCGACTACACACAGCGGGAAACGGACCAATATTTTGACAAGACCACTTACACCGGTCAGCAGACGCCTGGTCAAAGTGGCAGCCAGACAAGAGGCAGTTCGTATAACGTGAATTTTGTAGGAACTACGTCTGTGAATTACAGAAGGAGTTTTGGTGCGGATCACGACTTGTTTGCTTCGGCTTATTACGAGATTGTTTATAACCAGAACAAAGGATTCAGTTTTACCGGATATGGCCTTCAGGGCAATCTCAAGAATGACGGCGGCATTACGGTGAGCAGTACATTCCTTCCATCACTGGGGGGATCCAACACTGAATCTTCTCTTAAGTCCATCTTTGGTGAAGTGAACTACGGCTTCAAAAAACGATATTTTGCGAAGGCAGGATTTCGCAATGACCAATCTTCAAGGTTTGGCAAAGACAAAAGGAACGCCAATTTCTACAGCTTTGGCCTGAACTGGCGCCTGAGTGATGAAGCTTTCTTTCAGGGCGCATTATCCCGCACAATCAATTTCATGAAATTCTATGCGAACATTGGTACATCGGGTAATCAAAGCGGCATAGGTGACTTTGGTTCTCTATCATTATTCAGCCAGGGTTACAGTTATGATGGAAGTGCCGGCATGATCCAGACACAACCTGAGAACCCGAACCTGGGGTGGGAGACAGTCCGGTCCATCAATACCGGTTTTGAATTTTCCATGTTGAAGAGCCGATTGTCCGGTTCGCTGGAATTCTATAACAACACAACCTTGAATATGCTGTTGCCGACCCAACTATCACGCACCAGCGGATTTTCATCTATCACGCAGAATGTTGGTGAGATGCGTAATTCCGGGATCGAAGTTGACCTTACCGGAACGCTGGTCAAGACAACCAAATTCTCATGGATTCTTAATGCCAACTTCACCTGGAACCAGAACCGGATCACAAAACTGGTGGACGGTGATGAAATTGTAAATGGTTTGACAATAACGAAAGTAGGTTATCCTGCTGTAACAAATTATGTGGTTCCCTATGCAGGTGTCAATCCGGCAAATGGAGATGCACTTTACCGGAAAAAGGACGGTAGTCTCACCAATCAGTTTTCTTCTGATGACCTGATACCCTATGGCACACGTTTCGCTCCTTACTTTGGAGGGTTTACGAATACCTTCAATTACCGCGGAGTTGAACTATCCGTGTTCTTTTCATGGATCTATGGTAACAAAGTCTACAACAATGACCGGACCAACGTGGAGAACCCAACCTACTATGCGGACAATCTTGCTGTGTCACTACTCAGGGCCTGGAAACAACCAGGAGATATAACTGATGTGCCAAGAGTGCAGACGACGGGGGGACTTACTACTGATCCCTTTCAGGCGCAAACCACGCGGTTTGTTGAAGATGGGTCATTCTTGCGTCTCAGAAATGTAATGTTGTCTTATAACCTGCCCCAGACGTGGATTTCGAAAGCCAAATTGCGCTCGGTGCGGGTGTATGTGCAGGGACAAAATCTGTGGACGTGGTTCAAATTCCAGGGTTGGGATCCTGAGCTTGCCAGCGGAACCTTGGTAGGTGCGCAATACCCTGCGCTAAGAACGGTGATGGGAGGCATCAATGTTGGATTCTGATGAAGGCTCTCCGCATCATATGGTGTATCGGTTGGTTGATGGTGATGTCCTGCTCCAATTTCACGGACATTGAACCTACTCATTCGCTAACGCCCAATAACGCTTTTAAAACCATTGATGACATTGAGCTGCACCTCAATGGAATTTATTCGGGTTTGCAGGGCAGTGGATATTATTCTCTCGCATTTGGTGTTTTGCCTGATATGATGTCAGATAACCTGGCCGAGAATGTTGAATCATTAGGGAACTATCGCAGTGTGGTGGACTGGTTGTACGTTTCAAATGATGGGACTATCTCAGGTGTGTGGGCTACTCCTTATAGCCTTATAAACGATTGCAACATTCTGCTCGGCAATGTCGACAACTTCAAGGAAAATGCGACTGGTCAGAAAAATCGCCTGAAAGGACAGGCGCTTGCCATTCGGGCACTTGCGCATTTTGACTTGCTCCGCTATTTCGGTCAGGACTACGATCGCAATTCTTCCAATCTGGGTATTCCGATTAAAACGGTCGCCAGTTTGGATAAACCTAAGCGTAATACGGTGAAGGAGGTTTACGATCAGGTTTATGCCGATCTGACACAAGCCATTACTATGCTGAGCAGCGTTGATCATGCCGTCAATACTTCTACAGACCGAAGCAGGATTGACATGGCTGGAGCCAACGCGATCCTGGCACGTGTTGCTTACTACGCGAAAGATTATTCAACAGCCATTTCCGCTTCAAGCGCTGTGATCAATAGTGGCATACCCCTGGCGTCGCGCGTGGATTTCCCAGGCATTTGGACCGATGACGCAGTTACCACTGAAGTGATCTGGAGTATAACCTACTTGCCTGGCGATGGTTACGTAGCTGGCGATGTATTCTTTGCCGTGAATAACAGGGTTTCATTCAAGCCTTCTCAGGCCCTCCTCTCAATTTATGATATCAATAATGACATTCGCTATTCAAGCTATTTTTCAAATTCAACCACACTTCGTCCGGGTGAACTTGTGATATCAAAGTACCTGGGTCGGAATGGCGCAGTCGATGGACTTGTGAATTGGAAGGCATTGAGAATGGGTGAAATGTACCTCATTCGTGCCGAAGCTTATGCACGTTCCAACCAGCCCGTTCAGGCAAGAGCGGATCTCAATGCATTGAGAGGTCAGCGAATTGCAGGCTATGTCAATGACAATTCGCTTACAGGCTCATTGTTGCTTTCAGCAATTTCAGTGGAGAGGAGGAAGGAACTTTTTCTTGAGGGGCATCGGTGGTTTGACTTGAGAATGGCCGGACTGGGGATCAACCGCGGAAGCGATTGCAAGGCACCCGCAACCGCCTGTTCACTGCCAGCGTCGAGTTTCAGGTTTGTCTGGCCTATCCCCCAGGTAGAACTAAAGGCAAACCCCAATATTGCAGACCAACAAAATGCCGGATATTAATTAAGAATGAGACGACGGATTTCCATAGCACTGATGTTTCTGGTCCCACTGAGCCTTCTTACATGCAGTCAGGAAGCGGATCGCATTGTGTATAATGGCCCCGACTTTGTTTTCCTTGATACGAAACCACAACTGTCTATATACGAAAATCAGAAGACGCCATTGGTGCTTCCGGTCAAAGTGAGTCTGGCACAAAAGGACAACGTGAATGTGACTTTTGAAGTTACGGGCACCAACGTACTTCCCGTTTCCGACTACGTTGTTCAAACCCCAAGCCCGGTGATGATTACCAGGGGACAGTACAGTGCCAGCATTTCGGTTTTACCAGTCAATAATAATGTGATCCAGCCTGAAGTAAGGACAATCACGATCAGGATTAAAAGTGTAGATCCATCCACCCTCACCGTTCAGGTGGTGAACCAGGTGGATATTACCATTCTTGATGATGATTGCTTGCCGACCGTCCCCAAGATTTCCATTTGGACCGGCAGCGTAAATATCCAAAGCGGTTCCTCCACCGCTACAGGCACGGCTGATGCAGGTGCCGGCGGAATTTGCGGGGGTACGCTGAGTGTGACAGGCAACTTCTTCGGAAGCAGCAATCCGTCATCAACCATGACCATTATTCTAACCCAGGGCACATTAACGCCCACAAAAGGATTCGCCTCCGTAGTTCGCTTTCAGCTGTTTGCCGGCATTACCACCTATGAATATGAGGCCTCAGGAACGTATGACGAAACAGGTAAAATCATTACCCTGAACTATACCGTTTATGACACAACTGACAACTCGGTTGTGGTAACAGGAACACATATTATTACCCCTCAATGATTACCGTAGGATCAGAGGGCGTATTTACAGCAACATCTAGATGAAACCAGGATCGGGAATGCGGAAGGGGACGGTGGTGAGATTGATTTTGTTGCTCTTGCTTCCCGCGATTAGTTTTGGCCAGCGCATGTCTTCCCTTAACGAGGTAGACATCGCATACAAAGAGCAAAGGAAACTTGCCGATGCCCGGATCCAGGCCTATGTGTCATCTCATCCCAACACTCGGATAAATTTCTTCGCCAATAATAACGTCTATCTTCTTATTGATGTGACGGAGAGCGGAGTACCGGTTTATGTCAAAACGTTCAATGCGCAAGCTGCATATACTGTTGGAGTTCCGGCATTGAGAACCGGAGGCAGTCTGGGCATCAACATTCTCGGAACCGGAATTCGTTTGGCTACCTGGGATGGAGGTAAAGTTCTTGGCAACCATGTTGAATTGACGGGCAGGGTAACTTTTGGAGATGCGCCGTCAGCATTTGACGGACACGCCACTCATACCAGCGGTACCATGATTGCCTCGGGAATTAATGCGAGTGCAAAAGGGATGGCACCAGAGGCCACACTGATTGCTTATGATTTCAATAATGATGTGAGTGAAATGACTGCTTTGGCCAAGCCAGACCAAACCGGCACTTTGCTGTCCAATCATTCATATGGCGTAAGTGCCGGTTGGGAATTTGATGGCACCACCTGGACATGGAAGGGAGATCCGGCCATCAGCGCGACAGAGGACTATAAGTTCGGATTTTATGATGCGCAGTCGGCACAATGGGACGCCATTGCCGTTAATGCACCTTACTATCTTATTGTGAAAGCCGCGGGGAATGACCGGGGTGAATATAATGGAAGTGGACCGGCTTTGCCTGATGGTAGTAGAGACCCCAACTTAAATTGGCCTGCAGGTTATGATTGTATCTCAACCTATGGGGTTGCGAAAAACATACTTACTGTCGGAGCAGTGAACAAACTTTTTAGTCCATACACTGGTCCTTCGGATGTCCTGATGACTTCCTTCAGCAGTTGGGGACCTACTGATGACGGCCGCATCAAGCCTGATATCGTAGCTCCCGGGGTGCAACTATTCTCTTCCTTCTATGATGGAACCACTGCCACGAATGTGTACAAATCTCTAGATGGCACATCAATGGCTACGCCAACTGTCACCGGTTCGTTATCCCTGCTTCAACAGCTGTACAAGAGCCTGAATTCCGGAAATTACATGAGAAGCGCTACGTTGAAGGCCTTAGCCATTCATACGGCCCGGGAATCAGGGTCAGGTAGAGGCCCCGATTACAAATTTGGTTGGGGACTATTGAATGTGGAAGGTGCGGCAGGAATCATCCTCAATAAGGACAATCAAAATATTTTTATTCAGGAATCCGTACTTGCTAATGGGCAAACCTATGAGGTTGACCTTGGTATACCCAAAACCGGAAAGAAGATCACTGCCACGCTGGTTTGGACGGATCCTGCGGCTACTCCTCCTGCGGCTTCGCTGAATCCCACCACGAAAATGCTGGTCAACGACCTTGATCTGCGTCTGGTGGATGATGGTGGCAATCTTCGTTTTCCATGGACTTTGAATCCTGCCAGCCCGAATGCGGCAGCAGACAGTACCAAGGACAACGTAAGGGATAATGTGGAAAAGATTGAATTCGGCCTTCCACAACCCCGAAACTATAAACTCAGAGTCACCCATAAAGGAACGCTTTCCGGTGGTTCACAACCTTTTTCACTGGTCATTACTTATTCCTCACAGATTGATCCGCGTACCACATACTACTGGATCGGGAACAGCGGCAATTGGAATGACGGTGCTCACTGGTCGCTTAGCAGCGGTGGAGCTGCTTCGGGAGTGGTTCCGGGTGCCAATGACCGGGTAGTCTTTGACGAGCAGTCCTTTACTGCCGCAGGCAGTGGAGTGACGCTTACGGCCAGTCAATCGTGTTATTCACTACGATGGTTCGCGAAACAGTATGCTGTTGATTTCTCGATGGGTGGCAATACGCTCAATATTGGCGAAAGCCTTACTCTGATTACCGACAAGATCACCACTTCGACACCGGGCACACTGAATTTTTCGAGCAGTTCTTCGACGGCTACTGCCATTGACCTGGGCTCAAGTTCATTGGATCAATGGTCACTCAATTTTAATGGGAGTTCCACCTGGACTGTTACAGGATCCGGTGCTGTAAACCAGATTGCCAACACTCAGGGTACCGTGAATTTTGTGAATGCAGCGATAAAGATTAATCAACTTAATACGGCCGGCGCGGCTGCAAAGACTTATGGATTCACCACATCCACCATACAGGCGCTTGCCGGCATGACCATCGATTTTACGGGAGCAGCCGTTCAGTCGGATGTACAGTCGTCAATAATAGCTGTTCCCTCCGTTTCCAACCAGCTAACACTTTCATCAGCAAATTTTCAGGGACTGGTAAATATTCAGGGTGGTGACATAACGATAACAGGAACCGGTCAGTTGCGGAGTGTGCAGGGTAACGGTATCCTTCGCCTAAATGGTTCATTGCTGACATCAAATCTTTCACTAACCGGGGGTTCACAGCTTGTGCTTCAATCTGGTGCGACGCAGACTTTTACTGACAAGATTTCATTTGCTACCTCAGCCGCGAGCAGGGTTGCGATCAAGTCTTCTGCAAGCGGCAATGCCACATTGGGGTTCAACAGCTATTACCTGGTGTGCATGGATAATGTTGATGTACAGAATGTTGATATTGGCGGGAGCAGTGTAGTGAATGCCGGAACAGGAAGCACGCTAACCAATGCTGCTAACTGGTTGAGTGTGACATGCTCTTCCATATTGTTCCCGGATTTCAGCATTGCTTACACCTGTCAGAAGTCGGCTACTTATTTTACGGACAAAAGCTCAGGATCAATTTCCTCCCGATCATGGAATTTCGGCGATCCATCCTCCGCACAAAATTCATCGACAGTGACAAGCCCTGTGCATTACTATGCCGGAGGAGGTCCTTTTTCAGTCACCTTGACCATAACAGGTTCTTCGGGCAGCAGGTCTGTCACCAAGCAGGTGACCATGCAGGCAAATGATCTGCCCGACAATGCCGTACAGACCAACAATGGAAACCTCATCAGTACGGTGCTGTCTTCATCTTATCAGTGGCTCAAAGATGGACAGATCATCGATGGGGCGACATCCCGTTCTTACAATTTCAGTGGTACACCAGGCGAATACTCGGTATTGATCTTCAATACCAATTGCAATAAGAGATCTGATCCCTTTCTCATCACCGCATTGGAGGATTTGCCAGGACGCACAGATGTAAAAGCCTATCCAAACCCGACTTCAGAGGTTCTTCAAGTCGAAAGTTCTCTGCAGATAGTCAGATCGTCCTTGATGGATGCAACAGGCAGGGAGTGGAAGGTGGAATTGGATCAGACGTCAACTGAGCGCTACAGACTGGGTGTGTCTTTGGTTCCTTCCGGTCTTTACATCTTGAAGATTGCTACTTCTGAGAAAGTACACCTCTTGAAAATTATCATTCGGCACTGAGTCTCTTTAGCAGGTAGTTCTGCACGTAATCGGTGGTCCCCTCTTCAAGTGAATGAAAGGGCTTGTTATAACCTATGCTTCTGATTTTATCCATAGTGGCTTCGGTAAAGTATTGGTACTTATCACGTATGTCGGCAGGCGTATCGACAAACTCAATGACCTCGGGCTTCCCCATGGCGCGGAAAACTGCGCGGACAAGATCTATGAAAGTGCGCGCCTTGCCCGAGCCCATATTGTAGATACCTGAATTTTTGCGATGCCTCATCAGGAAGAGACAGACGTCCACCACATCCTTGACGTATACAAAATCCCGCATCTGTTCACCGTCCCTATAGTCAGGATGATGCGACCTAAACAGTTTCATTTTCCCGGTTCTTCTGATTTGATGAAAGGCATGAAATATGACAGAGGCCATCCGGCCCTTATGATCTTCGTGAGGTCCATACACATTGAAGAACTTGAGGCCGGCCCAGAAGAAAGGCTTTTCTTTCTGTTCGAGTGCCCATACATCAAAGTCCTGCTTTGACTGGCCGTAGGGATTTAGCGGCTTAAGTTGTGGTATCAGCTTCTCGTCATCGCGATAACCAAGTTCGCCAAGGCCATACGTTGCTGCGGAAGACGCGTAGATGAGTGGAATCTGGTATTTGACGCACCGTAGCCAGACATCCTTTGTGTACTGGGTATTCAGATGATTCAAAAGATTTCTGTCGAATTCCGTGGTATCCGTACGTGCACCGATATGGAAAATGAATTCGGTCAGCTCATGATGCTTATCCAGCCATTCCGTAAAAACGTGGCGGTCGACCCGCTCCTGAATTCTGAGACCCTCGAGATGTTTGTTTTTCTCAGGATGGGTGAACTCATCCACAGCGATGATGGCATTGAAACTTTCTTCATTAAGTTTTTTGATCAGATAGCTTCCAATAAAGCCGGCAGCGCCTGTGACAATGATCATATCCGGAATATTTTGGACGCAAGTTAACGTATATTTGCAGCCGAAACACAGATGCCTTGCCTTAGTGACAAGCACAGATGGAAGCAGTCTCAGAAATCGAGAAACCAACTATAAGGAATTGATTTACGTAAGCAGAACCGAGCATTTCAACGCGGCGCACAAGCTATACAATGCTGCGTGGAGCAAGGAAAAGAACATCGAGGTCTTTGGTCCGTGTGCGAATGAAAACTGGCACGGTCACAACTTTGATCTGATCGTGACGGTAAAAGGAAATCCGCGTCAGGACACGGGCTTTGTTATTGACCTTAAGAAGTTAAGCCGGTTGATCCGGAATGAGGTTATAGAAAAAGTCGATCATAAGAATCTTAACGTCGATGTTGACTTCATGGCCGGAAAAATGGCCAGTACGGAAACCCTTGCCATTGAAATCTGGAAAATTCTTGAACCGAGGATTCGCGAAATGGAGGGTGGTGCACAACTGCATATGGTGAAGCTATATGAAACGCCCAGGAACTTCGTAGAATATTTCGGCGACTAAGCCCGTCCAAAGGATCATGCGCTATTACATCATTGCGGGAGAACGATCAGGCGACTTGCATGCAAGCAATCTGATCCGGGCCTTGAGGCAGAGAGATGAGCATACTATTGTGCGAGGTTTCGGAGGAGACCTGATGAAAGATGCCGGGGCTGATCTTGCCGTGCATTATGAAGAAATGGCTTTCATGGGGTTTGTCACACTGATCAGGAATTATGGAACGATCCGGCGAATGTTGAAATTCTGCAAGCAGGACATTCTTCAGTTCAAGCCCGATGTCGTCATCCACATCGACTATGGAGGCTTCAACAGACGGATTGCAAAATTTGCGAAGGCCGCAGGCATAACAACCTTCTATTATATCCCTCCTAAAGTATGGGCCTGGTATCAGAGCAGAGCCCGTGAACTGAAGAAGAGTATTGACCGCATGTTTGTCATTCTGCCTTTCGAAAAGGAATTTTTCAGTACCTATGGCATGGAGGTAGATTATGTGGGAAATCCAGTACTGGATGCTGTAAAGTCCTTCACACCAGACAGAACATTCCTTACGCGACATAGCTTTGATTCGGGAAAACCTATTGTTGCGCTACTTCCGGGAAGCAGGAAGATGGAAGTTACGCGGATCGTACCTGTCATGCTAGCGGTGGTGGAGAGATTTCCTCAGTATGAATTTGCTGTGGCTGCCCTAAGCAACCTTGATGGAAGATTATATGAACCCCTGCGCAGCCATCCCCGCGTGCATTGGATACTGGACGACACCTATAATCTTTTGCATTCATCGCGTGCAGCCATTGTCTGTTCCGGTACTGCAACACTGGAAACAGGACTGTTTAAAGTACCGCAAGTATGTGTGTACCGGGCCGGCTGGCTTGAGATGATAATAGCCAGAGCGGTGGTTCAGGTAAAGCATATTTCATTGATAAACCTGATTGCGGGCAAGGAAGTGATCCGGGAACTCATTCAGGAGGAGGCATCTCCGGCCTCGGTGGGTGATGAACTCCAGAAACTGGTTGAAGACCATTCTTACCGTGACGCCATGATTTCGAGTTACCAGGATATCCATCACACGCTTGACATAGGTTCCGCCTCTGACAATGCTGCAAGGCTGATGATTGGATATCTTAACTCTTATCAGGAGAAGTCATCATCTTCCCTTCAATAGTCCCAGGTCAAAGACATACATCAGATTGCTGAGAGCATACGGGTACTCCATGGATTGGCCGCCAAAGAAATAGACCTTGTTCTCATGAACCACCAGCCCGCCGTCGGTAATATTGAGATTGGTGGCGTACTCCTTGTATTCAAAGGTGGCAGGATCATATATCCCGAAATATCCCTGACCGTTCTCGCCTCCCATTAAGTAGAAGCGCTTATCATCTGTTGCCAGTGAATAGTTCGCAACCGGGTGTGGAAGTGAGCCGATCCGTTTCCATCCGAACTGTACATTGTCAGGGTCGAAAAGCAGAATTTCTGAAAAATTGTCCCTTCCATCCGTACCCCCAAAGATGTAAAGGAAGCCGTTCATGAATTTGCCTTTGGTGACATTTGGTTCAGGCAGGCGAAATTCCGGTTTAAATTCCAGCGTGTTGGGATCGACGGAATACACATTATCGGTGATGTCCATTCCTCCGGAAGGCCCTGGTCTTACCTGGACACCGCCGATCAGGTAGACTTTTCCTTTGTAGACATCACTTCCACAATAGGAAGGATAGATGCCATTAATCTTTACGGGATGACTGAATTGAAGGTTATCCACCTGGATGGTTTCGATGCTGGAACCGATGGTGATGACCATATTCATTTCCGGAATGAATGCACTGGAGGGTCCTGCCTCGTTGCTGAGTTTCACAGGGAGCCGGAGCCTTGACCATTCCTGCGTGTCAAAGGAAAACATCTGATAGCCGATCAGGTCCCTGACAAAGATTCGCTTACCATCAGTCGCGTACGAGATCCGGTTG
This sequence comes from Cyclobacteriaceae bacterium, assembly GCA_039810905.1. GTDB lineage: Bacteria > Bacteroidota > Bacteroidia > Cytophagales > Cyclobacteriaceae > ELB16-189. Next base: position 1,413 of record JBDHXU010000018.1, on the reverse strand, counting down.
TTGGTGGTGCGCGTCATTTTGGAATGACGTGCAAACATCAGTTGTAGCTCCTGCGCGTTGGCTGCTGTATAAAAGATGCAGGCTGACAAGAAAAGAATCCTTGTCATAGGTGTGGGTTAAGCCACTTTCAGCTTACTGTATCTTGACTTGCTGAATTTATCTTCAGCGTAGGCCCGATTGATTACGAGCTTTTCCGAGTTCTTGTCGGAAGGCATTTCAAACATGGCATCGTTAATCACGGCTTCACAGATTGACCGGAGTCCCCGGGCACCCAATTTGAATTCAATTGCCTTTTCTACTATGAAGTCCAGCGCACCCTCCTTGAATTCCAATTCAATTCCTTCCATCTCAAACAGTTTCTTGTATTGTTTGATAAGCGCGTTTTTCGGCTCTATCAAAATCTTCTTGAGGGCAACGCCATCGAGGGGGTTGAGGTAGCTGACGACCGGGAGACGGCCGATCAGTTCAGGTATGAGGCCAAAACTCTTGAGGTCCTGTGCAGAGACAAACTGGAGAAGGTTTTCATTATCGATATCGCCGGGATGCGTCGCATCATTAGTCGCAAACCCTAATGGTCGGGTATTCAGTCTGCGTGAAATCAACCGGGAAAGGCCCTCAAATGCACCACCGCAAATGAATAGAATGTTCTCCGTGTTCACCGTGATCATCTTCTGGTCAGGATGTTTTCTTCCTCCTTGTGGAGGAACATTAACAGCCGTTCCTTCCAGGAGTTTAAGCAAGGCTTGTTGTACTCCTTCGCCACTCACATCGCGGGTAATGGAAGGGTTGTCGGACTTGCGGGCTATTTTGTCTATTTCGTCAATGTAGACAATACCTCTTTCAGCGGCTTCTACGTTATAGTCGGCGGCCTGAAGCAACCTGGTGAGAATACTTTCCACGTCTTCACCAACATAACCTGCCTCCGTGAGTACAGTGGCATCGGCTATACAGAAAGGCACTTGAAGAATTCTGGCCAACGTTCTGGCAAGGTAGGTCTTACCTGTCCCGGTTTCGCCCACCATGATAATGTTGGATTTTTCAATCTGCACATCCGTTACCTCAGATTTCCGCTGCATGAGGCGCTTATAGTGATTGTAAACTGCCACGGAAAGTACCTTCTTAGCCTGGTCTTGTCCAATCACATATTCGTCCAGGAATTTCTTGATCTCCTTGGGCTTGATCAGTTTGAAGTTGGGTACGTTGCCCAACTCTACTTTGTTCTTCTTTTCTTCCTGCAGGATTTGAGTGGCCTGCGTCACACACTTGTCACAAATGTGTGCGTGAATCCCTGAAATCATCAGGTCTACATCCTTCTTGCTTCTACCGCAAAACGAGCAGGTTACTTCGGCCATTCGATCATGCTATAAAGGTGGAATACAAATTTAGTCAGTATTCTGCTAATAGACCAGAATT
>JBDHXU010000017.1:0-45002 GCA_039810905.1 Cyclobacteriaceae bacterium | reverse complement strand
GGCATGCCACGATGACCTTGACCATGAACGGAAGGAAAATCCTAATTGATCCGATGCTTTCTCCTAAGGATGCGATGGATCCTGTTCAAAACGCCGGGAACACCCTTCGCATTCCAATGGTTGAGCTCCCGTTCACCCCTGATGAACTCAACTCACAATTATCTGACCTTGATGCCGTGTTTGTAACCCATACCCATCGCGATCATTGGGACGATGCGGCCATCAACATGTTGGACAAAGCAACACCCATTTTCTGTCAGCCACCCGATTACGAAAAGATCCAGGGTGCAGGATTCGTGGATGTTCGCAAAATCGATAAGGACGTTGAATGGGGTGGAATGAAGATCTATCGCACCAAAGGCCGCCACGGCACTGGTGAAATCGGCCAGAAAATGGGCGAAGTTTCAGGCTTTGTATTTCAGATCAATACCACCACCGTTTATCTAGCAGGTGACACAATTTGGTGCCCTGAAGTGGAAGAAGCTCTGAAGAAGCATCATCCCGATGTGGTTGTCCTGAATACCGGGGGAGCAAAGTTCCTTACTGGTGGTCCCATTACCATGACTCCGGCGGATGTGAAAGAAACCCTGAGGCACACGGGAGAAGCCTTGGTTGTAGCCGTGCACATGGATACCATCAATCATTGTGTAGTAAAACGCAATGATCTGCGAGAATCCCTTAAGACAACCGGTGATGCCGGCAAGGTATTCATACCCGCAGACGGCGAACAAGTGGCATTCTAAGCCTGCCTCAAGGGTCTTGCTATTTTTTTGAACTCCTTTTAAACCGGGGGTGTCCTTCCGCGTCTAAATCGTATAAATCGAAACTAAAACCAAAAATCTATGAAAACTGAGCTTGTGAATTTCAACAAAATTCACTCCGCAGTCCTCTCGCTGACGATAGGATTTCTGATTGCTTCCTGCTCCACTTCCTCCGACCCGGTGACCACCAATGTTTCCAACAGTGTGGCAACCGAATCCGCAGAAGATTCTTACAATAACGATACGGAAGATCTTGCCAGCGCGGCATCTTCACAATCAGATATTCAATTAGGAGCAAGAACCGACGGCGCCCGCACCTGGGCTGATGACCGTGTGTGCAGCTCCACCGTTATAACAATTGCTAAAAAAGTGAATACTAATCCCGACACCCTGACCATCGACTTTGGCACTGCAGGATGCACGGATGCCAAGGGTAATGTGCGCAAGGGTAAGATCATTGTGATCTACTCGCCGGGCGACGGTCGTTGGAAAGTGGGCGGCGGATATACTGTCACGACCAGTAACTTCAGCATCAACGGCGTAACAGTTGAGGGTACCCGCACGGTTAAGAACGTCTCCCCCAATCTAGACGGTGACATCACATGGGAAGTGACCTTGGCCGGAGGCAAACTTACCTTCCCAGATGGTACCACGGCGACCCGTGAGGCACACCACTTCCGTCAATGGTTCAGAAACGGAACCCCCCTTATACTCACAGACGACGAACAAAGGATTCTGGCCTCTTTCTCCGGAACCAATGTAAGCACCTCCACTGCAACAGGAACCAACCGGGATGGCTATACATACACTATGCAGGTGACCAAGGACATATCATACAAAGTGACATGCCTGCTTGCCAAGATTTTTGTGGCCACATCCGGTACCAAGACTTATAATATTACCAAAGGAACAGAAACAGCCAACATCACAGTAGATTATGGAGACGGTACTTGCGATAAAACCATCACGGTAACCGTGAATGGAAAGTCCAAGACTGAAACAGTGAAACGCGACGACAACGGATAGCAGAACAATTTCAGGTTTAAATTCAGAAAAGGAAACCAACATATGGTTTCCTTTTCTTTCTTTTATGCCGCGCAAAATGAACCAGTGGCGAAAGTTTTGCGTTAAAGTCAACGTGAGGCCAGTCCTCCCATCCAGCCTCGATAATTACCCAGTTTTAATTGAACCATGATAAACAACAGCACACTCCGTCTGTTGCAGGCGATGGCCTTTGCAGCAGACAAACATCGTTTCCAGAAGCGTAAAGACTCTGCAGGTACGCCTTACATCAACCATCCCATTCACGTGGCGCAGATACTGGCCGAGACAGGCCGGGTGGAAGATGAAACCCTCCTGATCGCCGCCATTTTGCATGACACCATAGAGGACACAGAAACCAGGCCCGGGGAAATCAAAGAACTTTTCGGTCAGGATGTGCTGGATATTGTCCTGGAAGTGACCGATGACAAAAGCTTGCCGAAAGCCGAACGGAAAAAACTACAGGTAACACAGTCTTCAAAGAAATCGGAGTCAGCTCGCAAGCTCAAAATCGCGGACAAAATCTGCAACGTCACCGATATCATTCACCATCCCCCTGGAAATTGGGATACAGAAAGAAGACTTGAATACCTGGATTGGTGCGAACAGGTCTTACATGGCATCCGTGGAACACATGACCAACTGGAAGATCAATTGATGCGTGTCATCAACGAAGGCAGAGCCATTATCGGTTCAGAACAGACTGTCAACTAGCCTGTTCAATTCCGTACAGAAGACTGTACAAATCTGTAACGCTGTACACCTAATTCATTGTCCTGGTGCAGTTCATAACTCGTAGTGGCTGGTGGCCTCATGTTTGCAGGTTAGCATGCAAAGCTGATTCATGAAAACCTTCATCGCACTAGTCCTCTGGTTTCTTTTACTGGTCATTTGCTGGCCATTGGCGCTGATTGCCATCTTTGTCTTCCCCCTTTTTTGGCTTTTGCTGCTCCCTTTCAGAATCATCGGGTTCAGCATAGAACTGATCTTCCGCTTTATTGGCGCCCTGCTTATGTTCCCTTTCCGGGTACTGGGGGTCAAAGCCTAACTATTCATAGTGATGAATTCGAAATAGGCGCTGGCTCGGTGCGCCGGGTTTCTCGCTATTAGTTTCTATATTTCACTATGAAACTGAAGTGGGCGCTGATCATTATTGTTGTTCTCATTACCAGCATGCTCATGAATACCCTGTACGTTGCCGGCACATTCAAAACGCTGCATCCTCATCTTGAAGGTTCACTTCAAATGATGTACAACCAAATGCCCGGGCCGGAGGATATGGACGCGGACTATGAAAACGGATTGCTCTTTATCTCCTCGACGGACCGATGGAAGAACATGAAGGGAGAATCCGGCGATGGAGCCATTTGGCTGCTGAAGCTTGAGTCGAGCGCCGAACCTGCGCGCCTCATGAACACCTATTCTGGCGAGTTCAATCCTCACGGGATTTCACTCTTAAAGAAAGACAGCAACACCTGGTTGTTCGCAGTCAACCACAACGCTTCCGGCAACTACGTTGAGCGCTTCTCCTACCGCAACGACACACTGTTCCATGAGAAGACTTTTGCGGGCAGTGAAATGTGTTGTCCCAATGATGTGTCAGCCGTTGATCCGGATCGTTTCTATGTCACCAATGACCATGGCCTTCCAAAAGGATTCATGAGAACACTGGAGGACTATCTCCTTCTCCCCTTTTCCTCCCTCCTGTATTTCGACGGTACCTCCTTTGCAACTGTGGTGAAGGGGCTTCATTATGGAAACGGCGTGAATGTTTCAAAAGATGGAACGACCCTCTTCCTTGCTGAAACCACAGGTCGCGATATTCAGGTTCTTCGCCGCGATCCACAGACTGGCCAGCTTGTACAGCGATATGAAATTGATCTTGAAACCGGAGTGGATAACATTCACATCGATGATGAGGACCAACTTTGGGTGGCGGCACATCCCAAAATGCTGGCCTTTGCCGGGCATGCTAAAGACCCGCAAAAGAAGTCGCCCTCGCAAGTACTTAAACTCATGCCGTCTGTCGATGGGTATTCAATTACTGAAGTCTATCTTGATGATGGCCACCAGCTTTCCGGATCCAGCGTGGCCGTACCCTATAAAGGCGACTTGTTCATCGGGGTGGTCTTTGAAAATAAAGTGCTGAGGTTAGGACTTAAGCGGTGAGGTCTATGCGAAGACTAGTCCTCCTCGCCCTCCTTCTTACCCCCTGTCTCCTGAGGGCACAGCATGAAGTCAAACTCATTGAATTGGATTACGGGATTGCTGCCGCTGATATCGAATCCAAGGAAAAACTTTCAACCTCGCCCAGCGAAAGTCACCTGGTAATGGGTGTAGTTCCCCATTTTTTGAAGAGGACGGATTCCATTCCGGCCACGCTGGGTACCCAGTTCGCTGTAGCGTATCGCCTCGAATATGAAAAAGATATCATTATCCCGGTCACCATTCGTTGGACTTATCCTGAGGGTATGAAGGACTCCAAAGGACGATCTCTCCACAAGACTGAATACCAAATCGAAAGACCGGTAAAAGCAGATCTGTCAACCTTTTATGTATTTGAAAGTGAGAATGAACTTGTGCCTGGGAAATGGACCTTGACCATTTTATACCAGAGGCGGGTTCTATACAAGAAGGACTTTTACGTTTTCAGGCAGGCTTTTTCTCACCAGACTGATCATTAATTTTTCTACCATGAAAGCGCTGTTGTGTCATTCATTCGGGCCGCCCGATAACCTGATACTTGAAGATATCGTCGATCCTGTCCCTTCTGCGGGTGAAGTAGTCGTTGACGTTCGTGCATGTGGAGTCAACTTTCCTGATGTCCTGATCATCCAGAACAAATATCAATTCAAGCCTCCCCTGCCCTTTTCTCCGGGAGGTGAAGTGGCGGGTATAGTCATGGCCGCCGGTGATGGCGTGAACCATGTAAAGCCGGGCGACCGCGTGGTAGCCCTTTGCGGATGGGGTGGATTCGCAGAACGGGTACTCGTCAAAGCCAACAGGGTATTCCCGATGCCTCCTGGGATGGATTTCATTCATGCCGCCTGCACCCTGTATACCTACGGCACTTCCTACCACGCGCTCAAGGACAGGGCACAACTCAAACCCGGTGAAACGCTGCTAGTCCTTGGCGCTGCCGGAGGGGTGGGCCTCGCTGCAGTGGAGTTGGGCAAGGTAATGGGCGCGCGTGTGATTGCTGCAGCCTCGACCGCTGAAAAACTGGAAGTATGCAAGACGAAGGGAGCTCATGCGGTCATTGACTATACCCATGAAGATCTAAGGACAAGAATCAAGGAACTCACCCAAGACAAGGGTGTGGACGTTGTGTATGATCCCGTGGGTGGGAAATATGCAGAGCCTGCACTTCGATCCATGGCGTGGCGTGGCCGCTACCTGGTGGTTGGATTTACGACAGGCGAAATACCGAGTTTTCCTGCCAATCTTCCGCTACTCAAAGGATGCAGCATTGTCGGAGTCTTCTGGGGAAGTTTTGCCGAACGTGAACCCGCACTGAGCATGGCTAATTTCAAGGAATTGGTTGGCTGGATCAATGAAGGAAAAATCAAACAGCAAATTCATAAGGTCTATTCACTGGAAGAAGGCGCCGGAGCGTTAAAGGATCTGATTCAAAGGAAAACTATTGGGAAGGCAGTAGTGAAGGTGGGCGAATGGTCTGAGTCAGTTTCAACACCACCGGTGAAGGCCGGGCAAAAGAAGGCGCAGCCATCATCGGACGTCAGGCCTTTGACAATCCCGTTGGGCGATCTACGGAATTACATAGGAAGACCTCTTCCGGTAAGTGACTGGCTGACGGTAACACAGGACATGATCAATGATTTTGCCAAGGCAACGCATGACTTTCAATGGATTCATGTGGATACCGAGCGCGCAAAGACTTCGATGCCTGAAGGTAAGACGATTGCCCACGGATACCTTACCATGTCGCTCGCCTCTAAATTCTTCTTTGAACTGCTTCACATTGAAGGGGTAAAGACCTCCATCAATTACGGACTGAATAAAGTGAGATTTCCCGTTGCTGTAAAATCCGGCAGCAGGATACGCATGACGGGCCGTATCAGCAATGTGGAGAACATGCCAGCAGGCGGATGCAAGCTTTTTCTTGAATGTTCGATGGAAGTGGAGGGTGAGCAAAAGCCTGCCTATGTCGGAGAACTGATTTCAATGCTGCTGTGACGTACAGTGACGGCCGGGACCAATACCCTTGCAGCGTGACACACTTTGCACTACATTGATTATTCAACACTGAATTCACTTTATGAGACTGAAGGAAAAAGTAGCCATCATTACCGGTGGTGCCAATGGAATTGGATTTGCAACAGCCCAGGCCTTTGCACGCGAAGGTGCCAGCATTGCCATGTGGGATGTGGCGGACAAGGGCGAAGAGGTTGCCTCCGGACTTAAAGCGCAGGGACACCGCGTCACCTTTACAAAAGTTAACGTAACCGATTCGGAGCAAGTGCAGAATGCAACAGAAGCGGCAAGACAGCATTTCGGGCGCATCGACATACTCATCAACAATGCTGGCATAACAAAAGACAGAACCCTTCTTAAAATGTCACGGCAGGAATGGGATGATGTCATCGCGGTAAATCTTACCGGCGTATTCAACTGTACCCAGGCTGTTGCTCCCATTATGAAGGAGCAGCAGTATGGAAGGATTGTTTCTGCTTCCTCCAACGTGGCCATCCGGGGCAACTTCGGACAAACCAATTACGTCGCCACCAAATCCGCAATCATCGGGATGACAAAAGTATGGGCCATGGAATTGGGACGATTTGGAATTACAGCCAATTGCATCGCACCTGGCTTTATCAAAACCGCGATGACCGATGCCATGCCTGAAGAAGTGAGAAAGGCGAGCCTGGCACACATCCCTGTTGGATTTTGGGGGGAACCATCTGACATCGCTCATGGATACATATATCTTGCATCTGATGAAGCGCGATTTGTCAATGGGATATGCCTTACCATTGATGGCGGAGCCGCCAGATAGTCGTGGTTAGATTGGATATCACCAACCAGAATCAAAGAACCAGAAACAAGAAAATCCAATTCAAATGAAGTACACCAACCTGGACTTTCTGAAATTCCTTCTTCAGGAAGTACATCCTGTTGAAGAGCTTTTCAAGCTGGAACGGTTTTCACACGTCAATTGGGAACAGGTATGGATGATGGTAGAATCGGCAAGACAAATGGCCGACAGGGATATGGCGCCTTACCTGAAGGCCATGGATATTGCTCCAGCCCGGTATGACGGAAATGGAAATGTAGTAACTCATCCGCAGCTCAAGACCATCATTCGTCAGGCGGCAGACCAGGGATGGATCAACGGCTCCGCCAGTTTTGAGCATGGCGGCATGCAGCTTCCGTTAATGATTTTCAATGCCGGCCATCACATATTCCAGGCAGCCAACAATGGCAGCCAGGGATACTTCAGCTTGTCGGCAGGCGCAGCCGCGCTGATTACCAGTTTCGGCAGTGAGGCCCAGATCCAGCGTTTTGTTCCTCCTATCTTCGAAGGTAAGTGGCAAGGCACAATGGCGTTGACAGAACCCCAGGCTGGCAGCGCACTTTCGGATATTACCACCAAAGCCACTCCTCTTGGCGATGGTCTCTATCAGATCAAGGGACAGAAGATCTTCATTTCCGGCGGCCACCACAGCGCATGCGATAACTTCGTTCACCTCACGTTGGCCAAAATTGATGGTGCGCCTGCCGGTACTAAAGGGATCTCTCTCTTTATTATTCCTAAACTCTGGCCAGAAGAAGACGGAACGCTCAGAGACAATGATGTCTTCTGCGCGGGAGACTTCCAAAAGATGGGACAGAAAGGCTATTCCACGACCCACCTTGTCTTTGGCGATCAAAACAAATGTGTTGGATGGCTGGTAGGCGAACCCCACCAGGGCCTTGGGTACATGTTCCAGATGATGAATGAAGCCAGAATCGGTGTTGGGCAGACTGCCGCTTCAGTTGCGATGGCCGCTTATCAAGCTGCCCTTCAGTACGCAAAAGAGCGGCCACAGGGACGCCTGGCCAGCGAAAAGGACCCCCTGAAACCCCCTGCACTTATTATCAACCACCCTGATGTGCAGCGCATGCTCCTTACGCAAAAAGCAATTGTAGAAGGTGCGCTGTCCCTTGCCATGGAGTGCAACAGGCTGTATGACCTCGCCCATGCTGCTGATGGAGATGTGAAACACAGCAGTTGGCTGCTCCTCGAAATGCTCACACCGGTTATGAAAACCTACGCTTCGGAGCAGGGAAGCCGCGCCGCAGCTCTGGCCATTCAGACATTCGGCGGCTACGGTTATACCGTAGACTTTCCTGCCGAGCAGTACTACAGAGATTTGAAGATCATGTCAATCTATGAAGGCACTACAGGCATCCAGTCACTTGATCTCCTGGGCAGAAAGGTATGGATGGACAAGGGAAAAGGACTGAAGATTCTGCTAAGCGAAATGACTTCCGTTGCTGGGCAGGCCTACGCCCTCGAACCCTTGCGAAATTACGCTAAGGCGCTGGACAAGGAAGTGGAAAGGGTAAATACTGTCCTTACGCACCTGGGTCAGTACGCCAGGACAGACATTGACCGGATGCTTTCGGATTCCGCCATTTTCATGGAGATGATCAGCTACGGCATTATCGGCTGGCAGTGGCTGAAGCAGGCTGTTATTGCCTTTGGCCGCTTGCAGACCGGCGACTTCTCCCGGCATAGTGCAGCCTTCTACGAGAGCCAACTTCACACTATGAAATTCTTTTTCAGGTACGAATTGCCACACGCAGAGGCTTGTCAAAAGACCCTCTTGGACCCCGAATACCTGATCAACCCAGGGCAGAGTAAGGGGTTGGCTTAGATTTACTGTCAGATTGACTTAAATGTCATTCATTTGGGCCTGATTCAGGCCATTTTGTCTTGTAATTCGCCGTGGTATAGTTTTTCTTATAGGGTGGTCAGAGACTAAAACTGATGTTAAACCTTAAAGACAATACTATGAGCATCATCCGTTACAACGCTAATGATTTCGTACCGACTTCATTCAGCAGCATGATTGACCGTTTTTTCAATGATTCCATGACACGTTCTGGCGGAAGCTTATTTGTGCCGAAGGTTGATATCATTGAAAATGAGAATTCTTACGAGTTGCAGTTGGCCGTTCCCGGCCTGAACAAGGAAGATTTCAACATCGAAGTGAAAGACAACTTCCTGACTGTAAGTGGAGAGCGCAAGTTCTCGGAAGAGAAAAAAGATCGCAATTATCACAGTATCGAAACCCAGTTCGGTGCTTTCAGCAGGTCTTTCTCACTGCCGGAGAACGTAAATACTTCAAAAATCAACGCCAAATACAATAATGGCATCCTGGAATTGGTTATTCCTAAAGACGAAAAGAAAGAACTGAAGACCACTATTAAGGTGAACTAAAGTTTTGGGTTGTAGGGTTAGGTTGAGGGCGCCTCGGGGGAGGCGCCCTTTCTTTTTTAATCCTCAATAAACTTTCCAAATACCGGTGTCAAATGTAGTCTGCTGATCTTTGCAAAAAGACCTAACTTTCGGGTCGATGCAGCGCCTTCTCATCCTCCTCACCGTAGTGCTATCTGCTTTTATAGGGGCAGTTTCCGGCGCGTTGCTCACCATACGTTATTTTGAGAATCAGCCCTCTTACAGCTCCATTCAGGAACGGCAACTGTTGACTTTCGCAGGGAATGGAACAGACTCTCTTCGTCGCGGATCTCCCCCACCCTATTTTGAGGCTGCCGCCAGATTGGCTACCCCAGCCGTTGTGCATATCAAGACGGTTTATGGTTCGGGTAATTTCAGTATCAACCCACTGGAGAACTACTTCCACCCTCAGGCGCGCGCTTCGGGTTCAGGTGTCATCATTTCTGATGACGGCTACATTGTAACCAACTATCATGTTATCGAAGACGCCACCAACATCGAAGTGGAGTTGAATGACAATGAACATTTCTTTGCCAAAGTAGTGGGGAAAGACCCTAGCACCGACCTGGCATTGCTGAAGATAAAAGCAAGAAATCTTCCCTTTGTGGTGTACGGCAACTCTGACGCCCTGGCTCCAGGCGAATGGGTTCTTGCCGTGGGAAATCCTTTCAATCTTAACTCCACGGTCACTGCAGGCATCGTCAGCGCCAAGGCGCGCAACATTGACATCCTGCGCGACAGGAATAACCTTCAGGTGGAGTCGTTTATTCAGACCGACGCTGCAGTGAATCCGGGCAACAGCGGAGGCGCCCTCGTCAATCTGAAGGGTGAACTCATCGGCATTAACTCGGCCATTGCCACTGCTACCGGAAGTTATCAGGGTTATTCATTTGCCATCCCTGTCAGCCTGGTAAGAAAAGTTATGGATGACCTCCTTGAATTCGGGCAGGTACAGCGGGGTGTACTTGGCATCCAGATCGAAGATGTGAATGCAGATCTTGCCGAAGACCTGCATCTGGATGTCTACCGTGGCATCCTGGTTCGCAGGATCAATGAGCACAGTGCCGCGGAACAATCAGGACTCCTGGAAGGTGACGTTATTACCGGTATCGACGGCCAGTCTGTAGGCAATGTATCGGAATTGCAGGAGCTCGTTGCACGCCACCGCCCGGGGCACCTGGTAAAAGTGACTTACAGGAGATCCGGCGTTGAGAAATCCGTCGACGCGCGGTTGAAAAATTACGATGGACTAGAATCGATATCACGGAAGGAAATACAGTTCGTCATCGAGGGGGCGACCCTGGAAGAACTTCCTTATACTGAACTGGTGAAGCTGAGTATCGATGGCGGCGTACTTGTTCGCCACCTTGCAAGCGGCAAATGGAAACAGGCCGGCATGAAGGAAGGATTTATCATCACCCATATCGACAAAGTAAATGTTGATAACGTCACAGACCTGAACCGTATCCTGGAGTATAAATCCGGCGGCATGCTGGTGGAAGGCAAATATCGAAACGGCGAAAAGGGTGTGTACGGCGTTAACTGGTAGTCATCAAGCATTTTAGAAATCCCAAGTAGTCATATCATGGCATCCATCACAATCAAGAAAGTATTAAGCGATTTTGGCATTCAACTCAACAACCCGGGCGTATCAACTGGCTCCCGGTGGATACCTTCATCAGGAACAGAATTTCAATCCTTCTCGCCAGTGGACGGCAAACTCATTGGTGCTGTGCAGGGTGCCGATGAGCAGTCCTTCAAAAAAGTAATCAAGGCTTCATCGGATGCTTTCCTGCAGTGGAGAAAAGTTCCGGCCCCCAGGCGTGGAGAGATTGTGCGTCAGATTGGCGAGGAACTCCGTGCCTCCAAGGAAAGCCTGGGAATGCTGGTTTCCTACGAAATGGGTAAATCCTATCAGGAAGGACTTGGTGAGGTGCAGGAAATGATCGATATCTGCGATCTCGCCGTGGGTCTTTCCAGACAATTGAATGGACTGACCATGCACTCGGAACGCCCGATGCATCGCATGTATGAACAATACCATCCACTTGGCGTGGTGGGTATCATCTCGGCATTCAATTTCCCGGTAGCAGTGTGGTCCTGGAATGCCATGATTGCCTGGGTGTGCGGTGACACCTGCATTTGGAAGCCCTCTGAAAAAACTCCGCTTTGCAGTCTTGCGTGCCAGCATATTGTTGCCAGGGTTTTCAAGCGAAACAACGTGCCGGAAGGAGTTTCGTGCATTGTTAATGGAGACGCCCAGGTGGGTCAATGGCTGGCGGCCAGCGAACGCGTAGCGCTGATTTCTGCAACAGGATCGGTTCGGATGGGCAAAGCGGTTGCCAAAACGGTGGCCGAAAGACTTGGACGTTCCCTCCTGGAACTGGGCGGGAACAATGCCATCATTATCAGTGAACACGCTGACCTTGACATTGCCATACGAGGCGCCCTTTTCGGGGCCGTAGGTACAGCAGGTCAGCGCTGCACTACTACCCGCAGGCTTATCGTTCATAAAAAAGTATATAATACGGTAAAGGAAAAACTCAAGAAAGCGTATTCCCAGCTCAAAATAGGCAACCCGCTTGAGCCTGCGAATCATGTAGGGCCACTGATTGACCGCCACGCGGTGAAGCTTTACACTGACGCCCTTGAACAGGTCCGCAAGGAAGGCGGAAAGTTCGCCGTGCCAGGCGGCATACTCAGCGGCAAAGGCTTTGAGTCGGGGTGTTATGTCAAACCGGCCATAGCAGAGGTAAAGAACAGTTTTCGAATTGTCCAGCACGAGACATTTGCGCCGATTCTTTACCTGATCAAGTACAACACAATAGAAGAGGCGATCGAGTTTCAGAACGGCGTGAAGCAGGGATTGTCCTCAGCGCTCATGACTACGCATCTGCGCGAGATGGAGGCATTTCTTTCCGCCTGGGGAAGCGACTGTGGGATTGCCAACGTAAACATAGGAACGTCAGGTGCCGAAATCGGGGGTGCATTTGGCGGAGAAAAGGAAACGGGCGGAGGAAGGGAGTCCGGCTCGGACGCCTGGAAGGTATACATGCGTCGTCAAACCAATACGATCAACTTCGGTACAAATCTTCCGCTCGCGCAAGGAATCAAATTTGATGTTTGACGGTCTTCCGCCATTGAACTTAATTTGAATTTCCGATCGAATCGACTACATTTAGAATTGCACTGCTATGCCTGTAAGGAAATATCGTTCGGTAATGCTGATTGATGACAATGAGATTGACAATCTCATTAATCAGAAGATGATAGAATCTGCGTCTATCACAGAGCATATCTATGTTCATACGGGCGCCCGGAGTGCAATTGAGTTCCTTCGCAACATAGAAAAATTGGACGTTGCAGATGTCGTCCTTCCGGATCTGATTTTTCTCGACATTGACATGCCCCTTATGGATGGCTTTCAATTTCTTGACGAGTTCGAGAAGCTCGGAGGTAACACAAAGAAGAAATGCAGGATCATCATGCTGACTTCCTCCATCAACCCCCAGGATTTTAACCGATCAAAGAAATACCTCAGTGTGAAGCAATACCTGAACAAGCCTCTGACTCACGAAAGCATTCTGGCTCTTAATCTCTAATCTTCCGTTACGGCACCCTGGATCTCCAGTGCAATAAGGCGTTCTATAAATTTTTCATCCATACGGATCAGGCCAGTCGGGGCAAAATAGTCGACCTTCATGGCCTTGAATTTGGGGATGAGTGCTGAAATCTTTTTGTGCTTCTCACGTTTCGCCTCGCTAACAGCAATCTTCAGAATTTTCAGGAAGGTGAGCACGTTCTCACAGGCATCCTTTCCAATCATACGGATATTGCGCTGCACACTGTTTGACAACTGGTTAAATAAATCAATATCCTTCAACAGGCAATATTGCAAACAAAGCAAAGCCTTGATTTCCATTTGCGCCTGCGGGTATTTCTTGAGGCTTACATCGTTGATGAGTGAATTGAGCCACTTGGCTGTTTCATCGTAGCGACCCACATAATAACTGCAGAGCGCCCGGTACACCGTATAAATAACATGTTGCGGCACATTGTTTACATCAGGCTCATAATCGGCAAATAGCTCCTCCTGCTCCGCGTAAAGGTCACCTTCAGTACCCAGCCGCAGAGCGCGCTCCATTTTGGAAATCATGAACTGAACCGCAAACGTATAGTAGGGGTAATTGATAAGCAGGTTCGAGGCTGCATCACTGACTTCCTCATAATAGCGCTCTGCCTGCTTATAAACCTTATAGTGATTGTAGTACTCAAGTTTGAGAAATTCAAACAACAGGTTGAGGTGATAGTAGACCGGGTCCAGATTATATCGTTCAAATATCTCCTGCACTCTTTTGAATATATCCTCGATCGACTCCTCATCCGGCTGAAGATTCTCTTCCTTGTCCACAAACAGCCGATGCCATATGATGATACAACTCTTGTACACATAGAGCCGGTGCGATTCATACAAATTGGAAACGCTGTGCATTTCCCGGGTCAGGAGTTCCAGGCTCAGCTTCTCCGTAGCGTCACCGGACAGAAAATAGTTGCCGTACTTCTTGAAATAATCGGCAAGCACATCCTCGGCCTTGTCAACGGCAAGCATGTAAGCTACATGACGGTTATAAAGCTGACTGAAGGTGAAGTAATCCGGGGAATGGATGTGCAGTTTCTTCAATAATTTATAGATAGTAGGGAGCTCCCCAACCAGGTCTGCCTCGATCAATTCCTTTTCAAGTTTTCTGAGCATGGCAATGGCGATGGTCTTCTTCTTGGTGAAGAAGACTTCGTTAATATTCGCCACCTTGCGAAGCAGGTCCGTCCGTGGACTTTCCATCTGCTGGACCAGGTATTCTTCGATCTTCTGGCTTAGCCTGGACCGCATGGTATAGTACGCATTCGCGTTGATTTCCAACTCTACCATCACCTTGGCTTCCGATAGCTGCCGGTCCCGCATGGCTTTCAGCAGATAAGCTGACTTTTCGGCATTTCCGTTGACCAGGGAATCATAAATGGCACTGTAGTCCTTTTCTGAAAGTTGCTTGATAATATTCTTGAGTTTTGCCATGCCGACAGATGCCTTTAGTGGGGAAAAAATACAAAAATTAGTTCTTCACCTGCTTATGAACCGCCATTTTTTCCGGTTATGACGTCATGGAAAGGTATTTGAGACAGTCAGCCAAAAAGTATCTTCCATATGGATTCATATTCTCAAATGATCGTTGATGCAGTGGCGATGGTAAAAAATGCTGTTGTAAGGATCGATACCTTCAAAAATGTAAAAGGCACCCCAAAGCACGCAGGCACCGGATCCGGATTCATATTTTCAACTGACGGATTCATATTCACCAATAGCCATGTGGTTAAAGACGCCGAAAAGATCATGGTTACACTCCTGAATGAGAATGAAATTGAGGCGACTCGAATTGGGCAGGATCCTGATACCGACCTTGCCATGCTAAAAATCTATTCAGATGGTTATTCAGCAGCCAAACTGGGGGACTCCTCCCTCCTTCAGATAGGTCAGCTTGTTATCGCCATCGGCAATCCCCTCGGCTATCAACATACTGTTACTACAGGGGTTGTAAGTGCACTGGGCCGTACGATGAGAACCTCTGCCGGCGCTGTAATTGAAAATGTGATCCAGTCCGATGCAGCCCTCAATCCTGGCAATTCCGGCGGCCCGCTCATTGATACCGACGGCAACGTAGTAGGTGTAAATACCGCAATCATAAATGGCGCACAAGGGATAAGCTTTTCTGTTGATATCAACACCGCAAGGGAAGTGGCCGACCAGCTCATCCGGCACGGCAAGGTGTTCAAGGCCTACCTCGGATGCATGCTGCAGGAAGTGAATATCCACCCCAAAATTCTGCGCCATCACCATCTTACTAACCAGAAGGGGCTATTTATTACCGGCATAGAACCTTCCTCGCCTGCAGGCAGGTCACCGCTGAAAGAGGGTGACATTATCGTTGAATTCAATGGCAAGACCATCAACACTCTCCCGGAACTGTTCAGAGCACTTACACGAAGGGACATCCTCAACATCGTGGATATTTCTGTCATCCGGCATACGGAATTACTCGCCTTCACCATCCAACCGGTGGAGAAAGTTCAGGCCTGATTACCACCTCTTCCGGTGAAAGGATTTCCCGCCGAACTTCCTTTGTCCCTCTTTCTTCATTGAGAAGTGTTTCTTGCGGGTCTTGCCTTTCGAGGGCGTTGCAGCAGATTTAGCATCTGTGATCTCCACCCGTACCGCCCTGCCATGGTAGACAAATCCTTCAAAAGCACGGGATACCTGTTCGGCCAATTCTTTCTCAACCTCAAAAAATGAATACGCTCCCTTCAAATCAATCTTGCCAATTTCTTTGCGCTCCACGCCCGTTACTTCTTCAATCAAATCCAAAAAGCCGGCTTTTTCCAAGCCGTCCATTTTGCCCAGATTGATAAAGAACCTTGCACCAGTTACATAGCGTGATCCCTGCCCATCACCGGTGTCCTGGGCATTCAGATCCGGAGCGTTACGGTAGTAGTCCAGAAACCGGTTAAATTCAATGGCAGCAAATCGTTTGATCAACTCCGGCTTTGTGAGATGGTGTAACTCCTCGTACACCGCAGGCAGAAATGCCTCCATCTCCTCTTCCTTTACTGTTACTTCCTTCACTTTGTGCATCAGTGCGAGCAGTTGCTTCTGACAGACTTCAGACCCAGTGGGAACCATCATCCGCTTGAACGGAGATTTCAGTGACTTTTCGATTTGTTTCAGCCTACCGAATTCTTCACGACTGACCAATGCAATGGATATTCCACTTCTTCCCGCCCTGGCGGTACGGCCGCTGCGATGGGTATAAAACTCCATTTCATCCGGCATGTTCATGTGAATGACGTGGGTGATATTCTCCACGTCGATTCCCCGTGCCGCCACATCCGTCGCAACTAAAATCTGCAGGCTCCGGTCTCTGAATTTCATCATGACACGGTCGCGCTGTTGCTGGGTCAGGTCTCCATGCAGCGCATCGGCGTTATACCCGTCTTTGATCAGCATCTCAGCCACCTTCTGTGTGTCGATCCTCGTTCTGCAAAAGATCAAGCCAAAGATGTCGGGATTAAAGTCAAGAATTCTTTTGATCGCTGCATATTTATCCCTTTCCTTCACCAGCACATACCGGTGTTCGATATTCACATTACCCGCATTCTTATCCCCTACCGTAAGTTCAAACGGATCGGCCATGTAATTCTTCATGATGGCCTTCACCTCCTTCGGCATGGTAGCTGAAAACAGCCAGGTGATTTTTGTGTCGGGCGTGTATGAAAGAATTTTATCCAGGTCTTCCTTGAATCCCATATTGAGCATCTCATCCGCTTCGTCCAGCACCACATAACGAACAGCACTTAGATCCACGGCTTTCCGGTCAATCAGGTCGATCAGCCTGCCCGGTGTGGCCACAATGACGTGGGCCCCTCTCTTCACCTTTCTGATCTGCTCGCTTATGCTCGCACCTCCATAGACTGCCACAATATTGAACTTCTTGAATTTTTCAGAGAAATTCTCGAGATCGCTCGTGATCTGCAGGCCAAGCTCGCGCGTGGGTGCCAGCACCAGCGCCTGGGTTTGTCTCGATTGGTCATTCACCAGATCCAACAGCGGCAAACCAAACGCGGCTGTCTTCCCGGTTCCCGTTTGTGCCAATCCCACAAAGTCACGATCCCCCTGCAATAATACGGGAATTGACTTTTCCTGAATAGGCGTAGGTGTCTCGAAGCCAAGTAACTCGACTGACTCGACCAGTCCCCGGGATAAGCCCAGGGATTCAAATGATTTCATTGATTGATTTTTTGTAAAAGAGTAGCAAAGGTACTAAAGAAATGACGAGTGGAAGGATGACGGGTGCGGCGGTACGACTGGACCGTTGGCAGCGGCACGTAGTGAACGAAATTATCAAGGCAATATGTTAGTCCTGACCAAAGCAATCCTAACTTTACTGATCATTCACCAAACAAACGAGCTATGACTGCACGGTCTCAAAAAGCAATGCTTACCTGTCTTTTATTATTCTGCGTAGTGCAGCTTTCCCTTGCGCAGGGTGACAGGCTGGTATGGTCTTCAGACGGCAACTCTTACTACAAGGCAGAAAACGGTGACATTGATCGTTATGCAATGCCAGGAAGAGTGAACTCCATGCTGGTATCACGAAATGAACTGAGCCCCGACGGAAAAGGGCCATTGGAAATCAAGTCCTTTGCTTTCTCCAAAGACGAACAAAAACTTCTTGTTTACACCAACTCCAGGAGGGTGTGGCGGCTGGAGACGCGCGGTGACTATTGGGTGTTTGATCTGCAAACAAAAAAACTCAACCAGATAGGCAAGGGTCGGCCTGCCTCCAGTCTCATGTTTGCCAAGTTCAGTCCCGACGGTACCAAGGTCGCTTACGTGAGCGAGCATAATCTCTATGTAGAGGATCTTGCAACCGGTACCATCACTCCCCTCACAAAAGACGGCAATCGTAAACTGATCTATGGAACTTTCGACTGGGTGTACGAGGAGGAATTCAATTGCCGCGATGGATTCTCATGGAGTCCCGACAGTCAGCATATCGCCTTCTGGCAGATTGATGCCAGCGGCATCAGAGACTATTATATGCTCAATATGACAGACTCGGCACATTCACGTGTTATTCCAGTGGAATACCCTACGATAGGCGAACGGCCAGCTGCTGCCCGCATTGGAGTTACCGGATTGAACGGCGGACCCATCACATGGCTCGCACTTCCTGGAAATCCTACCGAACATTTCCTGCCCAGGATGGAGTGGAATTCTGCTTCTGAAATCCTCGTCCAACAACTGGACCGCAAGCAACAGGAGAGCTTGCTGTTCTGGTGTAACGCCCTCAACGGCGACGCGCGCATGATCCATGCAGAAAAAGACAGCGCATGGGTGGATGTGTTCGAAACATCCCCAGGCCAGGAACAGCTTCATTTTGTGGAATGGATCACAGGCAATACCGAGTTTCTGTGGATGAGCGAAAAAGACGGGTGGCGTCACCTTTATAGAATATCTCTGGACGGAAAGAAAGAGACACTCGTGACTGCAGGTGATTTTGATGTAATGGACCTGAAGGGAATTGATCAAAAGAACGGCATCGTCTATTTCACTGCTTCACCCTCAAATGCAACACAACAATATTTATATAAAGCGAGGCTCTATAACCCTGGAAAAACAGAACGCGTTACGACGGCAAGAGAAGATGGATGGCATAACTACACCATTTCTCCCAGTGGACGTTATGCCCAGCATACTTTTTCAAGCGCCAATGCGAGCCCCTATTCGGAATGGATAGACTTGGTCAAAAACAAACCGCTGAATGAAAAAGAATCTGCTGCGGCTAAAGCCGTCCAGAAAAAGCCAGCGCATCCCGTCGAGTTCTTCAAAATCAAGACTGAAGACAATGTGGAAATGGATGGCTGGATGGTGAAGCCTTCAAACTTTGATCCATCTAAGAAATATCCCGTAGTGTTCTTTGTGTACACTGAGCCTGCCAGTCAAACGGTGCTGGATCGTTTTGGCGTAGGCAGGAACAGGATGTATCGTGGCGACATGGCCAACGATGGCTACCTCTACATCTCGCTCGACGGAAGGGGGACGCCGGGACCGAAAGGAAGCAAATGGCGCAAGAGCATCTACCGGAAAATCGGGCAATTGAATATTCGCGACCAGGCTATGGCTGCAAAGGAAATACTCAAATGGTCGTTCGTGGATCCGGAACGGGTAGCAGTGTGGGGCTGGAGCGGAGGAGGTTCAACCACCCTGAACCTTATGTTTCAATACCCTGAAATCTACAAGACCGGAATTGCCATTGCGGCAGTTGCCAATCAGCTCACCTACGACAACATCTATCAGGAGCGCTACATGGGACTTCCTCAGGAAAACCTGCAGGACATCCTCAATGGTTCTCCGGTTACACATGCCGGCAAGTTGAAAGGGAACCTGTTGTACATTCATGGAACAGGGGATGACAACGTACATTATAATAATGCCGAGATGTTGCTAAATGAGCTTATTAGAAATAATAAGCAGTTCCAATTTATGGCGTACCCCAACCGTAGTCATGGTATTTCGGAAGGAGAAGGAACTAGCGAACATTTGACTACACTTTATACTGAATACCTGAGAAAGTATTGTCCGCCCGGACCCCGGTAGATATTCATTTTGAACTGACAAAAACGGCCGGCAATGGCATTCTGCTATCTTTGCCGGCCTTTAACCTGACCTATTGCGAAGCCAACCTGTCAAACGGTCAATTTGCTGTTTGTACGGGATAACCCTATCGCAAAAATTCAGTTAGAGACAGCATAAAATACTTGCCCGTTCGGGAATAATAGGATTACGGGTTTTGTCTAAACGACGCAACGGATAGGAGAATATGAGAATAATTGCCATACTGTTTTTATTTATTGGAATCACGGCATTTGGCCAGGTTACTCAGACCACGCCCAAAGGACACGGCAGGATTGTTGGAACGGTACTGGATGAAAACAAACAGCCAGTTGAATTTGCGACGGTTGCACTCGTTGGCCCCACTTCCGACAAGCCCATCGACGGTGCCATTTGCGACGACAAGGGAAAATTCACAATTGTCAAAGTACCCAACGGCAGCTATCGCCTGATCATCTCTTTTATCGGTTACGAGAACACTGTGGTTAACGATATTGCCATTACTGACAAAAAGAACTTTGTCGATGTAGGCAACCAGGGACTGGCCACCACCTCCAAACAACTGGAGGCTGTGGTAGTGGAAGGGCAGAAAGTGCTGGTGGAAGAAAAGGTGGATCGTACGATTTACAATGCTGAAAACGACAACACGGCGAAAGGCGGCGATGCCACCGATGTACTGAAACGCGTGCCCATGCTTTCTGTGGATATGGATGGCAACGTTTCCCTCCGTGGAAACCAGAATATCAAGGTCCTTATCAACAATAAGCCCTCCACCATTACTGCATCCAGCGTGGCTGATGCATTAAAGCAGATTCCTGCCGATCAAATCAAGACCGTGGAAGTGATCACCTCGCCATCTGCCAAGTATGATGCTGAAGGTTCAGCGGGTATCATCAATATCGTGACCAAGAAGAATACCCTTCAAGGTATGAATTTGAATATAGATGGAAGCACCGGCTACCGCGGCTCCAATCTTAGCCTCAACGGCGGATACCGCAAAGGAAAACTTGGCATCTCATTGGGAGGATTTGGCAGAAGCGGTTATAACGTGACCGGACGGTTTACCAACAGCCAGTTGACCACCAACACCACCACTGGTGCACAAACGCTGAACGTTCAGGATGCCGCCACACGTCGTCAGGATTTGTTTGGCAACCTGAATGCAGGCATTGATTATGACATCAACAAAACCAACTCACTAACCGGTGGCATCCGATTTGGAACTCGCAATGGATGGAATTACCAGGATAACCTGTTGACCAGCACCTATCAGAATGATTTGCTGACCGGCACCAGCCTCCGCAATGTCAATACGCAGGACCTGTCAAATAACATAGATGCGAGTCTGAACTATACGCACTCATTCGCCAAACCTCAGCGGGAATTCAGCATTCTTACCCTATACAGCCGCAACAACCGGACCAATGACTTTACCAATTCTATTCTCAATCAAACTGACTTGACTACTGCCAGCCGGTTGATGAATGAGAATAAGAGTTTCAACGAGGAGATAACTGTGCAGGCCGACTATCAGACACCCATCAGCACCAACCAATTACTCGAGCTCGGCGGGAAGAACATTTCAAGGAATGTTTCGAGTGACTACAAATATTTCTCATCTGTGGGCGAGGGCACTTATGTTCCGATCGCCAACAGCAGCCTGGCCAACGTATTCAATTATAACCAGAATATTACCGCCGGCTATCTCGCATACACATACAGTGCAAAATCCGGCTATAGCCTTAAAGCAGGGTCCCGGTACGAGTATACCACCATCAATGCCAACTTTGCCACGGAAAAAACACCGGTGGTCATTCCCTCTTACGGTGTACTGGTCCCCAGTGTCAACCTTTCAAAGAAGCTGAAGTCCGGCACGGTCAAGATTGCCTACAACCGTCGCATTCAGCGACCTTCCATTCAGTTCCTGAATCCAAACTATCAAGCCTCCAACCCATACAATGCATCCATTGGCAATCCCAACCTTGGGCCGGAGTACACCAATAATTACGAGTTGTCATATAACACTTTCATCAAAAGCACCAATCTGACTTTTTCCACATTTGTGCGCAATACGGACAACGCCATTCAGCCGATACGCAATGTCAAAGGCGACACAGTAATTACAACCTACAAGAACATTGGACGAGAAGATGCTTATGGAGGAAGTGTATTCGCCAATGTCAATGTCTCAAACAAGTTGTCTCTGAATGGCGGGGCAGACATTTACTACGCCATTCTCAAGAACAATGATCCCAATCCGCTTTATACTGCCAGCAACCAGGGCTGGGTGGTAGGTTATCGCTTCTTCGGTAGTTATAATGTTACCAAAGGCTGGGGGCTGCAATTCTTCAGCTTCTACCGAGGACGCCAGGTACAGCTGCAGGGTGTACAGGGCAGTTTCTATGTATACAGTTTGAGTATCAGAAAGGATTTGCCCAACAAGAAAGGAAGTATAGGCTTTGGCGCGGAGCAATTCTTTACCCCTGCCATGCGGATCAACAGTTACACTACTTCCCCGGTTGTTCAGCAAAACAGCACGAATGAACTGCACAACATGAACTTCAAGATCACGTTCAGTTTCCGCATTGGCAAAATGAGTTTTGATCAGCCCCGCCGTAAGAAATCCATTAGCAACGATGACCTGAAAGAAGGCGGTGGCGGCGGTGACATGGGAGGAGGCGACATGGGGCAACAGGGCGGTGGCGGTCAACGTCAGGGAGGTGCAGGAGTTGCAGCAGGAATGGGCGCCGGAGCACGCAATGCGCAACAAAATACAGGCAAAACCAACAATACTGCTGATAAGAAAGACGAAGGATTTGATCCCAATGCCGTGGTGAAAGCTGAGGGTAGCTGGTCTTATACAGTCGATTCTCCACAAGGGGGTGGTGGCATGCTCAATATTCGCAAGGAAGGAGACAAATATGCAGGCAGTGTCATCAGCAACCGAAACAACCGGGAAACACAACTTTCATCGGTCACAGTAAATGGCAATGAAATATCCTGGGGTTATGAAGTCAACTTCGGCGGCAACAGCTCTACGATTTCCGGTAAGGGTATTATCAAAGGAGACGAAATGAATGGCACCATCACTATGGGCCAGTTCGGTTCGTTCCCGATGAAGGCAACAAGAAAGCCATAACGGAAAAGCTTTCGTAACGCGAAATTTGTAATTGTTTTCAGGTTGGGGAATAAGGGTGAAATGGCGTCCAAAATGGGCGCCATTTCTTTCTCCTGTCCAATTTCATTTCCTTAATTGTCGCTACCTTCTGTACCTTCGGATACAATTCTACTCTATGTGTCCACGCCTTACCATGATCTTCCTGCTGGCATCCATAACGGCGATCGCGCAGGAATTCTCCGAGAATGTTAAACCTTATGTCAGTCTTCAGAAAGATAAGTACGCCATCACACATGTCCAGCTTTTGGATGGCCGTGGTACCACGGCCCAGAAGGACATGACCATCGTGATCGAGCAGGGGCGCATCACGCAGATCACTCCCTCAGCGAAGACCGCATTACCAAAAGAAATGTATACCGTAGACGGTACAGGCAAGACGGTCATGCCCGGGTTTGTCATGATGCATGAGCACATATTCTACACGAAGACATTCGAGGGCGAGTTCAATGTGGTGAACATGACCAATACATTTCCGCGTATGTATCTCGCGGGTGGGGTCACCACCATGCGCACTGCAGGAAGTGTTTCTCCTCACACCGATCTCAACATACAGCGCTTTATCAGGGAAGGCAAAATGGCTGGCCCCAAGATGGACGTTACAGGACCTTTCATAGAACGACAGAGTGAGACGTCCATCCCTCAGCTTCCTATCCTGCCCAAAGACCAGACACCCGGTGCCACAATAGACTACTGGGCAGATCAGGGTTGTACCTCATTCAAAGTGTATATGCACATCAGCCGTCAGGATTTGAGGGAGGTGGTGCAGCATGCGCACGCCAGAGGATTGAAAGTCACAGGGCATCTGTGTTCGGTCAGCTACCAGGAGGCTGCGGAAATAGGAATTGACAATCTTGAGCATGGCTTCATGGCCTCCAGCGACTTTGCCGAACGACGATTGGAGGACCTATGCGACTACTTCAAGGCAAGCACCGGCCTTCAAAAGCTTGGCAAAGACGATCCTGCCATGGACAAACTGATGCGAATGCTCATCGACAAGGGAGTCACCATCACCACCACTCCGGCGGTATTCACTCCCACCACCGGATATGAGTTAATACCAGGCGGAGGTGAAGAGGCCATCCATCCAGATGTACTAAAAAACATCAAGGCAGGTTATGACAGAAGGCTGGGCAAGGACTCCATTTCGCAACGAATGTTCAGGAACGAACTTTACTGGATCAGAAAATTCCATCAAATGGGTGGTAAGGTCGTAGTGGGTACAGATCCCACCGGCGCGGGACGCATCATTGCAGGCTACGGAAACATGTGGACCCTGGAACTGATGGTCAAGGGAGGATTCACCTTGCCGGAAGCAGTTATGCTTTGCACACTCAACGGTGCAAGATTTCTTAATCGAGACAAGGATACTGGCAGCCTTGAGAAAGGCAAATCGGCCGACCTTATTCTGATTGATGGAGACCTTTCTGCCGAGGCATCGAACATCCGGAAAATCCAGTGGGTGATTAAAGACGGAATTGCGTTTGACTCAAAAAAGATGTTTGAATCCGTGAAGGGAAAGGTAGGACTGTATTGACAGAATGGTTCAACAAATCCTGGGCAACTGCTCCCCTGTCAGGTAGCTTACCACTCGCCGACCGCCAACCTTGCTGGCCAGTACCACTTGTCCGGGATGCAGGGAAGTGACTTCGCCGATAACCGATGCATCACTACCGTGTGGTTCACTTCGAAGAACGTCAAGCGCATCGTCGGCCCGGGCAGGGTCGACAACGGCTATGAAGATTCCTTCATTCGCGACATAAAGCGGATCAAGTCCCAGCAGCTCACAGGCACCCTCCACCTGCTCCAGCACCGGAATACTTTTCTGTACGAGATCGACACCAAGTTTCGTCTGTCCTGCCACTTCATTCATCACAGTGGCCACACCGCCCCGGGTAGGATCTCTCATGAAATGCACATCCTGACCCAGCTTATCCAATAACTGCCGCACGGTGTGATTCAACGAACGCGTGTCACTTTCAATGGTCGTTTCAAACTCCAGCCCTTTACGCCGCGATAGGATTGCCATGCCGTGTGTGGCCATGGGGCCGCTCAGTAGAATTTTATCGCCTTGCCTGATGCGGCTGTGATGAATAGCGGCATGCGGATGGAGCTCACCGATACCGGATGTGTTGATAAATATCTGGTCCCCTTTCCCTCTCTCAACCACCTTCGTATCGCCTGTAACAATCTTCACCCCTGCCCTCTCTGATGCGACCTTGATGGAGACCAGAATTTCCCAGAAGTCACTCATCTTCAGACCCTCCTCCAATATGAACCCCAGGGAGAGATATTTTGGAATCGCGCCACACATGGCGAGGTCATTGACAGAGCCATTCACAGCAAGTTCTCCTATGTCGCCACCGGGAAAAAATACAGGCGAGATCACATAACTGTCCGTTGTAAATGCCAATTTTCCTGAAGTCTCAATGAACGCGCCATCGTGTTGCTGATCCAACTGATCGTTTTTCAGAAGATCAAATACTCCGGACTCCAGTAGCCGATGGGTGAGCAAGCCTCCGCTGCCGTGTCCCATGGTAATCATGTCGAAGTCCAGCTTCGGCATGGGACAGTTGAACTGCAGGGATTTGGAGAAGGAATTCATACCATGCTCTCCTCCGGCTTCCGGCCGTAGGCAAAATAAGCTGCACACGCACCCTCACTGCTCACCATAGGAGCGCCGAGAGGATGCTCAGGCTTACACCTTGTACCAAAATTTGGACACTGAAAAGGCTTCTTCAGCCCTTTCATGATTGCACCACTTATGCAATCTGCATTTTCTTTCACCTCACCAAGATCGAGATTAAATTTCAACCTGGCGTTGAAGCGCTTGTAATTGTCTTTAACCTCGTACCCACTCATGGGTATTGTGCCAATCCCCCTCCAGGTCCGGTCACTGACATCAAACACCTGTTGAATGGTCTGCTGTGCAAGCTTGTTGCCTTCGCGCTGCACCACCCTGGCGTATTGATTCTCCACTTTGGCTTCGCCTTTCTCGAGTTGCGTAACGGCCATCAGAATTCCCTGCAGGAGATCCACAGGTTCAAATCCGGTGACTACGACAGGCACTTTGTATTTCTCCACGATAGGAAAATATTCTTCCATGCCCATGATTGTGCACACATGACCGGCCGCAAGAAAGGCGTCTATTTTATTTTCTTTGTCGCTGAGGATGGCTTCCATGGCCGGCGGAACCAGTACATGTGAAGCCAATATGCTATAGTTTGAAACTCCAAGCTTCTCTGCTTGCACAACGGACAGCGCATTCGCGGGCGCGGTTGTCTCGAAGCCCACGGCAAAGAAGACCACCTCCTTGTCCGGGTTTTGTTGCGCAATGTGCACAGCCTCCAGCGGCGAGTAAACAATTCTCACATCCCCACCAGCAGCCTTGGCTTCAAGGAGACTCCGGCTTGATCCAGGCACGCGAAGCATGTCACCGAATGAACAAAGGATAACCTCAGACCGGGAGGCCAACGCAATTGCCTCGTCAATGATTCCGAGCGGGGTCACACAGACCGGACAGCCTGGACCGTGCACCATGGTCACCTGCGCAGGCAACATATCCAGGATGCCGTTCTTGACCAGGCTGTGGGTCTGACCACCACAGATTTCCATAAGCGTCCAGGGCTTGCTTACGATCGCGTGGATTTGCTTCAGGTATTCCTGAACCATTTCGCCATCGCGGTATTCGGAAAGGTATTTCATTGAGGCTCCTCCTCTCTGCCAGGCACATGCCCCAGCTCATCCAATTCTCCAACCTGCCTGATGTACTCAAATGTTTTGTGAGCCTCCTCTTCATCCACTTTGCTGATGGCGACACCGACATGCACCAGCACGTAGTCGCCGACTTTTGCATCAGGCAGCATGGCCAGATTTACTTCCTTCATCACACCTCCAAATGAAACTTTCCCAAACCGGAACGTCTCATCCAACTGGGCGGTAATCGCTTCTACTCTTCCTGGAATGGCAAGGCACATGGTATTCTTGTTTAGTTGGGCACCAATTCAAATTCCCTGAGCTGGCCTGGCTGGGTGGCCTTCATCTTCCTGTGAATGTAACAATGGGCTATCTGACCCAGGCTGATACATTCGTCGTTGGGGGACAATTGTTTGTGAAAATAAAGTTGATGGGAGTCACCAAGGTAATTCCTAACCAACCGGACCAGAAGTACGTTTTGAAAAACTCCACCGCTGAATGCAATGTTGTGGGTTCCCTGCACTTTCGCCACCTGACAAATCCAGCCGACAAGGTCAGCGTGAAACTGGTATGCAATACGTTCTGGAGGCAATCCCGCCGATATTTGTTGTACTACACTCTTTGCTGCAATGATGGGGCTGAAGGGTTCTGGTGAAGGCTTAATGTTGGCTTCTTCCGTGTACCGCGAAGCCAGGGTTTCAAGATACAGGGCTGCTTCACCCTCATAGGTAGACTTGTCGCAAAGTCCAAGCAATGATGCAACTGCATCAAACAGGCGGCCCACACTGGAGGTCTTCATAAGGTCGGGCTGCATCAGAATCTGATTGTACAACTTCCATTCCCTTTCGGTGAATTTATTCCGAAGTAATTTTTCAGCTTCTCTCAGGGTTCTGCAAATGGAAAGTGCGCACAGGCGAGGTTCCCTTGAAACTTTGTCTCCAAGGAAGTGACTGAAATACTGAAGGTGCCCAACCCTGCTGAACCTTGAATGCTCATAGTGGAAGAATTCACCACCCCAGATGTTCCCATCGTCACCCCAGCCTGTACCATCCCACACTACGCCAAGTACCGGTGCCGCAGACTCCAACAGGTGATTCTCTGCCAGTACGGCGGCAAAGTGGGCTTCATGGTGCTGCACCAGCGTGAGCGGCACCTGCAGATCAGTAGCCAGCCTTCGTCCCATCACGGAAGAAAAATACACGGGATGCTTGTCAGCGATGATTCGCTGTGGTGCAACTTCAAGCAGCTTTTGCCAGTGGCTTAAGGTATGCTCGTAGCTTTGTTGTGTCTGATAATTTTCAAGATCCCCCAGATACTGGCTTACGTACACATTTCCCTTGCTGAGGATGGCAAAAGAACTCTTCATGTCACTGCCCATTGCCAGCCAGTTGCGGGTTCTCTGCGTAAATGGATGAGGCAGATAGGTAGGTGCCAATCCCCTCGACCTTCTGAGTATAATCTTCTGATCGTCGGACACCTGACGGATAACACTGTCATCCTGCGGTATCAGGATTTCCCGGTTGTTGCTTACGAAATAATCGGCAATTCCCTGCAACTGAGAGAGCGCTTGTTCATCATCATAGAAAATGGGTGAACCACTTTCATTGGCACTGGTCGCTACCAGAGGCTTCTTCCACTGCTCCATCACCATGGCCATCAGAGGAGTATAGGGGAGCATGATGCCGAGGTGATCAAAGTTAGGAGCCACGGACTGTATTGCCACGGAGTTACCCGGTCTCGCCTTCAGCAGGATAATCGGCGCTTCTACGCTGGTGAGGTTCGCGGACTCTGCCTTACTGATAAAAGTCTCTTGCTGCACCATCTCAAGGGATGGATACAACAAAGCGAATGGTTTGGCAGGCCTGTGCTTCCGGGCCCTGAGCAAGTCTACTACTTCGACCCTGGTGGCATCACAAAGCAGAAGGTATCCACCGATGCCCTTCATGGCGACGATCTTGCTGTCGGCAAGTGCTGCAGTAATTCTTTGAAGGATGTCAGCCGGGTCTGATGTAATGAGCTTGCCCTGCGCATCATGGAACATGAGTTTCACTCCGCACTTCGGGCAGGAATTCGTTTGAGAATAGAATCTTCGATCTTCCGGAGCCTGATATTCATGGCCACACTCAGGGCACTGATTGAAAACATCCATTGTGGTCTGTATCCGGTCATAGGGTACCTTCCTGATGATGGAATATCGTGGGCCGCAATTCGTGCATGTCGTAAATGCATAATTATACCGGCGATTGTGCGGGCTCAAGGTGTCTTGCCTGCAAGCCTCGCACAATCCTAGATCCGGCGTAATCAACAGGTTAGGCGAACCGCTGCTGACACTTTCCCGGATTTGAAAATCCGTCCACGAACCAGGAGCTACCTCTCGGACCGTATGGCGGATCACCCGGGCGCGGGGTGGAATCTTTTGTATCAGGGATTTCTGGAAAGCTTCACAATTGCTTTCCTCCCCCATTATTTCAATATGCACTCCATCAGGACCGTTGCTTACCCAGCCCTTCAGTTGATGATCTTTTGCCAAGCGCCAAACACAGGGTCTGAAGCCCACCCCTTGCACCTGGCCCTCCATATGAACATGGAGGGATTTCATACACCGACAGCCACTTCCTTCCGGGAACCAATGGCTTTGTATTCTTTCTTCAGCCATTCGTACCACCGGTCCATGCCTTCGCCGCGTGTCGCAGAAAGTTCTATGAAGGACAAACGGGGATTTACTTTGAGTGCGTACTCCTTCGCCTTATCAATACTGAAGTTGACATAGGGCAGAAGGTCAATTTTGTTGATGATGCACAACTGACTGGATTCAAACATGTCGGGGTACTTCAAGGGCTTGTCATCGCCCTCTGTAACAGAAATGATGGCAACCCTGGCCTGCTCACCAAGGTCAAACATGGCAGGGCATACCAGATTGCCCACATTTTCAATAAAGACGACAGACCCGTCCTGGGGATCCAACTGGTGTATGGAACGGTGAATCATATCCGCATCCAGGTGACAACCTTTGCCGGTGTTGATCTGCACCACTTCACAACCTGTGGCTGCTATGCGGTTTGCATCATTCAAGGTTTGCTGATCGCCTTCAATTACGTACGACTTGTATTGGTCTTTCAG
Organism: Cyclobacteriaceae bacterium; assembly: GCA_039810905.1. Lineage (GTDB taxonomy): Bacteria > Bacteroidota > Bacteroidia > Cytophagales > Cyclobacteriaceae > ELB16-189. The sequence goes on along the minus strand of JBDHXU010000017.1, from coordinate 15,522 downwards.
GTCGGTTAGCGTTCTCTCCAGCAGGCTGGTCTTTCCTGAGCCAGGAGAACTTACGAGGTTGATCGCCAGGATGTGACCGGCTTCAAAGTGGTGGCGATTATGTCCGGCCTGAGTATCGTTCTTTGACAGGATATCCTGTTGAAGATCAATTCGTCTTTTTTCAGAGGATAACTCCTGCTCGCCATGATGATGATGGTGATGGGCGGTAACCAGGCCATGATTTGATACAGGCCTGAACTCGCCTTCTTCCGTATTGATCCGGGTGATGGTAACACCGCCGGGTTGATCGCAGCCGCAGGTAGCACACATGGGGAGATGATTTAAGATTGCTGATTTACTATTATAAATTGACGATTAGGAGACGACAAGGGATTTTACGCGTAGTTCCTTACCCTGGAGATATTCCACGAGTACATTATCGCAGGTCGGGCATGGCATAAATGGCTCCGACACCCTGAATTCAAGGCCACAGTTGCCGCACCTCGCGATGGCCGGAACCCTGTCCACCACCCTCTCGGCATTTGACAGAACCGTATTTTGCACTGCTGCAGACCAGGAAAAGTCCAGTGCGTCCATCTCGACACCGGCCATGGTGCCGATTTCAAGTTCAATCGAATCCACCTTCCGGGCATGTGCCTGCTGCACCTGCTCGGTGGCGATGTCGATGATGTTCATGACGATGGACAACTCATGCATACCTATTTCTATTTCTTGTTGCTGACCTTGTCGGTCTTCACCTTCCACATCCAGCCCAGCACTACAACAGCCGTCAACGTGACAGCAATTGGAACGGCATGCTCCGGATTAGCCAGGTAATGCACGGGGCTCAGGGGATTCTCGCTTCCATGTCCGGGATGTGCCATGGCCATCACGGGCCCCAGGAGAAAACTGAATGTCGAAAGAAACTTCACAGTGGTTTTCATAAATGGGATTTTGTTTATGAATCCGAAGGTATTCCGATCCCCGCCGGATCGTGATGACAAATGTCATTGCCTTTTGGTGAAAATTATCAATGCAATCGACTGAACATCTGGGTAAGCTTGTCAATCCTTTTTAAAAAAGGATGGAATGATCCTTTATTTCTAATGCAGAATCAATCTAAATAACATCATCATGATTCCGGAAATCTCCACCAAAAAGGCAACCTACTATGAAGAACTCCTGGGCAAGGGGTATTCACGTAGGGATTTCATGAAATTCTGCACGATGATAACGGCCTATATGGGGCTTCAGGCATCGGCAGTTGCACAGGTAGCTGAGGCTCTCAAGACCACTCCACGCGTGCCGGTTATCTGGCTGCACTTCCAGGAATGCACCTGCTGCAGCGAATCTTTCATCCGGTCGTCTCACCCTATTGTTGCAGACATAATCCTGGACAAGATCTCACTCGACTATACCGAAACCCTCATGGCGGCAGCTGGCTATCAGGCGGAGGAAGCCATGGCCAAAACCATGAAGGACTACCATGGAGAATATGTTCTCTGCGTTGAAGGATCTGTTCCACAGGGAGCCGACGGTGTTTATTGCATGATCGGCGGCAAGAGCTCAATGGATATTCTGCATGAGGCAGCTGAAGGCGCGAAAGCTATCATCTGCTGGGGCAGCTGTGCAAGCAACGGCTGCGTTCAGGCCGCCAAACCCAATCCCACTCAGGCCACGCCAATCCATAAAATCATCAAAGGAAAACCCATCATTAAAGTACCGGGCTGCCCTCCTATTGGTGAGGTTATGGCCGGTGTACTGGTACACATCATCACCTTCGGCACCATCCCGGCACTGGACGGGATCGGGCGTCCCAACGCATTTTACTCCAAACGGGTACACGACAGCTGTTACCGGAGACCGTACTATGACGCCGGCATGTTTGTTGAAACTTTCGATGACGAGAACGCCAAACGCGGCTACTGTCTCTACAAAGTGGGCTGCAAAGGACCCAGCACTTACAACGCATGCGGTGTGATGAGATGGAACAACGGCGTGAGCTATCCGATACAATCCGGTCACGGATGCTTCGGCTGCAGCGAGGAAAGCTTCTGGGACAATGGTCCAATCTACCAGCGGCAAGCTGCTGCAGGCGGATTTGGCATTGAAGAAAATGCCGACAAGATCGGGCTGGTGGCTCTCGGCGTTACCGCGGCAGGCATCGCGGCTCACGCTGTGGCAACAAACCTGCGCAAGACTAAGAGCATCGACAGTCTGATTACAGAAGGTAAAGCATCTGAACAAGCACTTAAAAACGAATAATTCCTATGGCACAGCGAATCGTAGTCGATCCGATCACCCGCATTGAAGGGCACCTGAGGATCGAAGCAGAAATAAAGGACGGCAAGATTGCAGAAGCCTACAGTTCAGGCACCATGGTGCGGCTGATCGAGGAAATTCTGCGTGGACGTGACCCCCGTGACGCATGGGCATTTGTAGGCAGGGTGTGCGGAGTATGCACAACCGTTCACTCCCTGGCTTCCATCCGAACGGTAGAAGATGCCCTGGGGATCACCGTTCCGCCAAACGCTGAACTCGTGCGCAACCTGATGTTCTGTGCCCAGAATATTCAGGACCACGTAATCCACTTTTATCACCTTCATGCACTGGACTGGGTAGATGTGGTCAGCGCATTAAAAGCGGACCCAAAGAAAACTTCGGAGATTGCCCAAAGCATTTCACACTGGCCGAAGAGTTCTCCCGGGTATTTTTCAGACCTCCAAAAGCGGCTGACCAAATTCGTGGAAAGCGGACAGCTCGGCATTTTCGCCAACGGCTATTGGGGACATCCCGCCTACAAGCTCCCACCGGAAATCAACCTGATCGGAGTGGCACACTACCTTGAAGCGCTTGAATGGCAAAAAGAGATTGCCAAGATCCATACCATCTTCGGTGGAAAGAACCCTCACCCCAATTTCCTTGTAGGTGGCATGGCCTGTTCCATCAGCCTCGACGATGCCAGCGGTATCAATGCCGAGAGATTGGCTTATGTGCAACACCTCTTCAAACAGGCCAAGGAGTTCGTCGAACAAGTATACATACCCGACCTGCTCGCAGTGGCTCCTTATTATCTGGATTGGGGCGGCATAGGAGGAGGACTGGGCAACTACCTTGTTTATGGTGACTTGTCCACCAGTGCCTACGCCGACGTGAAGAACTACAAATTCCCTGCTGGCGCCATCCTTAATAAAGACCTTAGCCATGTTGAGGAAGTTGATCTTCGAAACGACAGCGAAGTGCAGGAATTTATCGACCATAGCTGGTATGAATACGCCGGAGGCGAGGGTGTAGGACTCCACCCCTGGAAAGGCGAAACGAAGCTGAAATACACCGGACCAAAACCTCCATTTGATCAATTGAATGTAGAAGAAAAGTACAGCTACCTGAAGACACCACGCTGGAAAGGCAACGCCATGGAAGTTGGACCTCTTGCCAGGGTACTTGTAGGTTATGCCAGCGGCAGGCCTGACTTCAAGGAAGTTGTTGACAGCACACTCAAGAAACTCAATGTTCCTGCCACTGCTCTTTTCTCAACATTGGGACGTACAGCAGCACGCGGACTGGAAACCATACTCACTTCAACCTGGGCTCTGGAATTCTACGATCAACTGATCACCAATATCAAGAACGGTGATACCCGCATGGCCGCAATGGAAAAATTCAGGCCCGAAACCTGGCCGGCAAAGGCCATGGGCGTTGGACATACCGAAGCACCAAGAGGCGCACTGGCTCACTGGATCGTCATCGAGGACAAGAAGATTGCCAATTATCAACTGGTTGTTCCATCAACATGGAACGCTTCACCACGGGACAAAGAAGGCAAATCATCAGCGTATGAAGCAGCTCTGAAAGACACACCGGTGGCAGATCCCAACAAACCGGTTGAAATCCTCCGTACCATCCACTCCTTCGACCCGTGCCTGGCATGTGCCGTGCACCTGTACGACGAGGAGGGCAAAAATGTAAGTAAGGTTAAAGTACTATAAGCGCAAACATATGGATACTACCTATTCGAAAGCACATTTGCTCAGACGGGTATTTGTCTGGGAATTGCCCGTGCGCTACTATCACTGGATTAACGCGCTTTGTATCCTGGCATTGATTGCCACCGGTATAATTATCGGGAACCCTCCTGCCATCATGACCAGCCGCGAAGCTTACGCCAGCTACTGGTTTGGCACCACACGATTTATCCACTTTGCGGCGGCCTATATCTTCTTCTTTAACTTCATTTTCAGGTTGTACTGGGGATTTGTAGGCAACAAATACGCCCGCTGGAACCAGTTCATTCCAACCAATGCGAAGTTCTTCAAGGACATGTGGGCCATCCTTAAGTCTGACATCTTCATGACACGGGGATTTCAGGTACATACCATCGGGCATAACCGGCTGGCAGGATTCATCTACTTCCTCACCTTCATTGCTTTTGGCATCCAGTGCCTCACCGGATTTGGACTCTATTCTGCCATGAGCGACTGGTGGCTTCCCAACCTGTTCTCCTGGGTACCGGCGCTTTTCGGTGGTGATTTTCTGATGAGGCTCGTACACCACTGGGCCATGTGGTTCTTCATACTCTTCGCGGTGGTTCACGTCTACCTTGTCTTTTATCACGACTATGTAGAAGGACGGGGCGAAATATCCAGCATGGGTGGCGGCTGGAAGTTTGTTGATGAAGAAGTATTCCAGAAAAACAATCCGTCAGAGACTAAACCTGAAAGCAAGAAATAATTGCGCTTACGCATGGACAAACCTGATCCATCCATCCTGATTCTGGGTGTCGGTAACTACCTTATGGGAGATGAGGGTGTTGGCGTTCATCTGGTCAGGAGGATGGAGAAGGACCCGCTGCCCGAAGGAGTCGACCTGCTGGACGGCGGCACAGCCGGTTTCCAGCTGATGGAATATCTGGAGCGGTATCCCACGGTGATCATGGTCGATGCCACCCTGGATAAGAACCCGGTCGGAACCATCCGGATGATTGAGCCCAAATTCTCACAGGATTTTCCCAAGGCAATGAGTACCCACGAGATCGGTCTGAAGGACCTGACCGAAAGTCTAAGCCTCATGGGAAAAATGCCGAAGGTCTATCTTTTTGTGATGTCCGTTGCCGACATAGCAAACCTTCACATCGGACTCTCGCCTCAGGTAGAGGCTGCAATGGATCTTCTGAAGAACAGGATCCTTAAACTGACCGCATCACTGAAGAATAATGCTGTTGTAGCCCTTGACTAAAGGATTTCACAGAACATCTTTTACCGAAAACGATATCCCTCCGCAAACGATCATCATAATGTTGGAATAGGGACCCAGTACCGGGTGACGATTGTTCAGGATCGAAAGCGCTGCACCGCAGGCTGGCTCAACCAGCATACGGTGGTCCTCCATGAACACTTTGCAGGCCTTAATGGCCTCTGCATCGGTCACCACTATCGAATGAACGTCAAATTCCTTTGTCACCCTGAACGCCTCGTCACACACCTGGTTCGCGCCGAGCGTCTTCACCGAGGATGTGATAGCTTCCAGTCGCACAGGGTGCCCGGCCTTGATCGCCTGTGAAAGGGAATCAGCCCCAAGTGTTTCAACAGCTATAATGTCAACATCAGTCCATCCATGACGCTTGAGGCCCATGGCCACGCCAGCCATCAAGCCTCCGCCGCCAACAGTCAGCAAAACCGCATCGGGTTTGGAAGTTTGTTTCACTATCTCATCAATCATGGTCGCATGCCCCTCCCAGATGACAGGATTGTCAAAAGGGTGAATGACTTCCGCGTGGTTTTCCTTTGCAAAGGCCAGTGCGGCCGTGTGTGCTTCCTCCCAGAATCTGCCATGCTTGCGCACATCGGCTCCCGCCTTCTTCATCATCTGCACCACGTGCTCATTAGTGGTCTCAGGCACAAAGATGGTCGCAGGTACGCCCAGCATATGCCCCGTATAGGCAGCAGTATATCCTGCATTCCCGCCTGAGGATGAGATCAATTGTTGCTGACCGTGGCTCAGCATATATTGACACATCACACTGATCCCCCTCATCTTGAAGGAGCCCGATGGTTGCAGGTTCTCCATCTTCATGTGAATGGCCCTTCCAGTCCTTTCACTCAACGGCACGGATTGCAGGACGGGTGTCTCTATGAAAAGTGAGTTCATGTTCATCTCAATGTTTCAACCTGTTCCGGAATACAAGGAGTGATCCCTCTCCTTCCCTCCAGGGCTGGCCTCCGTTAAAACCCATTCCCTTGAAATTGGCGGCGCCAACCAGAATATCCGTATCGCCATCAAGGTCAAAATCAGTGGACTCCATGACGAGCCATCTTCCTTTGACCGCCTCAGGGGTCACCTGGGCCTCAAAGTCGTAGCCGCCCTTATTCTCAAGGTAAATAAAACTCTGCTCCGGATGCTTTTTGAAATCAGGAAAAAAGGCAATAGCCGCAATGTCAAGATCGCCGTCGCCGTCGAAGTCTCGTGCCATGGCCTCAGATGCGCCTGCCATGAAGAAATTATACTTCTCCTTGAAGTGAAAGGTACCGTCGTTCTCGAAGATGCGAATCCCATGATAAGGCTTGAATATCACGGAATAGTCGCCGTTGTCTCCGTTTACATACAGGATATCCTCAAAGCCATCGCCATTGAAGTCGGCCAGCTCGAAATAGTTGGAGCCGTAAACCGACGGGAACTGGAGAAGATTCTGCTCCTCAAACTGAAGCCCGCCTTTGTTTGTAAACAACGCCAGCCGTTCGTCGCCCTGCGTCATCAGGGCAAGGATATCAGGAAGGCCATCCTTGTTGAAGTCCTTGATGACAACCTTTCTCGATCCTGGCTTTAGGCTGAGTATCTTTTGTTCCGGAAGAGTCTTAGAAAAATCGTACAGAGAAAGTGAACCAAGAAAGTTGCCAAAGGCACAAACGACAAATTCATCTGAACCATCACCATTGAGATCGGCCTTTGCCAACTGTACTGGTCGGCGCAAGGTGTCGAGAAGGGTATGAAAAGTAGCCATCTTCGTATCAGCATGAACAATGCTCCCGATGGGCTGATCATTTGGATCCATCCAACCCATCAGGGTGAGCCACGTTTGATCTTTTTCAAAAATGATATCAGAAGGAGTGCTTGTCAGTTTAAGTGAATCTGTAATCACCAGCTGTTGATTAAGCTTGTACAAATACGACAATCTGGTTCCCACGTAGATGTTCTTTGTTTCAGGATCTGTTTTAATGAGGGTGACATATGGCGCTGCAAAGCTGGCGTTGAGAGATACGTCAAAGCCTGTCATCTCCTTTATGACTGGTCTGTCAGTGATGATCAACGAGTCTGGCGCCGCCGTCAGGTAATAGTCTTCAATCATCGACCACTGCGCCGGGGTTACCATGGCCACTGAAGGTATGGTAGCCATCACGGTCTTCATATCGCCTGGCGGCACACGCTCCACCATTTCAAAGTGTCCTGCGCCCATCCTGAACGCCATTTGTGGAAGGACCTGTGACCATGTCGCCTTGTCCAGCAAAGAGGGCTCCGGAAATATGTGGCAACTGCTGCAGTAGGTGTGTGCAAGCCGTTCAGCTTTGCTTGATTCTGGAAGGCAGCCGATGAATATGACATACACCAGACACAAGGACACACAGAAAAAATTTAGGCGCTTCATGTTTCAGTGGATAAAAATAGTAAATAGCGGGTAGGCCTGGTTGAAGTGGTGAATAGTAAGTGGTGAGTAGTCAGTAGTTCTCCACCAATGGATCAGTACCACGCTGGACGCGCCAAGACCCCAAAGGGGTCCAAGGTCTGTAGCAAATCAAATTGAATTTAATCACACGACCCCAGAGGGTCGCACCGGCAACCAGACGGCTGGCATCCAAGAGCCAAGACCTAAAAGCCCTCAATCCTAACTACAAAAATCCCCGTCCCTGAAATTTCCCCTGGCCTCAACGCCGACAGATCGAGCACAACATCCTCTCCTTCTTTCTTAAATGGAACCGGCTTGCTCGTTCCCAATACCACAATCCTTCCCGATGAGGGTAACGTAACATTTCGCAATTTGAGCGTGCTCCTGTAGCCCGGAACAATAGCATACAGGTTTTTCGCCTTTTTGGTGAAGAAGCACTCTACATAGGAGGAATCTTTTTTGGGCACTGTCATTTTTGCAATGCTGTACCCGGCCATGAAACTGGCGCCCTTCTTCTGTGGCTTAGGTCCCTCGCTCCATTGCTGGGATATCTTCCACGCCTCTGTTCCATAAATGGCGTCACCATTCACTGCGAGCCAGTCGCCGATGTCGATCAGCCTTTGCTGCATGATCACAGGAATACGACCATCAGCCGTCGGACCGATATCCAACAGCAGGTTGCCTCCTCGAGAAACGATATCACACAGCATGAGAATCAGGTCATGACTGGTCTTGTAATCTTTCAATTGTTCATTGCGGTTGTACCCATAAGAGTGACCGATGCCCTGGCTTTCTTCCCAAACCACATTGGCATCCATTCCACTTCCATATTCAGAAGTAGTATAAGTGCAACCTGTGTTCTTCTCCCTCGTGTTGCTTCCCCACCGGTCATTCACAACCACATCCTTTGACACGGGAGACTCATTAAACAGCCATGCAAGCAGTTCAGGGCTTCTCCAAACTGAATCAGGAAGGTCCCACTCACCGTCAGAGAAGATGATGCTGGGCTTATAGCGGGTCACCAAATCCTTGAATTGCGGAAACATGTGCTCTTGCACGAATTTCTTCTTGTCGGTCTTCCATAGCGGGTTGAACCATTCGTAGAGTGAATAGTAGTAACCCATCCTTAGCCCCTTACTCCGCACTGCCGTTGTCAGGTCGCCAAGCAAGTCCCGCTTTGGCGTCCCTGATACCGCATTCCACGGCCGTCCCCAGTCTTTGTCTGCTTGCTCGTTGGGCCACAGACAATAACCCTCATGATGCTTGGAAGTAAGAACCACATATCTGGCACCTGATCTTTTGAACACATCGGCCCACTGGTTCGGGTCAAACATCTCAGCCTTGAACTGATGTTCAAGTTGCTCATAGGGGACACCCGGGTAGTTCTTCTGGTGAAAGGCGATGAAGTCCTTCTGCTTCTCTTCCAATCGGTAGCCATACCACTCTGCGTAGCTGTATCCGCTGTTGGGAATTACCGGTGCATAGGCGGGAACAGCATACACACCCCAGTGAATAAAAATCCCAAACTTGTCCTGGTGAAACCACCCCGGAATGCCGCGGGTATTGAGCGACTTCCAGTTGGGCTGGTATGGTTGTGCAGTTGTATGTAAGGCAGAACTAAGGAGTAGGCCAAGTAGAAGTAAGATGGGTTTCATTGGGTAAGAGATAAGGTAATCGGTATTAGGTATTAGGAAATCGGCAATAAGTAATCAGTAATCAGTAATCAAATTACTACAATTTGATTACTCGTGGAGGCTGCATAGCTTAGTAACGGCATGAAGAAGATAACCTGGTTAGCATTATTAGCATTGTTCCTGGGCGGCTGCCATAAATCAGAAATGCCGCCCGTAACAACGCCCATACCAGAAGCCAACCGCTGGTGGAATGACCATGTGTTCTATGAAGTCTTTGTGCGTAGTTTCTATGATTCCGACGGCAACGGCAACGGTGATCTGAAAGGTATCATCCAGAAGCTGGATTACCTCAACGATGGAAATCCGAATACCGATACTGACCTTGGCGTAACTGCACTTTGGCTGATGCCCATTTATCCTTCGCCCAGCTATCACGGCTATGATGTCCTCGATTACCGGAGTGTGAATTCCCAATACGGAACATTGGATGATCTGAATACCCTCATCAGCGAAGCGCACAAGCGCGGGATGAAGATTGTCCTCGACTTTGTGCCCAACCATACTTCCGATCAGCATCCCTGGTTTGTGAACGCCTCTTCCGCCGGTTCACCCAAAAGAAACTGGTATATCTGGTCCGGCTCCAATCCAGGCTACTCCGGACCATGGGGACAAACCGTATGGTATGAAAAGAATGGATCGTACTACTATGCCATCTTCTATTCCGGAATGCCAGACCTAAACTATAACAATGATGCGGTGACCGCAGAAATTGAAGACATAACAAAGTTCTGGTACAATTTGAAAGTGGATGGCTTCAGGATGGATGCTGCTCAATATCTTGTAGAGGAAGGACAAGCACAGGCAGCCACGCAAAGCACCAAAAGCTGGTGGCGTAAGTATTACACCTTTCAGAAGAACCTGGACCCCGGTTTCATGACAGTAGGTGAAGTTTGGACAAGTACAGATATCGCGGCGCCTTTTGCTGATCAACGGTTGGATTACTGCTTTGAATTTGACCTGTCCTACGCGATCCTTGATGCAGTCGGCAACGGAAATGTAAATCGGCTTAGGTCACAAATTGACTTGGTTCTGAAATCCTATCCCTCACTTCAATACGGAACCTTCCTCACCAACCATGATCAGGATCGGGTCTTCGAAAGCCTCGGGCTGGATGTTGCCAAAGCAAAAGCTGCCGCTGGAATCCTCATGACCTTACCGGGAGTACCGTACCTATATTATGGTGAAGAGGTCGCCATGCGCGGAAAGAAGCCCGATGAGTTCATACGCAGACCAATGCAGTGGACAAACGGCACCAACGCAGGCTTTACAACCGGGACGCCCTGGGTACAAATGAATTCCGATTATGCCACCTCCAATGTTCAGACCCTTCAGGCTGATCCGAACTCGCTATGGAACTATTATCGCAGACTTATACACATCCGGACTTCCAGCGTACCGCTCTTGCATGGCGACTACTCGGCAGTGAGCGCCAGCACCGATAAAGTCTATGCCTTTCTCAGGACAAAGGATGGCCAGGGCGTGCTCGCCCTGCATAACCTGCAGTCCACTCCTGCCTCATCCGTTTCATTTTCTTTAACCCAGAGCAGCCTTGCTGCAGGTACTTATGCGGTCAAGGATTTGCTTTCAGGGGCCAACCTGGGGAATATCGCCATTACAAGCGCTGGCGGATTCAGCAGTTTTGGCCCAATAGCCAGTTTAGATGGTTATGGAACGTACGTCCTCTTAATGACGAAGCAATAACTACCAATTTAGCCGTAACCAGTTAATCATTTCTTGCGTCTTATTCTGGTAATGCCTTCTCCTCTATGATACATAACTTCTTCCGGGTGGCCCTGCGAAACCTGAGAAAGCAGGGTTTTTATTCCCTTATCAACATTGCAGGTCTCGCTGTAGGCGTGGCGGCGTGCCTGGTCATTGTGTTGTTTATCAACGATGAGCTCAACTATGACAGGTTCAATGCCAATGGCGACAGGATCTACCGGCTAAACGAGGAGATAATGTTCGGTGGCAATCACCACCACATGACTTACACGGCGGCCCCCGTCCCGCACGCCATGATGCTGGAGTATCCTGAAATAGAGGCTACCGTTCGCTTCCGGTCGCAAGGCTCTTACCTCGTCAAAACCGCTGAAGGCGCAGATAATATCAAGGAGCCCAGGGTGATCTGGACGGACAGTACTTTCTTCAAAATATTCTCGGTCAAAGTTCTTGAGGGGAATCCCGACAAGGCTCTCAGCGAACCCGCCGGTGTGGCCATCAGTGAAAGCACCGCCAAAAAGTATTTTCCCGGGAGAAGTGCCATGGGACAATCGCTTATTCTCGACAACAAGTACCATGCAACAGTGACTGCAGTCTACGAAGACATACCGGCTGCCGCGCACTTTCATTTCGACATTCTCATAGCGATGGTGGGCGACTGGCCTGTTGCCAAGGAAGCCCAATCCAATGCCTACCTGAGCGAGAACTTTCAATCCTATTTCCTGCTCAAGAAAGGGGCTGACGCTAAAGCACTCGAGAAAAAATTGCCTGGTTTCCTCATCAAGTATGTGGGCCCGCAGATTGCACAGGTGATCGGCAACGAGTTTTCGATGGAGAAGTTTGTTTCATCCGGAAACAAGTTCGAATACTCATTCACTCCCTTGTTTGATATTCACCTTCGCTCAGATCTGAGAGGTGAATTCGAGCCCAACGGCAGCATTACTTATGTGTATCTGCTTGCAACTATTGCCTTTTTCATCCTGGTGATCGCAAGTGTGAATTTCATGAATCTCTCAACAGCACGGTCAGCAGGGCGTGCAAGGGAAGTGGGTGTGAGAAAAGTGATGGGCTCACAGCGGGGCACGCTGATCGGACAATTCCTCGTTGAGTCGGTGATGGTCACCCTTATCGCACTGGCCATGGCAGTGCTCATCGCATGGCTGTTCCTTCCGATGTTCAACAGTCTTTCCCTGAAGCAGCTTCAGTTGCCATTCAACTCGCCTTTCTTCTACCTCGTTACAGTGGCACTCTCCATCCTCATTGGAGTCATGGCAGGCATCTATCCTGCTTTCTTCCTCTCCTCATTCAGTCCGGTCAATGTACTGAAAGGTAGAAACAGCAGGCAGGCAGGAGGTGCCTTTATCAGGAGCTCCCTGGTGGTATTTCAGTTTGTCATATCGATCTTCCTTATTGTGGGTGCCATCACGGTGAACCGGCAGTTGCAATTCATCCAAAACAAGAAGCTGGGCTTTGACAAAAGCCAGGTGCTGTTGATCCATGACGCATACGCGCTGAGGCCGTACTCCAATGTGATGGCCTTCAAGAACGAGAGCCTGAAGATTGCCGGGGTGGAGAGTGCAACGATATCAGGATTTCTTCCCATTGAGGGACCAGATGCCTATCGTAATAATTCGGCCTATTGGGTGGAAGGCAAACAGCCGACCACGGACAACCTGGTCAGCATGCAGCGATGGGCTGTCGATATGGATTACATCAAGACCCTCGGCATCCAGATCACCGATGGGCGCGCGTTCTCTCCCGAGCACCCTTCCGATTCCTCAGGCATTATCCTGAATAAGGCGGCTCTCAAGCTTTTTGGTTTTGAAAATGATCCGCTTGGGAAAAAGATTGTCACATTCGAAGGTATGCGAAAGGACGGTTCGCCCGATCCGGCCCAGACGAGAACCATGGAAGTCATCGGAGTCATGGACGATTTTCACTTCTCGTCCATGAAGGAAGCCATCACACCACTCGGATTGATACTGGATAAACAAGATGGCGCCGTGGCTTTCAAAATCAACGGGACCAACATACAAGAACTGATCACATCCATCGAAAAGATCTGGAAAACCATCGCCCCCGGACAGCCCTTTATGTACTCATTCCTTGACGAGGATTTCACTAAGATGTATGCAAATGAGCAAAGACTTGGGCGCATCTTCACCGTGTTTGCCGGGCTCGCCATCATTATTGCCTGCCTGGGGCTCTTCGCACTCACAGCCTATACGGCGGAACGCAGGACCAAAGAAATAGGCATCCGCAAAGTCATGGGCGCGAGTGAGGGAACGATCGTGATCCTTCTCTCAAAAGAGTTCAGCAGACTGATCCTCATCGCATTTGCGATCTCCCTTCCCTTATCATGGTACGCGGCGGCGTGGTGGCTGGAAAGCTACACTTACAAGACAGAAATTGGACCGCTTGTATTTCTCCTGGCCGGAGGAATGGCGTTCCTGATCGCATGGCTCACCATGGGATATCAGTCCGTCAAGGCGGCAGTGGCAAATCCGGTTAAGGCACTGAGAACAGAATAACAGGTCAACACGTTGATCGATACTCAGTACCCTGCCAGATTAATATTGCTGACCAGCATGAAGTCGTCCTTGTCCATAAACAGTGCGCCAAATTTGAAAGCATCAAACGTGTAGCCAGCAGGAAGCGCACCAGGTGATGCAAAGGTTTTGGTGCCATTGACATACAGTGCGAGTCTGGATTTTTGCCTGATGATGCCAATATGGGCCTTATTGGACAATTCAGACTTTAGCAGATCAGTCTTCACATGTGAGTCAATAATGCCCGGCTTTCCTTTCTCGAAATTCTCAGCATCAATTTCTCCAGCCGCCGTGTTGAATGCAAAGTAGATCCCAGCATTACCCGGGTAGCTCCCTTCTTTGAAGTCGGCCGTCTTGTCTTTGGTTGAATAGAAGTACAACAGGTAGTGTGCATCCTTTCCCGGCGAGGGATGAAAGATAGCATCAAACTCAAGTGAGAAATTCTCCGGCAGTTCCGGAAGCTGGCTTGGCGCGAAGGCACCATTGCTGGAAATCTGCAGCCAATTCCCCTCCTGCCCATCCACGGTCCTTACTTCACCGTTGCCATTCGTGATCCAGTTGTCTGGAAACGAACCCGCTGCAGTGGACGAAAAGTCGGCGGAATAAATGGTCTCCGTTCCGGCAGCGAAATCACTTTCAGCTGTTTTGGTTACAGTTACGTTCTGTGTGGATTGGCTGTTGTTGACAGAGCCGGAGACCTGCTGATTGGTTACAGTGTTGCCGTTACTGTTGTTGTTATTGTTGTTGCCGTTGTTGTTATACCCGCCATTGTTTGACTGGTTCGCAGACTTCACTTTACGAAAGATCTTGCCCGGGGCGGTGAATACGTCATTGACACCCTGGTTCACTGTGCTGTAGATGGCGTTGTTGGTTTGATTGACCACCGCATTATTCAAAGTCTTCCTTACGCTGATCACCTGGGCATGGGCGGCCAGTATCCCGACGAAGGGAATAAGAATGAGTATACGCATAGTTTGCTTTTTGTCCTTATACAAATTACAATCCATTTGCTCAGGTTAGATCGCTGTTGCGAAAAAGTAGTGATGAATTTTGCTCCAGTACCAATTACGGAGCCTTGTGGGTGTCACTCAGTAGGTGAATTGCGTAGGAAGACCTTGGGTTTCAAGATCGAGATCAGTGTTTACATGCGGCAAACCTTATTGATTATGTGATTTGGAACCTTAAACCGTCGTGTTGTTATGATCTGCGAACAAGTTCGCAGTATGGAAGTTTTGTAGCAGAGCTGATCTTCCAAAATGACGAATGCTCAGGCCAGGAAGCACCAAATCGCCAAATCAACAAACCAGCAAATCACGAGATGTTCAGGCGAATCGTTCTATGTCTTCCGTTTCTTTCTCAAGAACAGAGCTGATCTTCCAAAATAGCGAATGATTAGTTTTGGAACCACCAAATCGCCAACTCACCAAATCACCAACTCACCAAATGAGTGGAGCCAGTGGGATCCCGAAATGCTTCGGGACCACGACCTCGACAATGCCATTGTCGCGTCCCGATAACTATCGGGACCAGCTGAGCTAAGACCCCCTTTTTATGAGCCACTCAATGTAATTCCGGCTCTTCTTGCGCTTTATTTCCTTCTCGCGCCTAATGGCTTCAGTACGGGTCTTGAATTCTTCACGATACACACAAATCCAGTCATCACTTTGAGAAGTGTAAGATGATACCCCCGACAAATGTGAGTTCAGTCGTTTCCCAATGTCATCAGTTTCGCCTACATAATAGCGATCTGCCTTCTCAGAAAACAATATGTATACGAAGTAGGGCACAAATACCCTTTTGCCAGGACTGATATGACCTGATAATATGAAGGACCCCAGGGGTAAACTCACCAAATCGCCAACTCACCAAATCACCAACTCACCAAATGAGTGGAGCCAGTGGGATCCCGAAATGCTTCGGGACC
>JBDHXU010000016.1:0-45650 GCA_039810905.1 Cyclobacteriaceae bacterium | reverse complement strand
CTCGCGGAACCGAAATCTCCCCACTTGTTTCCAAGTCCGAATCCAGAGTATCCTTCATGTCGATAGGAAGCGGAGAGCAAATAGGTCTCTTTGTAGTTCAAGTTGGCGCGAGCAAAGAAGCCAATCAGTTTCTGATTTGGAGAAGCATAAGAGCTTAGCGTAGTTAAACCATTCTGAACGTCCTGTGAAAATGGCAGCTGGTTATAACCAAGAGCGTCGCTAATGAAGTTGCCGGAAGACAATCCGTAACCTTCAGCAGCTCTTTGCTGGTAGGAATAACCTCCTACCAATGCCAGGTTCAGGTCATTGAACTGTTTGTTATAGGAAAGATACATTTCAAGAATGTCTTTGCTTGCAAGGTCAGTATTCCTGTAAGCGAGACCATTGCGCCCAAATCCACGGAAATAGGAAGTCTTGCCATAGTACTGACCAGTTATCCCATTTTCGCGCTGCATTGCATATGTTACTATACCTGTTAAACCAGGCAGAAGATCAACTTCGGCTTTGCCATTAAGGTTGATGGTTGTCTTTTTGCCATCGTACTGGTTGAGGTTCTGGAGGCCTACAGGATTGAAGTTATCAAAGAGGGCGGCCTCATAATAAGGGCTTCCAGTTACAGGGTTCTTGCCAGTAGGATCATAAATGGGAGCGGTCGGATTATAAAGTGTTGCATAACGCAACGCCTCCTGGAACCCATAGTTTGTATTGCGAGTGGTCATGGAACCGTCCATACTGAAGCGAATCTTGTTTTTCAGGGCGGACTGTTGCAATGAGAAACGGCCGTTAATTTGGTCGAAACCATTATTTTTCACGATACCACTAACGTCACGAACGTTTACCGAGAAGCGCCACACTGTATTGCCTGCGCCGCCGCTAATACCCAAGTTGTTAACAGTAGTAACTCCTGTATGGGTAACCTGATCCAACCAGTTTGTGCTGGAACCCAGGTTCTGACCACCAATGCCCAGGTATTCACTTGTGCTCATTACTGGAACTTTTCTGTTGATCTCGTCTAAAGCCACATAGGTATTGTAGTCCACAGTGGTTTTCCCTGCCTTACCTTTCTTAGTGGTAATGAGAATCACACCGGAAGATGCTTGTGTACCATAGATAGCTGCAGCAGATCCATCCTTCAAGACATCAATACTTGCAATGTCATTCGGGTCAACGTTGGCGATGGAAGCACCAATTACGCCGTCGATTACAAACAACGGTGACTGGTTGGCGCCTACAGTGGTCAAACCACGCATACGAACCGTGAAAGGTTCATTAGGGTCGCTACCTGTTCTGGAAATGCTGACACCGGCCACTTTACCTTGCAACAATTGAGAGGGGTCCTGGATAGCGCCTTTGTTAAAGCTTTCATTCTTCATGGAAACCACCGCACCGGTGATTTCCTTCTTTTCCTGGGTACCATATCCTGTAACAACTACTTCCTGCAATGCCGTAACATCAGATTCGAGTCCGACATCAACAGTGGAACGATCTCCGACAGCTACTTCCTGGGTCTTATAACCCACAAATGAGAAAACGAGGGTCGCATTGGCCCCCACAGAGATACGGTAGTTACCATCCGCATCGGAAACCGTACCATTGCTGGTACCTTTCTCCAGGATGTTCACTCCCGGAACACCAGAGCCATCATCTGTCGATGTGACCCTGCCGGAAACAGTTTTGCCTTGTGCCAGTGCCATGGAATAGCAGGAAACCAGCAGCACCACAGGCAGAACCTTTTTGACGAGCAAGTAAAGTTTTGTCATACAGGTCTTGAGTTTGGGTTTACTAATTGGGTTTAACGTGAGTAATAGACTATTTTACGGGCATAATTAATTCAATTATACATTGAAAAAAAGAGTCACGAATGCCTTTACAGCGATAAATTCTTCATTTTTTAACGGAATCGAATTCGCAATCGTTTGCGGTTTAAGCTAAATTGTACAAGTCTCTCTCCAACTCCAACCAGGCACAGCAGAAGATGAAATTCAACCAGGTCACGATCAAAGACATTGCCCGCGAGTTAGGCATATCTCCCTCCACAGTTTCAAGGGCGCTTAAGGATCACCCTGATATCAGCGTCGAAACGAAGAAGGCTGTGCATGCGCTTGCTGAAAAACTCAACTATCAACCCAATATCGTTGCGCTGAGCCTCCGGCAGAAGAAGACCAACACCATCGGCGTGATCATACCAGAATTGGTGCACTTCTTCTTTTCAACGGTGATCAGCGGGATAGAAGACGTGGCCTATCAGGCAGGTTACAGCGTGATCCTGGCCCAGTCCAATGAATCCTATGAAAGGGAAAAAACTGACATAAAGGCCCTTTTCAACAGCCGGGTAGACGGCATGCTGATCTCCCTTTCCAGGGAAACGAGAAACTTCGACCATATTGAATCCATTATTTCAAAAGGCGTGCCCATTGTGTTCTATGACAGGATGTACAACAATCCCAACACCTCAAAGGTGATCGTGGATGACTATGTTGGCGCCAAGGAAGCGGTGGAGCATCTGATTGAGCAGGGGTATCAGCGCATTGCACACCTTGAAGGCGCCCCTGGCCTCATGATCAGTGTGGATAGAAAACGAGGCTATGTGGATGCCCTCAAAGAACATGGAATGGAGGTGAAAGATGCTTATATCCAGGAATGTCCCTCCGGAAGCCAGGAGGATGGCAAAAGGGTTACCAAAAAACTGCTTGCTATGACTAATCCACCAGATGCTATCTTTACCAACAACGACCCTATGGCCGTTGGAGCCATGATGGCCATCAAGGAAAAGGGGCTTAGAATTCCACAGGATATTGGGATAGTCGGATTCAGCAATTGGTCCTATGGTTCCCTCATTGAACCCACCCTTACCACTGTTGATCAGCCAGGCTTCGAAATGGGGCAAGAAGCGGCCAGGTTGTTGATCCGCCAGATTGAAGCCGGGGAAAAAGACCAGGAGCCTACCCCTGAAACACGAATCCTCAAGACCAAACTGATCGTCCGCGATTCCTCTGTGCGCAAATCTGCCAGGAAAAAATAGCGCAATCGATTGCTTGAATTTATCGTGGCAACATCTGGTGGCTAACGCCACTTTGCCCTTATTTGCTGTGATAGTAGAAGTATGAGTTCCACTTCAATCAGGACGTTCGGCGCCGTTAATTCCTTCCAAAGGATACCATCCGGTGTGATTTGTTTATCGGAAAGAGGCAGCATTAGAATCCGTTTCTTCAACGAAGAGGTGACTGAGATTACTTATAGTCCCGACGGTGAGTGGAACGATTTCTCCTATGCTGTCATCGCCCAACCAGGAGATACTCAGATCACAATTGAAGATGATGCACATGTGATCAGAATAATGAGCAGCGGGATCCATGTGCATCTGCAAAAACATCAAGGCACCATTGCGTTCCGCATGCCGGACGGCTCACTCCTCAACGAGGATGAACCAGGACTGCCTGCATCCTATATCGGAACCCAAGTGACCTGTTACAAGAAATTGCAGGATGGAGAACGGTTTATTGGATTAGGGGAAAAGACAGGTGCGCTGGACCGCCGGGGACATGGATACCAGAATTGGAATACGGACGCCTACAGCTATCACGCCGGCACAGATCCCCTTTATTGCTCCATGCCATTTTACATAGGGCTTCATCATAGCAGGCAATACGGCATTTATCTCGACAACACATTCAAGAGCTTCTTCAACTTTGGCGCCTCCAACAACCGCTTTTCAAGCTTCTCCGCTGAAGCGGGTGTGATGAAGTATTATTTCATGAGCGCACCATCAGTGGGGGAACTCATTGCTCAGTATACGTGGCTCACCGGAAGAATTCCACTACCGCCAAGGTGGAGTCTGGGCTATCAGCAATGCAGATACAGCTATTATCCCGACAAGGAAGTGCTGAGTACGGCGAGGACCTTCCGCGAAAAGGAGATACCGGCAGATGCCATTGTGATGGACATCCATTACATGGACCAGTACAAAATCTTTACCTGGGATAAGAAACGCTTTCCAGATCCTCTATCCCTCATCCGGCAGATCAAGGAATTGGGTTTCGAGATTACGCTCATGTGCGATCCGGGGATCAAGACTGAGCCTGGCTATGAGCCTTATGATGATGGAGTGCGAAAAGATGTTTTCGCAAAATATCCGGACGGTCAATACTATACCGGACAGGTATGGCCAGGCTGGTGTTACTTCCCCGACTTCACCAACCCAAGGACACGCGAATGGTGGAAAGAAAAGCTCAAAGCCTATACCGACCTTGGAGTTGAGGGGTACTGGAATGACATGAATGAAATTGCCACCTGGGGTAACATGATCCCGGAGAACATTGAATTCGACTTGGACGGCAGGAAATCCACTACCAGGGAAGCCAGAAATATCTACGGCTTTCAAATGGCGCGAAGCACATATGAAGGAGCCATGTCATTATTGACCAACAGGAGAATATTTAACCTTACACGGTCTGGCTTTTCCGGCGTTCAACGGTACTCTGCGGTATGGACAGGTGATAATGTCTCCTACGATGAGCACATGATGCTTGGAATTCGCCTGGTCAACAGTCTCGGACTTACTGGTGTTGCCTTTGCAGGATACGACGTGGGCGGTTTTGTCGGAGAGGCCAGCACCAAACTCTTTGCACGCTGGATTTCCATCGGGGCCCTATCTCCGTTCTTTCGGGGACATACCATGATCAATTCCAAAGACTCCGAGCCATGGTCCTTTGGTGAGGAAGTGGAGCAAATTGCGCGGAACTACATCCGATTCAGGTACCAATTGATGCCCTATCTCTACTCCCTTTTCCACGAGGCTTCACTCACCGGCATGCCTGTTCAGCGGTCTTTGGCAATCTCCTACGGGCACGACTGGCGTGTTTACCAGGGGCATAGTCAGCAGCAGTACCTGTTCGGTCCTTTTATTATGGTGGCACCCGCAGAGAGTAATAAACAATTCCTCAAGATATTTTTCCCTCCTGGAGATTGGTATAGCTTGTTCGATGGCAGCCGCATCAAAGGTGATCAGGAATTGATTCTGGAGTGTCCGATTCACCGGCTTCCGGTTTTTGTTCATGGAGGCGCATTACTACCGATGCAACGTCCCGTCCAAAACACAAAAGAACACGTAGATGAACTAATCCTGCATGTCTATGAGGGGGCAAATCCATCTTCGTTCCTGTTCTATGACGATGATGGTGCAACACTGGATTATAAAAATGGCGCATTTGCCAGGCGCACCATCCAGTACCTTCCTGCAGAAAGAAAGATCCTACTTTCAACTGCCGATGGTTCGTATCAGAGCCATTACCGTACGCTTAAACTGATGCTGCATGGTTTCGATTCATTAGGTCAAATCATGAGCAACGGCCATTCTGTTGAGGTTAAAGCAGATGTTCATTCTTTCTTCCTTCCTCTGGAAAAATATGATCCTATTCATGATCCTGATTCAATGGGCGAAGAGCAAATCCAGCACGTAACTGTTCCATACGTTTCCTCAGAGATTTCAATATCCTGGTGAAAAGACGTCCAGCTCACATCAACCGTTGGCATTCTCTTCAATATTGCAGACCTTCGTCTCCATACGAAAACAAACATATTGTTGGTGAATGAGTGTTACTAAGCCCCGCCTTTCCTTCCGGCAGATATGGAACATGAGCTTCGGATTCCTTGGAATCCAGTTTGGGTTTGCGCTTCAGAATGCCAACACGAGCAGGATATTTGAAACACTGGGGGCTGAAACCAATAGGCTTGCGCTCTTTTGGCTGGCCGCCCCCGTTACCGGACTGCTTATTCAACCTATCATCGGCTTTTACTCAGACAGGACATGGCATCCCATCTGGGGAAGGAGACGTCCATATTTTGCAATTGGAGCACTGCTGGCTTCACTGGCCCTTTGTTCCATGCCCAACTCTTCAGCACTCTGGATGGCTGTAGGTGTGCTGTGGATCATGGATGCTTCGATTAATATCAGCATGGAGCCTTTCCGCGCCTTTGTAGGTGACATGCTTCCCCCGGAACAACGTACCGCAGGCTTTGCCATGCAGAGCTTCTTTATTGGTACGGGTGCAATTGTTGCTTCTTTTCTGCCCACTATTTTCAGGGAGTGGTTTGGTATCTCCAACGTCGGTGCAGAAGCAGGATCTATACCGGACTCCGTAAAATACTCCTTCTATGTAGGTGCCTTCATGTTATTCGTAACCGTCATGTGGACCGTGTTCAGCACAAAGGAATATCCGCCAGCGCCCGGAGACCAGGAAAGCCTCAGAAACAGAGAGAAAAGGCAGATTGAAAACGAATCCGGCTTCAGAACCAGATTCAACAAACTTGGCGCTTCGTTGTGCGGCACGGGAATTGTTTTTACTCTTATCGTGCTGTACTTCGGCCTTGAAAAAGAACTTTATGTATTGGCCCTTGGACTAATCGTTTTTGGCATTGTCTTCCTGCTGGCGGGCGATTACATCCGGCAGGGAAGATCCTACCTGGGATTCGTACACATCGCGAAAGACTTCATCACCATGCCGAGAACGATGGTCCAACTGGCCTATGTTCAGTTCTTTTCATGGTTTGCGTTGTTTGCGATGTGGATCTACACGACATCTGCGGTAACCAGCTACATATTTGGTTCATCGGATCCTACCACAAGTGCCTACAATAACGGCGCTGACCTTGTTGGAAATCTCTTTGGCGTATACAACGGCATAGCAGCCCTTGCCGCCCTTATCCTCCCCTATCTGGCGAAAGTTACCAGCAGGAGAATCACCCATATGATCGCGCTTTCTATTGGCGGCAGCGGACTGATCTCATTTGTCTTCATTTCTGATCCTGTTTGGCTCTGGCTATCGATGGTGGCAATTGGTATTGCATGGGCAAGCATCCTGTCGATACCTTATGCCATGCTTTCTGGTTCCCTGCCGCCACAGAAAATGGGATACTATATGGGAGTCTTTAATTTCTTTATTGTGATCCCGCAGATTATTGCGGGTACAGTACTGGGGTTCCTCCTCACCCATTTGTTCCATGGACAATCCATTTACATTCTTGTCACCGGAGGCATTTCAATGATTTTTGCGGGTATCCTTTGCCTGCGTGTGCAAGATGCTGAGGAGGTGGTTTTGAAAGGTCTCTAAAACACAACTGATGCAATCCAATGCTATGAACAGATTTCTTGTCCTGATCCTCTCCTTATTCATACTCGATTCGTGCAGCTCAGGAAAGGCTGCCCTGAAAAAAGGCGACTATTATGATGCAGTACTGGAATCTGTTCAACGGCTAAGAGAAAGCCCTGATCACAAGAAGGCAAGGTCAGTTCTTCAGCAGGGGTACCCAATGGCGGTCCAGTATATAGACAACAACGTCCAGAACCAGATCACAGCAGACGCGCCAGACAAATGGCGCAATGCGGTTAAAGGTTACCAGCAAATCAATTACCTCAGCGATCAGATCAAAACATCTCCTGGTGCGCTAAAAGTGATTCCCAACCCCACCACGAGATATAAGGAACTTGCTGATGCAAAGGGCAAGGCTGCCGAGGAGAGTTACAATGACGGCATCAACTTCCTGATGAAAAACACACGAGACGACGCCAAGACTGCCTACTTTGATTTCAAGGAATCAAATGACCTTGTACCCGGTTTCAGGGAATCCATTGAAATGATGAATCAGGCAGAATTCGTTGCAACACTTCGAGTTGCTTATGAGCTCATCAATAACTCCAACTATAACTACACCATGGAGCCAGTCATTAACTCGCTGAGACGGCAGTTCCTTTCCTTTAAACCTGTTAGCCAAAAAGATAGTGTGCCTCCGCATCAGAATCTACGGCTCATTTTCAATGGCTACCGCCAGGACAATGTCGCCAGCGTCACAAGCTATGTCGAGAATCCATCCAAGGATGTAAAGGTTGGTGAAAAAAAAGGTGCGGATGGCAAGACCCAGGATGTAATGCAGAATGTAACAGCTAAAGTCACCATTTACAGAAAAACAAAGCGAGGCTACAGCAATGCGAACCTTACCATAACGGATGCCTCCAGCGGTGCTACACTGGCAAACCAAACCGTGGACGGTCAGTCTGTATGGCAATGGGAATGGGCCACTTATAGTGGAGACCAGCGCGCTCTTACCAGTACACATCAGAATTTGATCGGCCGAAGGGATATGAACCCCAATGATCAGGATTTGTTTAATCAGGCCCTGAATAACCTGTCCCAGAACCTGAGAGGCAACCTCCAGGGTTTTTACAGCAAGTACTAAAGGAACAGGCCAGGCATCACCCTGATCACGGCAGGGTTTGTCTCAGGGGCACCTGATCAACTAAATTCGTAAAACCATTTTGAAGTCGAATCAGTTATAATGTCAATTTGGTTATGAAATCAATCATGATACTGTCCATTATGCTGTTCAACCTGGCAGCGATGGGCCAAAAAGGAAATTCTCAAACTATGAATGCAACAACCGCCGGATTGAAGCAAGCTACTTTTGGAGGTGGCTGTTTCTGGTGTACCGAAGCAGTGTTTCTGGACGTTAAAGGGGTATCCAAAGTACAGTCGGGCTATTCAGGCGGAGCCGTTAAGAACCCGAGCTATAAAGAAGTGTGCACCGGCCTTACAGGTCATGCGGAAGTGATCCAGATTACTTATGACCCCCGCGTGGTGTCCTACGAAGACTTGCTTGAAATTTTCTGGAATACCCATGACCCGACAACCCTTAACCGCCAGGGTGCAGATGAGGGAACCCAGTACCGTTCCGTCATCTTCTATCATGATGAAGAGCAGAAGAATACTGCCGTTGCCTATAAGAAACAACTGGAAGCATCGCACCTATACAAGGATCCGATCGTTACGGAAATCAGCCCGCTCAAGAACTTTTATGTGGCAGAGGATTACCATCAGAACTACTTCGCACTAAATCAAAATCAGCCGTATTGCCAGTATGTGATACGACCAAAAGTGGAGAAGTTCAAGAAGCACTTTGAGGCCAAACTGAAGTGATTTCAACCAAGGATATTTTTTAGATGCCGGGCAACCTTTCAGGGCGCCCTTTCGTTATGTTGTTAGAGTAAATCTCTCATAGGTTTAGGTTTAGGTACAAAATACCCCGGCAGCCGGTCGGGGTATTTTGCTTTATGGCAAATTGACCAAAGATCCTTCGGAAATAGAGTCTCGTACCACCTTCCTGAATTTCATATATTGGTCTTAAAACCCAATGCCATGTGCAGACTGATGGCCTACAAAGGCACTCCCATTGTTATTGACAATCTTCTTTACAAGCCGAATAACTCACTTATTAATCAAAGTTTACATGCCCGGGAGATAGAAGAACCCCTGAATGGGGATGGATTCGGACTTGGATGGTACGTCCCGGAGGTGAACAATGAACCGGTGACTTTTGTATCGGTTAATCCTGCCTGGAGTAACCGGAACCTCCGGAATCTCGCGCCGAAGATTAAAACAGACTGCCTTGTTGCCCATGTACGGGCCGCCAGTGTCGGCGAAGTATCGGAATCGAATTGTCACCCTTTTCAATACAAGAATCTCCTGATGGCCCACAACGGAGGGATAGAAGACTTTTCCCTCGTGAAACGTAAAATCAGAGATCCTCTCAGCAATGAACTTTACAACTGGATCAAAGGCCAGACAGACTCCGAACATATTTTTGCTTACTTCCTGCATCACCTTACCCACAACCACCGGATCATAGATACGAATGCAGTTGCCGATTCCTTTGAGGCGACCTTTGGATTTGTTCAGCGCCTTATGGCAGAAGCCGGCATCAAGGATCCAGCCTACCTTAACATGGTGGTCACCAACGGTCTGTTCATCGTCGCCACCCGGTGGGTGTCGGATCCGAATGAAGAGCCGTTGACAATGTATCATTCAGAAGGTAGCCGCTACGTGGTGGAAGACGGAGTAACCCGTCTCGAAGCACCTGAAGATGACGATCATGCCGTCCTCGTGGTGTCGGAAAAACTGACCGATGGCCCCGAGTGGACACTGATCCCGAAGAATCATCTGGTTATGGTGGAACAAAATCTCAACGTACGAATCAGGGCCATCAAAGCGTGATGCGTTTTTGATAAGTTTGCGAAAACTTATCAAGGATTGAAATCTGATATTATAATTATCGGCGGAGGAATCGTTGGGCTCGCCACCGCCCTTCAGCTGAAAAATGTTCAGCCGGAGGTTTCTATTGTGCTGATCGAGAAGGAAACGGAACTTGCCAAACACCAGACAGGTAACAACAGCGGCGTTATCCATTCTGGTATCTATTACAAACCTGGAAGCCTTAAGGCCGCCAATTGCATTCATGGCTATCACCTCCTGATCGACTTCTGCAAGTCAAACCAGGTTCCCTTTGATATCTGTGGCAAGATCATTGTCGCAACAGAGCCAAATGAACTACTCCAACTGAATGTGCTGTATGACCGTGGCATTCAGAATGGCCTGCAGGGTATGCGCAAGTTATCCGCCGCCGAACTGAAAGAATATGAACCCCACGTGGCAGGACTTGCCGGAATCTTTGTGCCGCAAACCGGCATTGTGGATTACAGGCTTGTCGCCACAAAGTATGCCGAACTGCTCAGGAAACAAGGCGTGACATTGCAGCTGGGCGAGCGCGTACTTTCAGTTCATGGAGATACCGTCGTTACTTCAAAAACCTCTTACCAGGGAAAGCTGATCGTCAACTGTGCAGGATTGTATTCCGACAAGGTTGCCGCCATGACCGTATCAGATCTGTCGGTCCGCATCATTCCCTTCCGCGGCGAATACTATAAGTTGCGGAAAGACCGGGAGAATCTGGTAAGAAATCTGATCTATCCTGTACCCGATCCCAACTTTCCATTCCTGGGCGTGCACTTTACCAGGATGGCGAGAGGGGGCGTGGAAGCCGGACCCAATGCAGTTCTTGCCTTTCGCAGGGAGGGCTATCGTAAGTCAGATATTCATCTGGGAGAACTGGCAGAATCTCTTGCTTGGCCAGGTTTCCAAAAGGTTGCCAAAAAATACTGGCGGACCGGATTTGGGGAAATGTATCGATCCTTCTCCAAACATGCGTTCACGAAAGCATTGCAAAAACTTGTTCCGGAAATCCAAATGGACGACCTGGTGGAAGGCGGTGCCGGTGTCCGCGCCCAGGCTTGCGACCGCAACGGGGGACTCGTGGATGATTTCCTTATCCTGGAATCTGAAAACGCAATCAATGTCTGCAATGCTCCATCGCCGGCAGCTACCTCCTCGCTCGCCATCGGTGAAACAGTTGCAAAACTTGCATTGCAAAGACTTGGAAAATAGATCAGGTGACCCAGTGCAGGGTTTCCGCTTTCAACGGGTTGCGGAAAGGTACGGATTGTTCCTGCGCAGCATACCATTGCTTCTTCAGTTCATAGTACCACCGTGCCTGCGCATCCGGCTCGCCAACCAACATTAACGGAGGATCATTTTTCAACCCGGTTGCCAGTTTGTTGAACACACCGACATCCTGCCCGATGAAAGTCCGGCCCAGACTCTTGAGAGGCCACCACAGCCATCGCGTTATGCCAATTGTTGAATAGAAGAATTGATTCAGTTCAGTATGCTGGTCGTCAATCGGCGTAAGCGTAGTCATAGAAATTACCTTATGGCGGCTGCCCACCGAAATATGTTCCAGGCGATTGCCAGGTATTTCAAAAAAAATCTCTGTTGACACATCCCCTTTCAGAACCTTGTACCCTTTTGAATTGGCTGATGGAGCATGCCGCACCATCTTAAATCCCAATTCTGTAGGTTCAAAATTTTTGGTTTTGAGCTTCAGTGACTTGGCGGAACGCCAAAACCATGATTGATGCACAAAAGTAACGTGAGCCGGATCGATTAAGCCGATGACAGAGTGATCGATGTTAGTCGGCAGAACGATGGACTCAACATGGCGAAATTGCTCAGATGGTGCCAGGTGCAGGTCGGGTGGATTTCGCTGAGGGTCTGCAAGCGATCCCTTTTCGGGGATGTACACCCATATCATATTATTGACCTCCCTTACATGAAATTTCGGTGCCTTGATTTTGGTAATATCAGCTTTGCTGTCAGGCGGCAATGCAGGAATCTTCCTGCAAATCCCCTGCGAGTCAAACTCCCATCCGTGATAGCAGCATTGAATGTTTCCGTTGTCCAGCACATGACCCGTCGACAATGGCACTCCCCGGTGCGGACAATTGTCACGGAGGGCGAATGGCGTACCCGATGCGTCCCTGCCCAGGACCATCTTTTCGTTTGCAATCTGGCGATGAATGAGTTTCCCCTTGGGAAGGGCCTCGCCTGCCAGGGCGAGGTACCATATGTTCCGAAGAATGAGATCCTTGCTTTCAGCCATTCAGAAAAGAAAATTAGAGACACAAGTTTAGCACATATTGGTGACAGCCCTTCATGATCTTAGTCAGTTTCTGTCTGCTCCCTTATGGCAGTAAACTCAATTTCAACAAGGTAATCGGGTTCGATCAGTGCAACTACCTGCACCATCGTTGTGGCAGGCCTTATGGCCGAAAATGATTCGCCATGTGCTTTGCCAACTTCTTTCCAGAAAGAAATATCAGTCACAAAAATCCGGGTTCGTATAACATCTGACAAGGCGAATCCCGCTGAGGCAAGAATCCTTTCCACTTTGTTGATAATGAACCTGGTCTGCTCGTATGGGTTACCCTTACCTACCACCTTGCCATCTTCACCTACCGCTACGGTCCCCGTAATTTCAATCTGATTTCCTATTTGCACTGCACGGCTGTATCCGACAATGGCTTCCCAAGGTGCGCCTGATGAGTAATTGATTCTGGTCATGTCTTACTAATGAATGGTTCTGGACCGAAGATACTACTGATGCTTTTTTTCCGAAATCGGCAAGGAATAGCCAATTTTGCCACACTCAAACAATTCAGGCATTCATGAAAGAAATTACCGTTCAGGAACTAAAAGAACTGAAAGACAAGCAGGCTGATTTTCAACTCATCGATGTGAGGGAACCGCATGAATATCACCTCTGTAACCTGGGAGGAGAATTGATCCCACAGGCACAAATCCCTTTCAATATCGAACGGATATCCAGGGAAAAAATCGTTGTCCTGCAGTGCCGTAGCGGAGCACGCAGTGGAAACATGGTCAAATGGCTGGAACAGAACCATGGCTTTACTAACTTATACAATCTGAAAGGCGGCATCCTGGCATGGGCGGATCAAATAGACCCGAGCGTACCTAAGTACTAAGACTCAATTGCCTGCTTCACATCGGCTATTATATCGTCGATGTGCTCCAAACCTGTTGAGACCCGTATGAGGCCAGGTGTAATTCCTACGGCTGCACGCTCAGGATCGGTCAGTTTGGAGTGCGTGGTGGATGCCGGATGTGTCGCAATGGTTCGAACATCTCCAAGGTTGGCCGAATGGGAAATCATCTTCAGGGAATCGAGAAATCTCCGCCCCTGTCCAATACCCCCCTTAACCTCGAAGGTCACAACACCGCCACCTGATTTCATTTGCTTCTTCGCAAGGGAGAAGTGAGGATGCGATGGCAGAAACGGATACTTCACGAGCTCCACTTGTGGATGTGCTTCAAGAAATTCCGCAAGCTTCAAGGCATTCTCGCAATGCCTATCCATACGAACCGCCAGCGTTTCGAGACTTTTCGACAAGATCCATGCATTAAATGGAGACATGGAAGGTCCTGTATGACGCGCGAAATACCGCACCTCCTTGATCAGATCTTTGCGCCCCACAACAGCACCGCCGATGACACGGCCCTGCCCATCTATAAATTTGGTAGCGGAATGGGTCACCAGGCCGGCACCCCAGCGGATTGGATTCTGTATGTAAGGCGTACAAAAGCAATTGTCAACGTTGAGGATCACATTGCGGTTTGCAGCAAGTTTCCCAAGCCACTCCAGATCGATGATATCCAGCGCAGGATTGGACGGTGATTCAACAAAAATCATCCGGGTGTTGGAACGAATCGCCTCCTCCCACACTGAATGATCGTCATTAACGTCAACGTAAGTATGCGTAATTCCCACACGTGGGAAGAGTACGGTAAATATCTGGTGGGTAGAGCCAAACACCGACCGGGAAGCGACTACATGATCGCCGGAACGAAGCAGCGCGGCCATGCTCAGATACATTGCCGCCATACCGGAGGCGGTGGCAATCCCGTCTTCTGCACCTTCCAGTAAGCAAAGCTTATCTATGAACTCGGTGTTATTTGGATTAGAAAATCGGGTATAGATGTTCCCGGGGATTTCATCAGCAAAAAGCGCGCGAGCTTGCTCGGCATCCTCAAAAATAAAGCTGGAGGTGAGGTATAACGGTACGGAATGCTCACGATACTGTGTTGTTGCCTGTTGGGTCCGAATTGCATCCGTTTCGAAATGATTTGTGCTCATGGCGTTGGTTACAAGGCGCTAAATTACATTCAATTTCCACACTCAAGAATTCCTTGTCGCGCTCAACTGACTGCTTTCAGTGTCTGTGCCTGGCCATATGAGTGAACCCAATACCATGGAAATGACACTGATCAGCGTTGCCGGAACCAACGCGGGCATCCCTGTGGCAAACACAAACTCAAACACGATCCATGCAAGGCAACCGGTTACCATGGAAAGTATGGCGCCGGCGCTGCTGGCCTTCTTCCAGTGGAGCCCAAGCACCAACGCTGCAAAAAGGGTTACCAGGCTCAGTATGGATGACTCACCGACCAGATCATAGATGTTGCTCCGCATACAGGCCATAGCAGTTGCTACCCCGCTGAAAAAAAGTACCGACAAGCGTGTGAGTAAAAGCATGCGTTCGTCACTAAGCTTTGTTTTCATCAAGGGGCGGATAAGATTCTCAGAAAATATAGCTGCGGGCGCAAGTATGGCGGAACTCGTCGTACTCATGATGGCTGAGAGCAGGGATCCAAAAAAAAGTACCTGTATGCCAAGGCTGGTATGGCTGAGCACCATATTAGGCAGGCTCAATTGTGTATCACCGTTGACAAAATCCGGGTAAAGTTGCCGTGTACAAAGACTAATGAACAAGGGTAACATCGCTACCGTCAAATAAAGGATGGCTGCATAGTAGCAGGACCTCACTGCAGTCTGTGCCGACCCTGATGACATCGCCCGCTGGAATACATCCTGGGACGGAATGGAACCCAGACCAAGCACCGACCAGGCTGCCAGGTAACTGATCACTTCCTTCAACTCCGGGGCCGGAAGGAACCTGAAGTTCTCCGGATGAACATTTTGGATAACCTTCATCATTCCGCCGGCTTGGTCACTTAGCACCACCGCCAGCACAAGAAGACCAAGAATGATGATGATGCTTTGTATGAAGTCTGTAATCGAGATTGCCCACATTCCGCCCACGTAGGTATAAAATGTCACTACTCCTGCACTAATGAGCACCCCTTGCCAGACAGCAAGGCCGGTAACCACATGCAGGATCAACCCCATGGCTACCAGTTGAGCAGCGATGTAGCCAGCATATGGAGGCGCAAGGAAGATACTTGCGATCAATTCGGCCCGGGCCCCAAAACGTATTTTGAAAAAATCTCCCAGGGTAAGCAAGTTCATGTTATATAGTTTTCTTGCAAAGAAGAGTCCGAACAATACCAGGCAAAGGGCGGCACCGAACGGATCTTCAATGACAGAGTATAGTCCACCCTTCAAGAATTCGGATGATGCGCCAAAGACAGTTTCTGAACCGAACCACGTGGCAAAGAGTGCTGCTGAACTGAGCATAACCGGGAGGCTCCTTCCGGCAAGCATGAAATCTCCTGAGGTCTTAACCCTCCGTGCGGCCCAGTAGCCAACGAGCACGGTGGCCATGAGATAAAGAATGATGGATCCGAGGAGCAACGATCACGATTTCGGGCAAATAAAAAAGAAAATCCCCCAAAGTCCTTGACCCCGGGGGAAATTCTCGTCTATAGTTGGCTTTAATCTGTATCGAAGATAGCTGCAGCTTCATGTGAAGCCAATGCACCAGCGGTGGCCTTGCATTCCACCCGATGAGCAGTCGTTTTTGGCGACAAACCGTCTGTATTGGTATTGGTCTGTATAACAGTTGAAGTCTTTTTCCTACTCCCAGGGGGCAGGGTTCTCCGGCTGATATCGATCGCCAACAGGATCAGGCCCAGGAAAAACAGGATCATTGCAACCAGAAAGATTTTCTTGGATCGGCTCATCAAGTAAAAAGGGGCCTTAGCCCCTTTGTCTATTTGACTTTGTTAACCACCTCTGCAAATGCTTCCGGGTGGTTCATTGCGAGGTCTGCCAGAACTTTGCGGTTCAGGTCAATTCCCGCAGACTTCAACTTGCCCATCAGCTCTGAATAGGACAAACCATGAAGCCGGGCGCCGGCATTAATCCGCTGGATCCACAAAGCACGGAAGTCACGCTTCCTTGCCTTACGATCTCTGTACTGGTATACAAGACCTTTTTCGACCGCATTTTTTGCTACGGTCCAAACATTCTTCTTCCTGCCAAAGAAACCTTTGGCAAGTTTGAGCACCCTTTTGCGCCTGGCGCGGGATGCCACATGATTGACTGAACGAGGCATGAGTTCTAATTTTTTGGCGCTGGCGTTCTTTCTTCTGAAAGAAACTTTAGCCAGTTACCGGGTTAAACACTAAACCATCAGGAGTTCTTGACTCACTGATTTACACTGCATAGGGAAGCATCGGCCTCACATTTCCGACGTCAACTTTCTTGACGACGGAAGAGTTGCTCAGACGTCTCTTCTGCTTTGTTTCCTTCTTGGTCAGGATGTGACGCTTGTAAGCACGCTTGCGCTTGATCTTACCAGTGCCGGTTACCTTGAACCGCTTCTTTGCACCTGACTTTGTTTTTAGTTTCGGCATCTTGTTAAGTATTCAGATATATTCAGACTATTTCTTTCCAGCACCTGGTTTGGGTGTCAGCATCATATACATACGCTTTCCCTCCAGCTTCGGGAATTGTTCTACTTTTCCTACTTCCTCCAGGGATTGCGCAAACTTCAGCAATAATATTTCTCCCCGTTCCTTGTACACTATTGACCTTCCGGCAAAATGAACGTACGCCTTCACTTTGGCTCCCTCTTTAAGGAAGTTAATCGCATGCTTGACCTTGAAGTTAAAATCGTGGTCATCCGTATTGGGCCCAAAGCGCATTTCCTTTACAACCGTCTTCTGAGCATTGGATTTGATCTCCTTCTGCTTTTTCTTCTGCTCGTACTTGAACTTCGAATAGTCAATCACCTTGCAAACCGGTGGGTCTGCATTGGGTGAAATCTCTACAAGGTCCAATCCCTGCTCCTGCGCCATCTTTATGGCTACATGTATCGGGTATACATCGACCTTTATGTTTTCTCCTACCACCCGTACCCTGGGCGCCGTAATGCGCTCATTGACGCGATAGGGTTCCTCTACAACTCTGGGACGAAAGCCCGGCCGGTTGAACGGGCGAGGACGGTTACTTCCGGGAATAAATGCCACTATTAGGGTTTAAGTTTAACATGTTTTAACTTCTGTCTGTTGGTCCAAAAACGCACACAGGGCCGCAAATATCGGGAATATTTCGCTTTTTCCACGTTAAAAACTATGAAATTTTGATATGCCGCCTCAGACTGGCATGGCAAACTCCTTGTTAAACGTGGCCATGAACTCCGGCAATGAAACCGACCCCTGGTCTCCTGCTCCGTGCTTGCGGACAGCCACCTTTTGTTCCTGAGCCTCCTTCTCGCCAACTATGAGCATATAGGGTATCTTCTTGACTTCGGCATCCCTTATTTTCCTGCCGATCTTTTCATCCCTGTCATCCAGAATACCCCGAATGTCCCGGCTCCTGAGCTCACTAATAACAGTAGTTGCATAGTCGTTGAATCGCTCTGAGATAGGCAGGACTGCCACCTGTTCAGGCGAAAGCCAGACGGGGAAATTGCCGGCGCAATGCTCTATGAGCACGGCCACAAACCGTTCCAGCGACCCGAATGGCGCCCTGTGGATCATTACGGGCCTGTGCTTTTGGTTATCTGATCCTACGTACTCAAGTTCAAACCGCTGGGGAAGTTGGTAGTCCACCTGGATGGTCCCTAACTGCCAGCTCCTTCCCAATGCATCCTTCACCATGAAATCCAGCTTGGGGCCGTAGAAGGCAGCTTCTCCTTTTACGGCAACGGTCTTCAGTCCGCGCTCATCGGCGGCCTCCTGAATCTCTCGCTCGGCCCTGTCCCACAGTGCATCCTCACCAATATACTTTTCCTTATTGGCGGGGTCCCTTAGAGAAACCTGTGCCGTGTAGTTCTCAAATCCCAGCGCAGTGAACACATGCAGCACGAGATCGATCACCTTGATGAATTCTTCCTTTACCTGATCCGGCCGGCAGAAAATATGCGCATCATCCTGAGTAAACCCGCGCACCCTTGTGAGGCCATGCAGTTCACCGCTCTGTTCATAGCGATAAACCGTGCCAAATTCCGCCAGTCTTATCGGCAGATCCTTGTATGACCTTGGCTTCACTTTATAAATCTCACAGTGATGGGGGCAGTTCATTGGCTTAAGAAGGAATTCTTCAGTAACGTCTGGCGTGTGAATGGGCTGAAAGGAATCCTTCCCATACTTTTCATAGTGTCCAGAAGTAACGTAAAGGGACTTGCTGCCGATATGAGGCGTTACGACGGGATCATACCCGGCTTTCACCTGTGCCTTTCTCATAAATTGTTCCAACCGCTCTCTCAGTACGGTTCCTTTGGGAAGCCAAAGCGGAAGCCCCATGCCCACCTTTTCCGAGAAGGCGAACAATTCAAGTTCGCGGCCCAGTTTGCGGTGGTCCCTCTTCTTTGCCTCCTCCAGCATGAGCAGGTACTCATCCAGTTCCTTTTGCTTTGGAAAGGTTATACCATAAATGCGGGTAAGCATTTTGTTCTTTTCATTGCCGCGCCAATAAGCGCCTGCTACGTTTAAAAGCTTGACAGCCTTCACATATCCAGTGGTTGGGATGTGGGGGCCTCGGCATAGGTCGGTAAAATTTCCCTGCTCGTAGAACGTTATCGAACCATCGGCGAGATCCCGAAGCAATTCAATTTTGTAGGGATCGCCCTTTTTGGTGAAATAGTCGATGGCTTCTGCTTTGGGGACCTCTCTTCTTCGGAAGCTGTTATTCTGACGGGCCAGCTCGATCATCTTGGCTTCGACCTTCGCCAGGTCATCTTCACCAAATGCCATATCCCCAAGGTCAACGTCATAATAGAAGCCATTCTCTATGGGCGGACCTATGCCGAACTTGACGCCAGGGTACAGAGTTTCCAGCGCTTCTGCCATCAGGTGGGCCGACGAGTGCCAAAAGGCATACTTGCCCCCTTTGTCGTTCCATGTAAATATCCTGATTGACGCATCTTGCTCTATAGGTCGAGCCAGGTCACGGATTTCGCCGTCCACTTCGATTGACAATGCATTCCGGGCCAGACCTTCACTGATACTTTTCGCGATATCCATACCGGTTACTCCGGCAGGATAGGTCCTGGCCGAGCCATCCGGTAACGTAATTTTCACCTCATTCATTTGAAACGAATAAACATTTTCTGCGGTGCAAATATGCACTTTTTCAGACTACCATCTTCAGACGAAAGTCAGTACTCAGAGTTTGAATTGAATAGTGAAAGTGACGCCGAAGGGGCGCACATTTGGATTATTCAGATAGGTCAGGCGATGGATAAAATCTATGCGAAGAAGCCGGAATATGTTCTCTACACCATACCCTACTTCCACGTAAGGGCTGCCGGTGAAGTAACCGGTATAAAGGGTCTTCTCTCCACTGGGTGTCACTTCTGATATCAGGTCACGATTGGCATCGCTCAGGCTTCCATAAATTATGTTCGTGGTGGCCACCAGGCGCCACTGCAGTTTGTTCAGCAATGGAATACGATTGATAAGTAATCCTTCGAGGTACTGGCGATAGCGAAGTGCCACACTCTTGTCGCTTATGAATTCGCCAAAGTTCATCATGTTATAAGTGAACTGGGAATAGATAGGTGACTGATTGCCCAAGTGCACGGTGAGCAACGGATACGGAAGTGTATTAAAAATATATTCACCCGTGAGGCTTACATAGCCTACCCCCAATGGTCCCAGTCGAATTCGCTTGTCAATGTTCAGCCGCAGTTTGTCGTATGCATAATTGCTTCCAAAGACCCCTTCAAAACCATGCGTATACCTCAAGGTGAATACAGGCCATTTCCTGAGTCCCAGACTGATCCTCTCGTTGCCGTTTTGAATGAATGTCTCGTCCCGGGCGTAACGGGATTCAATTGCAACCTCGGAAGATGTAAGGTTTTCCAGGACCGGTGAGTTGATATCCGACGGATTCTCGATGTAGCCGAAATTGAAAGTAGGGTCAAATGTCCAGTATCGGAATGAAACTTTCTGGGTAAATCCTTTGAACAATTCTCTTTGGATCCCCGCATAGCCTTCGTGGTAGTAATACGCACGTCGGTAGTTCCCCCATCGCACAGCCGTTAAAAACAGCGGATTACTTGAGAGTGCTTCCTCGTCAATACCGAGCCGGATTACATCTGATGCCACCCTGAACGTCGCAGTGGTCCATCGGTCCCGGGCCAGGATGCGCTGGGCATATGTCATGAACTTGACTTTTTGATCCTGGAAGCCATAAGCCGCGTACCCTCCATAAATCATCTTTTTACTGTATTGCCGGTTGGTTTTGAATCCGAATTGAAGGCGCGATCCCTCCACGGTATTCCAGGCATAAGTTCGCAGATAGGGTCCCACCTCCACTTTACCCAGGTCATAATAGCCGTCAACCAGAGCCTTGAAGACCTCCGTATAAGTTTTGACAATGGGTATGTTTTTGATCGTATCGATCATCTGGTAAACATTCTTTTCAGTTTCTGTCAGTGGCTCGTGCCGCAGCGAATCCCAATATTTTTCTTCCTGAAACATGTTAACATCTTCAGCGACCTTGATCCTCCTTTCATAGAATGCGTTCTCATGAGGCTTGTTAATGACAAAGCGCTTGTTACTTGAATAAAACTTAGCCAGTAAACCAGCAGCGTCTTTGCCAATCTCACTTACATCAATGAGAACCCTGTTCTTTACAGGAAGCCAGGGACCTTCCGGCATTTTGACCAACTGTTGCTGCAATTTGATGCGATCAATGAAATTGATGTTGGCCTTCTCTCCTACCGTTACGTCGATTTGCTTGAGGGCATATTCTTTTTTGGTAATCCACATCGACCCGGTGAAAGCAAGTTCAGTCGGGCTTTTAGGGAAGAACTCAAGGCGGTAGCAATAATCATCTCCGATATACAAGCTGTCCAGCAAGTCATATTCATAGTACAACCGCCAGCCGTCAGCGATTGGCGAAACAAAGTTTTTATTGATAATGGTCAGCCAGTTCTGATAAAAATTATATTCCTGGAAGGAAGAGCCTACCAATTGCGTGATCATGGATCCATCCTCAAGCCCTACTCCATTTATCTTGGTCTTTTCTATTTCTTCCGATCTTAATTCAGGACTGCTTTTGTAGTATATTTTGGATACCGCCTCCGTAATGAAGAGTGGAAGCACCGGCTTTCCATCTTCACCTACAATGCGATCAACACTGT
Organism: Cyclobacteriaceae bacterium; assembly: GCA_039810905.1. Taxonomy (GTDB): domain Bacteria; phylum Bacteroidota; class Bacteroidia; order Cytophagales; family Cyclobacteriaceae; genus ELB16-189. Next base: position 24,073 of record JBDHXU010000016.1, on the reverse strand, counting down.
CCAGCACCTGGGCAATCTTTTTCATTACCTTTCGCTCCCTGAATTTGCCGGAGATGTTGTCGATGTCAACCTCTGTCTTGGTGTAGGCCTCGTACTCATAAGCCGTCAAACTCCGCTTGTCATTCTTCTCCTTATTTCTGACCACATTCCTTAATATCTCAAATGCAGGATTTTCGCCGGCGTGTACCACGACTTCTTCCAGGGATGTCACTTCTTCTTCAAGCTGAAAATTCACAGTCTGCTTGCCTGGCCTTACACGCTTTGCCTTGGGTTTGTAGCCTATGTAGGTTGCCAGCACTGAATCAACCCGTTTAAGGGTACGAATGGTGTAGTTGCCGTCAAAGTCGGTGGTTGCACCTGTGCTGGTGCCCTTGAATGTGACATTGACAAATGGTATGGGATCGCCTGTTTTTGCATCCGTCACCTTGCCAGTTACAACAAGTTCCTGCGCGCAACAGGCGGCGATAGTCAAAAGGAATGCAGCAGCATGCGCAAAAAAGTATCTCACGGAATAAGTTCTGTCAAAGCCGGTAAGAGCCCAAAAATCGGCGGCCAAAATGAAATCAAAAAATTGAATTAGCAATTTAATAACTTTTATTTTTCGGATTCAAAGTAACCACCCCTGAATGCAGGCTCCTACCCTGAGGACTTTATGTCTTATTTTTCTTATCGGACTGTCCCTGCCTGCGGCACTTCACGCACAAAACAAAAACCGCCAAATAGGAAGTTTCCCCCAGGCTCCGGATACCACGGAAATCATTTACAAGAACAAACTTCTCATCTTTCCTATAGTAGCACTGTCAACAGAAACCAATTGGGTATTTGGTATAGCCAATGCCTACATCTTCAAAACATCCAAGAAGGATACTGCATTGCGCACCTCAACGGTTCCATCCGGTTTCCTATACACCTTGAATGATCAGATCCTCGTGGCACTGGGAGCCAACATCTTTCTACCCAGGGAAAAATACATCCTCCGGTTTGAAAATACATACAGCAAATTTCCTGATAAATTCTGGGGCATCGGCAACGACACGCCGGAAAGTGCTAAAGAGAGCTATACTTTTTCTCAATTCTATTTTAACCCGCAACTCAGCAGGAAAGTGAAAGGAAACGTCTTCCTGGGTGGAGGCATTGAGTACCAGACCGTGTTCAATATCAGGTATGACAGCGGGGGTAATTTTGAAAAGGACCAGGTACTGGGTGTTTATAATCGTGAACAGTATAATGTCTTCGGTTTCAGCCTGAACTTTACCCATGACTCGAGGAACCACGCGTATACCCCCAACCAGGGCTCACTCCTGCGCGTAAAGTATGCCTCTTTCCAGCAAGGACTGGGCAGCGACTACACCTTCAGAGCGGTTGACATTGACTTCAGAAAATACTTCCAACTGCGTCCCGGAAAAGTGCTTGCTGTCCAGGGGCTGGGTAACTTCACCTTTGGAGACGTCCCTTACCGCAACCTGGCCGTACTGGGTGGTAATTCAATGATGCGTGGCTATTATTCAGGAAGATACCGGGATCAGAAATTCATTGGTGCACAATTGGAATACAGGTTCCCGATTTATTGGCGATTCTCGGGAGTAGCATTCGGAAGTGCCGGACAGGTCGCACCACAGATGGAGTCGTTCGCATTTGATCGTTTCCGAATGGCCGGCGGTGCAGGACTCCGCTTTGCTGTGTTGCCGAAGGAGAATCTCAACCTGAGATTCGATCTTGGTTACGGCAATAGTCTCAATTACTATGTCGTCCTCGCCGAATCATTCTGATTTGGCTGAGACGTCCCCTTGACTGCAGGACTTTCAGAATCAAATTATGATAGGTTCCTTCTCACCTAGGTGACGTGGCGATGTCTTCAGGACATACAAATCGAGGATTGCTTTTGCCCTGGCAAAGTACTCCCTGACATACATCCTGGTTGAGGTCTCCTGGTTTGGTTCTTTGGTGACCAATGCCACCGCATTAATATTATAATACCGGCTGATGAACAAGGCCCGATAGGAATGGAAAGGCTGTGTAATGATGATGATTTCTTCCTGACCAAATATCTCCTTACTCCTGATAATGGAGTCCAATGTACGCAAGCCGGCATAATCCAGGGTAATCGCGGCATCAGGAACACCAAGTTTCATCAAGGCCTTTTTCATCTCCATGGGTTCATTATAGAACCTGGTCCGGTTGTCACCGCTCACGATGATATGCGTAATCTTGCCAAGACGATACAACTCGGCAGCAGCGAGCATCCTGTTTTCAAAATAAGGATTGGGCTGGCCGGAAGTGAGACGGCGGCTGGTCCCCAGAACAAGTCCGACCCTGTGACCTGGCAAGGCACTGGCATCTGTGTATACTTTGCCAGAAGTACTGCCAATTACCCAAAGGTTGCTGATCACAATGAAGGCGCTTCCAGCCACCAGCAGCAAAATCAAGACCCTCAAAGACCAGTGCCAAAACATTAAAAAATAGATCAAGCCAACGCAAATTTACTGAATCGCCCGCATAAACTCCTTTTCGATCAGCTCCGCATTTCGGATGACTTTTTTGTACCACTGAACGCGTAGTTCATCAATCTCATCCTGTTTCAAATGCCAGGGCAAATCGCTCGCACGAACACGCGAAAGCACAGAGTAGAGGCTTATGGCAGCACTTACCGAAATGTTCAAACTCTCTGTGAATCCGGTCATCGGAATATGGATCTTCAAATCCGCCAGTTGTTTTGCATTGGAAGACACACCATGCTTCTCGTTGCCCATGACAATAGCCAAAGGCTGATCCAATGGAACTTCATCTATGGAAACCCCGTCGGGATCGGGGTCTGTGATCCCAACCCGGTACCCTTTTTGTTTTAGGTCACCTATGCAGCGCTCTATGTTGTTGGTTTGCTTCCGCCTGTAGCGAAGCACCTGGATCCACTTATTTGCGCCCTTTAATACCTGCTTGTTGGTCGACCACGCACTGCGCGTCTCCACGATATAGATGTCCTGAAGTCCAAGGCACTCGGCAGTGCGCAAAACTGCACTGGCGTTCTGTGATTGGTATATGTCTTCAAGAACCACGGTGACATAACGCGTGCGGTTCCGAAGGACACGCTCAATGAATTCCCTTTTATGGTCAGATACAAACTGCGCAAGGTGGTTAGTGAGTTTCCAGCGGACAGATGACTCTCTGAATTGTGGCGAGGGCTCCATTGAAGGCTAAAAGTAGGCTAAAATCAACAGTAAGCAGGCCCTTCATGGATTCTATAATAATTCTAAATTTCATACCGGATCTCAGGGGATAAGGGCTTGAAAAGTCGTATTTTTGCACTAGATTTCGTGTGATCAACCACTAAGATCAATTTGTAATGAAAGAAGGCCGTATATCATTATCCTGGTTCACTGTGGGTTTGGTCTTGCTTTTTGCCTCCTGCAACAAAAGCATGGATACTTTCCTTACCGAAGACAAACAAACATCCAATAATGAAACAACTCAGGAATCAACGATTTCAGAGTTGGATGACTTGGCCACAACTGTCCTTAACAGCAGCAATACATCAGGGGTAATTAGCGGCCGGACCGACGTAACCCTGGATGACAGGCTGAATTGCACCGGGACTACCATTGAGTTTTCAAATGTAAGCGCCGACAAGACCACTGGTACAGTCACCGTTACCTTCCCTGCAGACGGATGTACTGACAAAAGAGGCAACGTCAGAAAAGGTCAGATCATCATTACCTGGACAGGTGGAAGGTGGTTTCAGCCCGGGTCAGTTCAAACCATTACCATGAATGGATACAACATCAACGGCGTTGCAATAGAAGGTACTCATTACGTTAATTGTATCACTGCATCAACGAATCCCGTGAGTATAACCTGGACGATTTCCGGTGAGCATAGTGCCACGTGGCCGGACGGTACAACCGCAAGCAGAAAAGTGAACAAGAAAAGAAAATGGGATCATTCCGATACCGACGATATTTATACGATCAGCAATGGCCCCGCAGGGATTTACTCTGCAGAGGGAACCAACCGCCATGGCCGCCAGTTCAAGACTATTATTACATCACCCCTTATTTACTTGAGGTCGTGCGCGCTCAACAACAAAGTCTTTATCCCCGTCAAGGGACAAAAGGTCGTCACTCATATCAGCCTGAGTGGGAAGACGCGCTCAATGACGATTGATTTCGGTGACGGCCAGTGCGAGAATACCTATATGGTCACCTGCGGGACTGTTACAAAAACACTGACTGCTAAAAACGACAGTAGTGCTGACTGACCGTTTGGGTGGCCAGTCTTGAACCCCTCTTAAGCTATTTTTTGCTAACTTTGCACCGGAATTTTTTAGGCTATGCGGAAGTTGTTCATTATTTCTTGGGCACTGGTATTGTTTTTCGCATCTCCCCTCTTTTCTCAATCGATTCCGATGAACCCGGAGGCATCCCGGGAATCAGAAAATTTCATTAATTATTTTGACGAGGCCCAGCCCTTGCGTGCATGGGAAATCCGCGAGGATTCTATCAAGGGATGGCTGCATTGGCGGACGGTGGAGAACTTTTATTATGGAAAAGACCGGGGTAATCTCCCGATGATTGCAGACCTGAGCGCCTTGCATCCGGTATTCCGAGACAAGGTCCTGGAAATGATCCGCATTTGCTCCGAGAAAGGGATTCAACTGGATGTAGTGGAAACCTACAGGACACCTTCGAAGCAACTAGAGTACAAAAGAATGGGTCGGAGATATACCCGAACTGGACCAGGCTATTCCCGCCATCAATATGGTCTTGCAGTTGACATCGTGCCCCTGGTCAATGGCGTTCCCCAATGGAATAATTACCAGCTTTGGCGCAAGATCGGTCTGATTGGTGAAAAGCTTGGATTTCGATGGGGTGGCCGTTGGCGCTACCTTTATGATCCTGGACATTTTGAGTATGCCGGGTATGTTGACTTGAGGAAAATGGCCATCGGCGAATTTCCTCCCCTGGCTGGAAGCAACCAGTATCCCTGCCTGAATGAAGACCTTCGGCAACTCCATGTGAAGTGGAAATCGCTTGACCTTCATCAAACCAATCTTTATCAGGAAGACAGGATCAGAATTGCCCGCAAAGAATCGATCCTTCGCGAGTCCACCTCTCCTGGCGGCAAAGAGTAGTCATCTCTTGCTACCTCAAACAGTTTTGTGATACTGGACAGGTTCGTAATTTAGGTATCCGCTCTAACCCTCTTGATCATGAACCGGTCAAAACTAAACGAGCTTGTCCACAGCAAGCGTTTCATCAATTTTGTCAACTATGCCATTGTCTTCAACGCCTTCGTGGTGGGGATGGAAACCCTGGCGCTCACGGGTACATTACAGACACTTTTTCGTCTGCTTGACTTCCTCTTTCTGGCTTTCTTTGTTGTCGAAATTATTCTCAGGATTCTGGCCGAACAGCACCCCGGACAGTATTTCCTCCTTTTCCTGAGTAAAAGGGTAAAGCTGAATGGAAAGGATAAATTGCGGTACCGGTTTTCAGAACATGGTTTCTGGAATTACTTTGACTTTATACTGGTAGCATTGAGTGTGATTGGAACGTTCGCCCAGTTCGTGCACCCCACTTTTATCGAAGTAGGAAGGCTTTTCAGAATCTTCAGAATATTCCGGTTACTGGAGATTAGCGAACACGTCAAGGATGTTGAACGCCGGATTGTCAGTATTGTGCCCACTGTCTTTTCCTTCGTTGTTCTGCTGATGATCATGACCTATATCTATTCGGTTACAGGGATGTACATGTTTGGCCGGAACACCTATGATACCTGCGACTTCAGCAACCTGGTGGACTCCTGTGTAACACTCTTTCAGATCATGACCCTTGATAACTGGTCAGATGTAATGAAGGATTTGGTTGCACACTCTCCCAACTATCCGGGGTTCTTTGTCCAACTTTACTTTGTCAGTTTCGTCGTATTTACTTCCATCATCGCCTTCAACGTTTTCATCGCAGTGATGACCTCGCAGGTCCAGGAAAGAATTGAAAAGGAAGCGAAAGAGGCCGTTGAACACCAATCGGAAACTGCGGACCATCTGGGCGCCGGACATCAGTTGATTCTCGAGGAACTGAAAGTGCTCAGGCGGGAATTGGCAGAACTGAAAGGTGCACGCCCCCAGATCTGAAAAAGGCTATGCCCGCGATTCAGAAATAACCGGCTGAATAGCTTTCCGGTCTGAAAGGTATTCCTGGTAGTTGGCAGACCATTCTGTGCGGTTGCGGATAACCTCATCAAATTGGTGAAGCATTCCGATGCAGAGCTCACAGCCTTCCCTCAGGCCATGCCCGGCCCCATCGCATGCTGTCAAATAATCCGCCCAGCCAGACCTCCTGACCAGGTTATGGAACATGGGGGCGCCCTTTCTGCTGATCATGATTCGGATGCCGCATTGACGTGCCACCTCAACGTCAAGCACATCATCAAAGAAGAATGCCACCTCTGCGGGATCCATTTGGTAAGTCTTCAGAAAATCCGCAAAGACCATCCCTTTGTTCTTGGCAAGCAAGTAGGCATTGTGAAATGATTCCCGCTTTGCCAGGTGTACTGCGGATGGGTTGTTTTCTCCCGTAATGATAGCCGTGATTGGAAGTCTGCCGTGTTGACGCCAAAGGGCATAGCGCAACATGTTGGTCCCCATCGCATCCACTTCTGAAAAGGCGCTCCCTTCCGTACCCTGCTTGAATCCTTCATTAAAAACTCCGTCCCAGTCGAAAAGCACGGCCTTGACAGCGACAAGTTTCTGCCGGAATGCAGCAGGAGGAGTCACAAGTACTCCTCCTCTTTCAGTAAATAATGAAATAATGTCGTCCATTACTGGGCAAGATCCTGGATATCCAGCATGCCCACTGGTTTCGTGCCGTCAAGCACCAGAATGGTATCCACGTGCTTGTGTTTGAATATGTCATTAGCAACAGTGAGCGGGTCGTTTTGCTGAACCGAAAGCGGCGTTCCGTAGCTAAAATCTGACATCCTCTTCTTTAGCACATCCTGACCTTCCTTCTGGATCGCCCTGCGCATATCACCATCAGTAAATATCCCTTTCACGTTACCATCGTTATCAGTGAGGGTGATGGCGCCAAAGCCGTACTCAGTCATTTTGATAATGGCTTCTGTCAGTACCGTGTTGATGTTGACCACAGGATTCACCGGATTGATGACATCTTTCACCTTCATGGTCACCAACCGGGTGTGTTCAATAAACTGCTCTGTCCCCAACGTAGTAAGATTGTTATCGGTAAGACCTTTCATTACTTTCCACGGAACCGTAATGGTATGCACACCGAGATTGATGGCATTTCGGATGTGTTCTGCATTCCGCACGGACGAGAACATGATCTTGGTGTCATAGCCAAAGTGATCAACTGCATATACGCACTGACCCACAAGATCAAGCGCATCATGCCCTTGGTCCTGCAGGCGGCCTACGAGCGGACAGACATATGTCGCACCGGCCTTCATCGCCATATAGGCCTGCTGAAGGGTATACACCAGGTGAACATTCACAAGAAGACCCTCATTTCGGAGCATGCGGCAAGCTCTAACGCCCTCCAGGGAGACGGGGATCTTGAATACAGTCTTCTTGGGGTCGAGCCCTAGTTTCAACTGGCGCTGCGCCTCCTTCACCACTTCTTCCGCCGTGCTGCCAAGCGCCTCAATCTGCAGCACAGGCACCATTTTGGAGAGCTTTACAATCAGTGCATCCACATCTGTCACACCGCCCCGATGCATGAACGTAGGTGTGGTTGTGAGACCATCAAGGAATCCGAGTTTGAATGCTTCTTCAATTTCCTTGAGGTCCGCTGAATCAAGATAGAGTTCCATAAATATTGAATGAGGTTAAGCTAAAACGAGGTCACTGTTCCTGTACTTCACTTCTATCGCATGAAGCTCAAGGATGGGCTTAAGAAATTCTTCCAGGTCGTAAACGCAAAGTTGGCTTGCAGCGTCACACAACGCCTTCTCCGGCTCGGGATGGGTTTCGATAAATACACCATCCACTCCGGCTGCCACTCCCGCACGCGACAGCACGGGAAGGAATTCACGAGCGCCACCCTTCGCATCTGCACTGGGAATACCATACTTCCGGATACTGTGGGTGATGTCAAATACAACCGGATAGCCAATGTTATTGAGGTGATAGAAACTCCTCGGATCGACCACCAGGTCATTGTAACCAAAGGTGTAGCCTCGCTCGGTAAGGATAATCCTGTCGTTGCCGGCTTCTTCAATCTTCTTCACAGGGTGTTTCATGTTCTCAGGGGCCAGAAACTGCCCATGCTTCACATTCACCACCCTGCCTGTTTTAGCTGCGGCAACAGTCAGCGTGGTCTGCATACACAGGTAGGCCGGAATCTGCAGCACATCCACCACTTCTCCAGCGGCAGCAGCCTGTTCAGGGTAATGGATGTCGGTCAACAAGGGGAAGCCAAACTGTTCCTTCACTTTGGCCAGCATCTTTACGCCCCTGTCCAGACCGGGACCATCGTAGTACTTGGCTGAACTTCTGTTGTCCTTCTGGAAAGATGACTTGTAGATGATCTGGATCTTCATGCGTTCAGAAACTTCCCTTAGCTTTTCGGCCGTCTTCATCATGATCATCTCATCTTCAATTACACAGGGGCCTGAGATGAGAAAGAGTTCATCCGAACCGCAGGAGATATTTCCAACCTTTACAATCTTCTTCTTCATTCTTTTCGAATTAAAGTCTTCTGAATAAATCTTTAACCGTATCAAGTGTAACCTTGCTTTTCCAGTCTGTACCAATAGCATGGTTCCACATATGTTCCAGACGGATGGATACCTGCGCCATGGCGGTAATGGTGTCCTCGCTCCAATCTTTTGCCAGGCCTTTAGGCAGTGTGATCTGATGCTTGCGGATCATCTCATTGAACTCCGCCACGCCTTCAGGGTAATAGTCGCCAAGGTGCTGGAACGCCACGCAGTTCGCGTAACAGTGCTTCGTGCCAAGAATCTTTGACAACCCGTAAGACAACGCATGTACAATACCAACTTCGGAATAAGTCAGACTCAACCCACCCATGAGAGAAGCCACCATCAGTTTCTCATTGTTCTCAGGTGTCTGTCCTGATTTGTCACCAAGGTAAATCTCTCTGCAAAGCGTCAATGCCTGCTCTCCGAAGGCCGTACTGTATGCATTATTGAGGATTCCGTAGCGGGATTCAATACAATGTATATAAGTGTCCATGCCCGTGTAAAACCATTTGTCGCGGGGAACGCTGGCAATAAGGTCAGGGTCGAGCACCACCTGGTTGAAGACAGTCCATTCGCATTTCAATCCAAGCTTCTTTTCGGGACCGGTCAAAACAGCCGTCATGGAAACCTCTGCCCCGGTGCCTGAAATGGTGGGTACTCCTATGTGGTACACGCCAGGTTTCTTGATAAGATTAAGTCCCTGGTACTTCTGGGATGATCCTTCATTGGTAAACATGAGGGAAACGGCCTTGGCCAGGTCCATGATGCTGCCACCTCCTATCCCAATAACCGCAGAGGGGATTCCCTTTGATGTTTTCACCCGATCGCGCAAGCCATCCACCTGAATCGTTGTGGGCTCCTCAGGATCCACGTCCATGTACGTGACGATGTCTTCTGGCTTGGCCGGAATGGTAAGATTTCTTCCTTTGAAGTAGTTGTCGACAAGAAATAATGCGAAATGATCATTTTCATGCCGTCTTTCATCCACGATGGAACCCAGTTGGGCATAGCTGCCCCTGCCGAATACGGTTTTCTCAATACCCTTGAAATTCTTATGCATAGGCTTTTACGGACAAGGCCTGCTCAATTGCGTTTTTGATCTTGCCGGCGAGTTCCACAACCTCTGACTCCTTCCAGGTGCAACGGATACTGAATGAAATCAATCGCCCTACAACATCCTGTGATTTTGGCAGATGCAGATTGTTATAATCCTGTGGCTTTCCAAGCAAGTGGATAGCCAGCGGTGCAGCTGCCTTCAGGTCTTTAAGATGTTCCCACTGGTTGATAAAGTGGTACATGTTGGTGAACCAGTAATTGAAACCTCCAACCCCTGTCTTGTTGAAGTTCTCCACCGTTTGCCTGGCGGTAGCCGTGTCGGGCAACAGAATATTCAGGAAAGTAGCGGAGTCTCCTGCAGGGTCCGGGATCGAGGTAAAGGTGACGCCGGGCAGTCCCGATAATTGCTTCATGAAAAGCTGCTTGTACCTGCGATTCACTTCCCTGATATGAGGCACCTTACGCGTTTGGGCCGCGCCAATGCCTGCATGAAGTTCACCGATTCTGTAGTTGAACCCCAAAACCGGATGTTGTTCCATGCCCCTTACATTTCCCACATGGTTGTGGCCGTGGTCGCAGTATGTATCCGCCAGCTTGTAGCAGCTCTCGTCATTGGTTACAAAAACACCGCCTTCGCCGGCCGTTGCAATCTTGAAGAAGTCGAAGGAATAGCAGCCTGTTTTGCCAAACAACCCAACCGATGTTCCCTTGTACGATGAACCAAAGGCCTGGCCTGCATCTTCTACCAGCGTAAGATTGTGCTTGCGGACCACCGGCATGATCTCATCCATGTTTGCCATCTGACCGCACATATGCACGAGCAGTACCGCTTTGGTGCGGGGTGTAATGGCTTTCTCAATTCCCTCGGCACTAAGGCAAAGTGTATCATCAATCTCTGCAAATACAGGTATACCACCGCTGAATAACACCGCTTCAACCGAAGCTATAAAGGTGAAGGGTGGAACAATCACCTCATCGCCCGCTCCGATTCCTGCGGCAGCCAGTGCAGCAGACACGGCTGTGGATCCGCTGGACACAGCATGCGCATACCGCGCACCCGTCAGCTTCTTTACCTCTGTCTCAAAGTCCCTGGCTTTCCAAATATTATTCCGCTGTCCCTCGTGGTTGTACCTGAACAAGATGCCGGTACTCAGCACATCTTCTATTTCCTTCCGCTCTTCCGCCCCAAAAAGTTCACTTCCTGGCATAATTTCGATATTTGAGGCTGCAAAGATACGGAATTAATGGATGCAGAACGGCAGGGTAAGAACCCCGAAAGACAACGGCCAGAGATCTACGGATTCCCCTTGGATAACCAAACGCGATGCGTGCATTATCACTCTTCCACGGATATCATTGCCATCCGGTTCAAATGCTGTAACCGCTATTATCCCTGCTTTGAATGTCATGAAGAAAGCGCTGGACATACCGCCGTTCCATGGTCCAGGTCTGAATGGAACGAAACCGCCATACTGTGCGGGAACTGTGGCGCCAGGTTAACGATAGCCGCGTACCTGTCGTGCGGTCACGTTTGTCCGAGCTGCCGCGCGTCATTCAACCCGAAGTGCAGTAACCACTATCACTTGTATTTCGAGGGGCTTTGAAGTTCAGAATCTTCCGTGACCGTTGAATATGGATTCGGTTTCGAAGAATCGGATTCAAAATCAGCGATCACCAACCTTCAGTGCCACTGAGGAGAACCACCTCAACCTTCAGACCTACCTTTCAGGGTTACTTCTATATTGGAAATTGGACATTCATTATTCAACATTCTGTCATTCAGTCATTCCTTCAGCACCCTCATCTCCACCCTCCTGTTCTTTGCTCGCGCCTCGGCTGTATTGCCGCGAACCAGCGGCTGGGTTCCTCCAAAAGCCTTTGTCTTCACACGGTCTTTTCCCACACCTTTGCTGACAAGATATTTCTTGACATTCTCCACTCGATCCTCCGAAAGTTTCATGTTCGCCCTGGGGTCACCTGAACTCTCCGTGTGCCCTTCCAACTGAATGATTAGATTGGTGTTGTCTTTCATCATCGCAACAACTTCATCCAACTGAGGAAAAGAGGATGGATTGATGGTTGCTTTGCCCTGGTCGAAAGTGAGATGATCCAAGGTGATATTCTCGCCTTTCTTTGTAAGGGTGATGTCCCTTGTAATTGACCTTGCCTGACCTATATCCCTGGGGTCTACCAGTGCCGTACCGGTAAGATAACCGTCAGCCTCCGCTGTGATAAAGTATTTCGAAGAACCAAAGACACTGAAAGAAAAGACACTGTCTGTAAAGCGTCCCGTAATGCTGCCTGTTGGGTAACTGGCGTACCGGATCTTCGCCTTGACACCCTTTCCTGAGACTGCATCCCTCACCTTACCCTCAACAATTATCTCGCTGCTCTGCGACAGGGCACCTTCAAGCCCAAAGGCCACCATTATGGGAATTAACAGGTATCTCATACAGCAAATTTACCCAATTGCAGTCTTCACTGGACAATTCTGGTCGAGGCGGAATGCAATCAACCGGAAATAGTCATGACGTAAGTTCAGAGCTCCAGCTCGATAGTCTGACCAGCAGTAAAGACTTTGCCCTTCACCTCTTTCGTCTTCTGACGGACAGGAGCTTTACCTTCCTTTGGCCTTTCTTTTTGCGGCTCGTTTTCCCCGAAGAGGCTTTGCTGAACGGGACCTTGCTTTCCTGCCCTTGGTTGGGCCTCCGTTTCTGATTTTTTTTTTGGCGACTGAGAACCCTTATCGGTTTCGGCCGCCTTTTCTTCTACTGATTCACCAGTTTCAAGACCACTGTCTTCTGGCTCAGTGACGGGCCTGACATTCAACACCTTGTGAGGAGTCAGCCGGTTGCCCATGGCCTTCCATCCCTTGACGTCGATAATATCTTCCAGGTTGATTACCTCCGTCTCCTTCGTCTTTCCCTTCCCTTTCACCACATCAACTTCCACCTCCGGACTATCTGATGTGGTCACAAATTCAAGGTGTGACCCGATGCTTTCAGATATGAATCCGAATTCCTTTTCGAGGGAATTGGTTTCAATTTTGAATCGTTTTACAAAGTGCTGCTTGCTCTCGCCATCCTTGTAAACAGCCGTAATTACTTTCTTCGGATTGAATTTTTCTACCAGGATGGTCTTCTCCGGTTCAAATCGTGTGCTGAGATCATATCCCGTGATCTTGTAATTACCATTTCTTGTGATTGCCAAAATCTGATCATCACCGTCAAATTTGCCCACATGCTTCCCGCGCTTGTCCTTGTTAAGGCGACCCGATGACTCTTCAAACCAAAGCTCCAGCCCGCTCAGCGTGGAAGTACCGGCTTGCAGCAGATCGACCCTCCGGACAGGATACTTGGTGATCGTGTTGCCCCTTGCTCCTCTTCCTTTGATTTCCAGCTCCGCAAAATCAAACTCGAATATCTTCTTCCGGGCCGTGCTGCTTTGACTTAGTTTGACTTCCACAACTTCAGCTTCTCCATTAGGGTTGGCGCTCAGGTAATGCACCCTGGAATTGGGATTGCCCTGCGCAAGATCATATTCCTTGTCCCTGATGATTCCCGGCATGGTAAAGCGTTTCGCAAAAGACTTCCCGCTCTTGCCGTCGCTGTAGATCATATTGTAAACCATCCGCTCGTCCCCTTTCTTCCATACGCCGGCATACAAAATATCTTTACCCATGAAAACTTTCTCAGAAATCCTGCTTACAAGCGCCTTTCCGTCGCGACGGATGGCAATGATGTCGTCCAACTCGGAGCAGTCGCAGATGTACTCATCCTTCTTCAATCCCCACCCAATGAACCCGTCGGCCCTATTGACATACAACTTCTGATTGTTGGCAATGACCTCCACAGCCGTGACCGATTGGAAACTCCGTATCTCTGTCCTTCGCTCCCTGCCCTTGCCAAATTTGTTCAGCAGATTCTGGTAGTAACTGATGGCGTATTCCACCAGGTGCTTTAGATGATGATTGGTCTGTTTCAATTCCTCCTGTAGCGACTTCATCAGTTCGTCGGCCTTGAAGGAATCGTATTTGGAGATGCGCTTGATCCTGATCTCCGTGAGCCGCACAACATCGTCGTCTGTGATCTCCCGATAGAATTGCTTTCGGAATGGATTCAACCCCTTGTGTATGGTCTTTATGACGGCTTCAAATGTCTCGCATTCCTCAATATTCCGGTAGATCCTGTTCTCAATGAAAATCTTCTCCAGAGACGAGAAGAGAATCTTCTCCATCAGGTCGGCTTTCTTGATCTCCAATTCCTTCTTGAGGAGGTCCAGGGTCAGGTTGGTGTTGTACTTGAGGATCTCATTCACCTTCATGAACTGAGGCTTGTCCTCCACAATCACGCAGGCATTGGGCGAAATGCTGATCTCGCAGTCGGTGAACGCGTAGAGTGCATCTATTGCAATCTCAGGAGACTGGCCTGGCTGCAAGTGAATGACAATCTCAAGATCCTTGGCCGTATTGTCGATAACCTGCTTGACTTTGATCTTGCCCTTTTCGCTGGCCTTCACGATGGACTCCATGAGGGATGCCGTCGTCGTTCCGAATGGTATTTCCTTGATTAACAGTGTCTTCTTATCGGCTATCTCAATTTTAGCGCGAACCTTTATTTTGCCTCCCCGGTAACCCTGATCGTACTCCGAAAAGTCGGCGATACCGCCGGTAGGAAAGTCAGGATAAATTTTCGGTGTCTTCCCTTTAAGGACGTCAATAGAGGCTTTGATCAACTCACCGAAATTGTGTGGAAGTATCTTGGTGGATAGACCTACGGCGATACCATCTACCCCCTGGGCCAACAACAAGGGAAATTTTACCGGCAGGGTGATGGGCTCCTTCTTGCGGCCGTCATAAGACAACTGCCACTCGGTTAAATCCGGGTTATAGACAACATCGAGGGCGAACTTGGAAAGTCTGACCTCAATATAACGGGGAGCAGCGGCGCCATCTCCCGTACGAACATCACCCCAGTTACCCTGCGTATCGAAGAGAAGATCCTTTTGCCCGATGTTGACAATAGCCTCACCAATAGCAGCATCTCCGTGCGGGTGGTACTGCATCGTATTACCGATCACATTAGCCACCTTATTAAAGCGGCCGTCATCCATTTCCTTGAGTGAGTGCATAATGCGCCGCTGGACGGGCTTGAACCCGTCTTCAATCCGGGGAACAGCCCTCTCCAGGATTACATATGAGGCATAGTCAAGGAACCAGTTCTCATACAATCCATCGATTGATACGAGTTCATGTGCCGCCTCCGGCTTCGCCTTGTTCGCTTCTTGTGCTTTCTTCTTCGCCATGCGAGAGTAACTTATGATTCAGCTTCAATGACTTCTTCTTCCTTCTCTCCTTCCACCGTGTCAATCTCAATCCTGAGGTTATCAATGATAAATTCCTGACGATCAGGAGTATTCTTACCCATATAGAACTCCAGTACTTTCAAAAGATGTTTCTCCTTGTCTATGCGTACCGGCTGCAGCCGGATGTTCTCGCCAATAAAGGTTCCGAACTCGTCAGGAGATATCTCTCCCAGCCCCTTAAAGCGCGTGATCTCAGGCTTCCCTCCCAGTTTATTCACAGCCGCCTGCTTCTCCTCCTCGCTGTAGCAGTACATGGTCTCCTTCTTGTTCCTAACGCGGAAAAGCGGGGTCTCCAGGATATACACGTGATTGGCTTTCACAAGGTCAGGGAAGAACTGGAGGAAGAAGGTCATCAGTAGCAGCCTTATGTGCATGCCATCCACATCGGCATCGGTGGCAATGATGACCTTGTTGTAACGGAGGCCATCAAGGCCGTCCTCGATATTAAGGGCATGCTGAAGAAGGTTAAACTCCTCATTTTCATATACTACCTTCTTGGTCAGTCCAAAACAGTTGAGGGGCTTTCCGCGCAGGCTGAAGACAGCCTGGGTCTCGACATCCCTTGACTTGGTAATGGAACCACTGGCTGAATCCCCCTCAGTAATAAAGATCATGGATTGCTGTGCCTTCTGATCCTTGCCATCATCCAGGTGGAGACGGCAGTCACGCAATTTCCGGTTATGAAGATTTGCCTTCTTGGCGCGTTCATTGGCCAGTTTCTTGATACCGGCGATCTCCTTGCGCTCCCTCTCTGACTGCATGATGCGCTTTAGCATGGCATCGGCCACTGAGGGATTCTTGTGCAGGTAAATCTCCAGCTCCTTGGCTACGAAATCGCCAACAAAGTTCCGCACCGATGGGCCATCCGGCGCCATGTTGACGGATCCAAGTTTGGTCTTGGTCTGGGATTCGAAAACGGGTTCCTGGACCCTTACAGCAATCGCCGCTATCACGCTGGCTCGAATGTCAGAGGCATCAAACTCTTTCTTATAGAAGTCCCTTACCGCCTTAACAATACCCTCGCGGAAGGCGGCAAGGTGCGTGCCCCCCTGCGTGGTATTCTGTCCATTGACAAAGGAATAGTACTCTTCGCCATACTGGTTGCCGTGGGTCATGGCTACTTCAATATCCTGACCCTTGAAATGAATAATGGGATACCGAATCTCTTCCGGATCGGCCTTCTGCTTCAGCAGGTCCAGTAGTCCGTCCTTTGAATAAAATTTCTTCGCATTATAGTTGATGGTCAGGCCGGCGTTGAGGAATGCATAGTTCCACATCAGGTCATCCAGGTACTCGGGGATGAAATGATAGTTTTTAAACATCGTGTTGTCCGGCTCAAACTCTACAAGTGTGCCGTTCTTTTCACTGCTCTTTGTGACTTTGGGATCGCTGGTGAGTACCCCCTTCTTGAATTCAGCCAGTTTGGTCTGACCCTCGCGATAAGCCTGAACCTTAAAGTAGTTGGAAAGCGCATTCACGGCTTTGGTACCCACACCATTGAGACCGACAGACTTCTGGAAAGCCCCGGAGTCATATTTGGCTCCGGTGTTGATCTTGGACACTACATCGACCACCTTGCCTAACGGAATGCCCCTGCCATAATCCCGCACCACTACCCGCTGATCTGTTATTTTGATGTCTATGTGCTTGCCATAGCCCATCATGTGTTCATCAATGCAGTTATCGACTACCTCCTTCACCAGGACATAGATGCCATCGTCCTTGGCACTTCCGTCGCCAAGTTTACCGATATACATCCCCGGCCGCATTCGGATGTGTTCCCTCCAGTCGAGCGACCTGATACTCGATTCATTGTATTCATTAATCTCCTTAGCCATGTACGACAGATTTATCTTCCATTTCGGGTGCGCAAAAGTCTAAAAAATAAAGGCCAATTGACGCCTTTCTTTACAGTCAAAAAAGTTCAAGTCACACTTACTCTTCTAAGAAATGAAATTTTTGAATCATTTCATGAAATCATTGGAAATTCCAGATTACAAATTTTACTGAAAGCATGACTTCTAATTGACTGATAATCAGTAATCAAAAAGGACACTTTCAAATGGCCTCTTTAGCAGAAGACCTCTGCAATAGGGAATAAACCGGCCATGCGAGCAACCAGAGGATTAGCACCAACAGTGACCCGTAGATGATGGTGCCGATGCGGGCATAGTCGAACTTCTCATTGCTGTTAAGTAGGCTTACAAACTGCAATGAAACCAGCAGGTAGGCGTTCAGAAAAATGATGACGCCGTGAAACCACACCTTGAAAGCTTCGGTGCCATGGGCCCCTGTTCTACCGGCAACAAATGCCGCTGTATTGGCCATACCCAGGACCGCCAGGGTAAGGTAGAAAATAATATCCCTGGACAGTGAGGCAGACCCGTTTTCAGTCAACGCCACTTCTTCCGGCAGTGAGGCATATGTATAGAGGAATGCCGTCAAAACTGCCAATGCTGACAACAACCAAATAACCCTGAAGATTCTTGAAAAAACCATCCTTCCATTCTATCAAATGAGCGGCAAGTTAAACCATTGATTGTTCACGGCAGGCACCTTTTTACTTAATTTGCACCAACATGAATCTGAATCCCATCGTTTTATCTATCCCTATCTTTTTCCTTCTCATAGGAATAGAATTGCTGGTGGAAAGAATCATGCACCGGAAACTCTACAGACTTGCAGACTCCATTGCCAATCTGAGCTGTGGCATAACGTCCCAATTGTCCGGACTGTTCCTTCGCATTCTCGCAATCGGTGTTTACGAATTGCTGTACAACAACTTTGCCCTCTTCCACCCTTCCAAAACCTGGCTGTACTGGCTTTCATTGTTCCTTCTTGCCGATATGGCTTACTATTGGGCGCATCGCATGAGTCATGAAATCAATCTCTTCTGGGGTGGTCACGTGGTGCACCACCAGAGTGAGGATTACAATCTGTCTGTAGCCCTTCGTCAAAGCTCCTTCCAGGTGATCTGGACCTTCGCCTTCAATCTGCCGCTTGCTTTTCTGGGATTTGAGACGCTGGATTTTGCACTTATGTCAGCGTTCATCACGCTCTACCAGTTCTGGATACACACCGAACTCATCAACAAGATGGGTTGGTTTGAATACGTCTTCAATACACCTTCCCATCACCGGGTACATCACGGAAGGGACCCCAAGTACATCGACAAAAATCATGCTGGCACACTTATCATCTGGGACCGTATGTTTGGAACTTTTCAGGAGGAAGAAGAGCGTCCCACCTATGGCATTACAAAGCCAATCAATAGCTGGAATGCAGTGTGGGCAAACTTTAGTCATTATGCGGTAATGGCACAGGAGCTCAAGATGATACAGTCGCCGTGGGACAAGATCCGATACCTTTTCAACAAGCCTGGATGGTTGCCCAGACAACTCGGAGGGTACAGACCGGCACCTGCAGTTGACAAAGCTCATTATGCCAAATACGATACGCCTGCACCTCAGCTGGTGAACTACTATGTCCTGTTTCAGTACGTGATCTGTCTTGTGGGTACTTCATTCTTTCTGTTTAACCAATCGAAGTTCAGTATGGGTGAGAAAGCGATCATGGCCGTTCTTATCTCCATCGTAGTGGTTAATTGTGGAGTACTGTTTGAACAAAAGCGTTGGGTGATTATATCCGAATGGTTGAGGATAATCCTTTACCCTGCTGCACTCATGACGGTCACCTGGTCGGTTCCTGGTTCTCAGCTGTGGATGCTTATTTCAATGCTCTATCTCGTCATCTCTGTTGTATGGTTCTGGCCTGTCTCCAGGAAGCTGCATGCTCAGAAATAGAATTGCATTTTTCCTGATCCTTTTTACCGCCCTTTCATGCGGCAAACCAGTGCCTGTACTTGAAGGATTTGACCGTGAATTGTGGAAAGGTGACCCATATGGCTGCAAAGGTCAACGACTTCAGACGGAGCCTGCACTCAAAGCCGGGCTCGAAAAAATTAAAGGCCTGAAAGAAATGGATGTGATTGAACTGTTGGGCCGGGCGGATCGCAACGAACTTTATGAACGCAATCAGAAATTCTATTACTATTACATACAGGGAGGTCCAACGTGCGGCGGGCAGGCATCGACTTCCCGCAAACTTACCATTCGGCTTAATGCCATGGGATACGCCCAGGTAGTCGTCATCGTGGAAGATTAAACCAAAACACAGCACTTCACCAAAAGTATAATTCTCACCCAAGTCCTTATGAAGAATATCGCAGTTGTAGGATCCGGAACCATGGGCAACGGAATTGCCCATGTCTTTGCGCAATATGGTTACAGTGTCTCATTGATTGATATTGCCGAAGAGCCGTTGAAGAAAGCGCTGGCCACCATCGACAGGAATTTAAGCAGACAGGTAGAGAAAGGCGTCATCACGGAGGAAACCAAAAAGAAAGCGCTGTCGTCCATCTCTACTACGACCTTTCTAAGCGAGGGTTTGAAGGATGCCGACCTCGTCATTGAGGCAGCCACTGAAAGTGTGGATTTGAAGCTGAAAATCTTCAGGGAAATTGATGAGTACACGAGACCTGCAGCGATTCTGGCTTCCAATACTTCCTCCATTTCCATTACAAAAATTGCATCGGTTACCAAAAGTCCCGACAAAGTCATCGGCATGCACTTCATGAACCCGGTACCCGTCATGAAGCTGGTGGAAGTCATACGCGGATATGCTACCAGCAATGAAGTTACAGAGTCGATCATGCAGCTTTCCCGTGCCATCGGCAAGATTCCCGTGGAAGCCAACGACTACCCGGGATTTGTTGCTAACCGTATTCTGATGCCCATGATCAACGAAGCCATTTATACCCTCCATGAGGGCGTGGCGGGAGTGGAGGAAATTGACACCGTAATGAAACTGGGCATGGCGCATCCGATGGGGCCGCTTCAGCTTGCCGACTTCATCGGATTGGATACCTGCCTGTCCATTCTGAATGTTCTCTTTCACGGATTCGGCAATCCCAAATATGCACCGTGCCCCTTGCTGGTGAACATGGTGCAGGCCGGACATACCGGCGTCAAATCCGGCAGCGGCTTCTACAAATACACACCGGGGAGCAAGGAGCTAACTGTGGCCGAGAGGTTTAGGTAGCAGCCACTCGCTTCTGGCTGTTAGGCACTGGCTTTGTTCACTCAAGGGTTGAACTAGCCATATCCTATTGAACATTGTATTACAGCCATCAAATCTGAGCGGCGCGCGTTGCGCACCGCTCAATAAACCATGCCCCTTCAGGGCATGTAAAGCCGAAACAAGAAACTGCTAACATCACTAACTCGCCAAATCTTGCAACCCCAGCCAGCAGCCAATACCCTATAGCCAGCGCGCTACTTTTTCAGCAAATCCCTGATCTCTGTTAACAGCACAACATCAGCTGGCGGTGGCGGAGGTGCTGCAGGAGGTGCTGCAGGAGGTGCTGCGGCAGCCTCTTTCTTCATGGCGGCATTCATAGCCTTCACAATGAGGAAAAGGACAAACGCCACCAGGATGAAGTTCAACGATGCGGAGAGGAACACTCCGTATTTTACGGTACCTAGTATCTTCAACTCATCCAGTTTGGTGAGTTGCGCCGCTTCCAGCGCTGGCTTCAAAATGAGAGGCGTAATGACGTCGTCTATGAGCGAGCTTACAATCTTGCCGAATGCACCGCCGATAATCACACCGACTGCGAGGTCAACCACATTGCCCCGCATGGCAAACGCTTTGAATTCCTTTAGCATATAGGGTAAGGTTTAGTTTTAATTAGATTCAGCTAAAATATTACATCCCTTGTTGCCTTACAATGATTAGGAATAACTTGTTAATGGATTCATCTTCTCATGCTTGAACAAGTACATTCTTCAGTCAGTAACGTCGAGATGGAGCCAGCCTTCAGGGCCTTCTTTGAGAACTCCAAAGACGTTTGCCTGATAATAGAAGGCGAAGGCGAACGGGCAGGCTGCGTCCTGCTGGGCAATCCAGCCGCTGCCCGTCTGCATGGATACACATTGGAAGAATTTCATGAACTCCACATCCGCGACCTGCTGTTCAGCGAAGACCTTGATCTGATTCCTGCGCGCGTAGGGAAAGTCAGAACCGGTGAAACAGTTATCTTCGAATCTATACACCGCCACAAGGATGGATCCAGAATCCCGATCGAGGTGATGGCCAGCCCCCTCCATCTTAACGGCAGGAACTTGATCATGTCCATTGGCCGTGATCTGACAGAAAGAAAGAATGCGGAGAAGTATATTCAGGAAGGAGAGCGATTCATAGAGAGAATAACGGTAGCCTCGCCGGATATCATCTATGTGTTCGACCTTACCGCGCAACGAAGTGTTTACGCTAATCGTCACATTGCGGATGTGTTAGGCTACAGTCCGGCTGAAATCCACGATATGGGTGACAACTTCCCTCCTATGCTCATTCATCCGGAAGACAGGCATATTCCACCTTATCAGGAAGAGAGATGGCGGCACACTTCCGATGGGCAGGTAGTTGAAAGCGAATACAGGATGAGACACAAGAACGGGCAGTGGCGGTGGTTCACAGTGCGGGACACGGTGTTCAAAAAGGACGCTGCAGGCAGGGTGATCCAAATCGTAGGAACGGCCTGTGACAACACCTCACGCATTCGGGCAGAGCAATCGCGCAAACAATCCCTCTCCGTCCTTAATGCAGCCCTTGAATCCACGGAGGACGGCATTTTGGTAGTCTCACGAGAGGAGAAGATTACTGCCTTCAACAAGAAGTTCCTCTCCCTGTGGTCAATCGATCCCTCACTGATGGAGTTGAACGACGATCGCAGACTTGTTGCTCAGGTAGTCGATCAGCTAACCGATCCCGACGACTTCATGCGAAGAGTGAGTGAATTGTACCAGGACTGGGAAAAAGAAGCGCACGATGTTCTTCATTTCAAAGACGGCAGAGTATTTGAGCGCTACTCCAAACCCCAATACATTGGAGATGAAATTGCAGGGAGGGTATGGAGCTTCAGGGATGTTACAGCCCGCGAACAAAAGGAGGCTTCACTTCGGGATAGTGAGGAACGGTTCAAAAGGCTCCAGGAAGCCTCCTTTGGCGGCATATGCATTCATGACCAGGGCAGAATCATTGATGCGAATCAAGGGCTGGCGTTAATGACCGGATATACTATTGACGAGTTGGTGGGATTAGATGGATTTCAACTTGTAGCACCTGAATTCAGGGAACATGTAGCCCAAAAAGTCAGGTTGCGTCATGAATTGCCTTATGATGCCGTAGGGGTAAAAAAGGACGGTACGAAGTTCCACGTCGAAATACAGGGCAAGAATATCCCATTCCGGAATCGCGAGGTGAGGGTAACCGAATTCCGCGACATCTCTAACCGCAAGATGGTCGAAGAGGCCATCCGTGAACAGAATGTGCGGCTTACGTCCATTGCAGAGAACCTGACACGTAAGAATGCACAATTAGAGGAGTTCACGCAGATTGTATCCCATAACTTACGGTCACCTGCAGGCAACATAGGGTCACTGGTAAGCCTCATGGAACAGAGTCAGGGTGAAGAACAGCAGGAATACCTCAAATACCTTAAAGAATCCATCCAGGTGCTGCTGAATACATTGAATCAGCTCAATGAAGTTCTGCGCATCAAGCAGGACACTTCCATCAAGCGTCAGAAAGTGCGGTTCGATGACGTGTACCAGAACGTCCGGCAGATGCTGCTGACCAGGATCCAGGAGTTGAATGCCGAAGCACTGGTTGACTTCTCCGAAGTAACGGAATTGAACTACCCGCACATCTACCTGGAGAGCATCATGCTGAACCTGATGGCAAATGCACTTAAGTACCACTCACCCCGAAGAAAACCGATCATCAAATTACGCTCTTTCAGGAAAGGAAAGGATGTATATCTTGAGGTCCGGGACAACGGTCTGGGTATCGATCTCGTTAAATATGGCCATCATATGTTTAAGATGAGAAAGACGTTTCACCAGCACCCTGACGGACAGGGCCTCGGATTGTTCCTGATTAAGAACCAGATTGAGGCCATGGGGGGAGAAATTACAGTTGAAAGTCAGGTGAATAAGGGTGCCACCTTCTTCGTCAATTTCACCAAGTACAGCAGGCCATGAACTCAGCTTCACATGCCTTACCGGTAATTGCAGTGGTTGACGACGACAGTGTCTATCAGTTTACGGCCACACGAACTATAAAAGCAACGCAGCTGGCCAATCAAATACTCCAGTTTCAGAATGGTCAGGAGGCACTGGACTATCTCTCAGGTCACCTCAAAGAACTGGATATTCTCCCAGATATTATCTTCCTTGACATCAACATGCCTATCACCGATGGATGGATGTTCCTCGAAGAATTCAACAAAATAAAAGCTGACCTGGGCAAAGATATTCTCATCTATATGGTGAGTTCATCCATTGATCCAAGAGATCTCAACAGGGCGAAAAGCAACCCTATGGTATCGGATTATGTAGAAAAGCCGATCAGCCTCAACCGGTTTGCAGAACTGCTGAGAAGCAGGAGCTGATCAGGGAATAATCTTCAACTGATTTCTTAATCCCCGGAAACGCACCAATTCCAGACCCGTGCTGCCAATAAACATTTTGGCCTGAAGCTTGACCGGTATCCGGTTCAGGTCGTCTGATATCCAGCACAGAATAGAGTTCTCGCCGTCAAACAGGGAATTCTTGGGCATGATCGGTCTCAGCCTGATACAGGGAATCTTGCCCACCTTACTGTGAACCAGTTCCTTCCCGGTGTAGATTACTTTAAGATTGTAACTCGCATCTTCCAGGAAGCCTGAAATGGTGAGTGTGTCCCCCATTGAAACCTTGCTAAAATCAATTACCCGAAGCAGAAGGAATCCGCCCACTAGGTCGGTGGCATTTTTGGGGACATCATAGAACTTGGATTCATATACACCAGTGTCGCGGTTCCTTACTTTAACTTCCAC
>JBDHXU010000015.1:0-48854 GCA_039810905.1 Cyclobacteriaceae bacterium | reverse complement strand
GGCCAGGCTGCCTGCTGGCCCTCCATCAGCACAGAAGTAACAGGATTGGTGGTAGTAAAATAAGGTTTGCTGTTAGGCGGAGGTTCGACGTGTACATTCACTTTCAAGGTATCGGTCAGCGGTAACGCGCAGGCATCATCCATTGCCACGATCCCGATCTGCGGGTCACCTCCAACGAAATAAGGACATTCGGGAAAGCAAATCGTAAATTCAACCGAGCTTCCATTAATCAGCGTGGCAGTAGTCTCCATAGGAAGGATTGATGAAAGGTCCTTTTTGAAATTTAGTCCGACTGCCTTGATTTTCACACGTTCAGACCCATCACGATCTGCTCGCGAATCGTCGTCAGTGACGCGGACTTTGATGCAACGCTGGTTATCAGGCAATAATGAAGGAAAAACTACATCCATGGTATTTTCATAAGTGTAAGAAGCATCGCTTAGTTTCTTACCAACTATTTGCGGAGGCACCGCGTTAGGACAGGCATCGACGACCAGCATCTGAAAATCGCGCCGCGTTTCTCCGATCTTTACCTTATTCCTGTATTCCTCGACTTTGACTGCAAACACAAATAGTCCCTGAAACCCGGGTGTTACCCGAAGAAGACCATCCTTGCTAATTGACAAGTCGGGGTGACCGCCAATGATATTTGCGAAGCTGAACGGAGAACGCCATTTTACCAGGGGATACGGTGCGGGATTGATTGGCGGAAGCGCTTCTGCAGTATGCGTATTCAGCGGTACTGCGAGGGAATAGACAAGAGAGTCATTGTCGGCGTCAGTGCCGGAAAAGTCAGCATAGTAGGGCTTACCGGGACATGCATAGTCATTGAGCGGAGGAAACAACTGAGGTGTTGAATCGACAAATGGCTCTCCACCCTTTATAACCGGAGGGAATTCAAGATAGAATGTCTGGCCGGCATAATTACTGAAGTTGACTGAATTCAAGGGAGGTGCCTCACTGATTATGTTGATCAATCCTGCCGTATTATAATTGCGGCAACACCGCTCCCAAACGACATAGTAGCCGGAAGGATCATTATAAACATCCGGTGACAAAGTGATCAGAACAGTGTAGCGGAGTTTCTCGGTTTTGATTTCACCATGTGAGCACTCAGGTTGAGTATAGGAAACGCTGGTGCTGTCTGAGAAAGGAAGCGTGATATTTTGCATGATGCTATTGTCCATCTTGCGAAAGATGCGGGCCTGGATAAGGGGATCAAATGCTCCCGGCGAGCCGTTGATCTTGTCAAAATATAGTATCAGGTTCAACCGGTACTGGTAGCCCGAAAGGTGAATAAGTTCAAACTCACCCCCGACAATATGAGAGGACCGTCCCACCAACGGACAAAGCAACAGCAACGCAATGACCGCTACCTTTCTCATGAAACATCGAATCGAAAGATAAAAAAAGAGGTACACGGCATGAAATGTCTATGGCTAAATTGCTACCTAGTGCACCAAAACGTTGACCAATACTTGAGGTAGCAATGAAAAAGGGCGATGTACTCACCGATATCGTGGTAGACACCATGGCGGCCGAAGGCAAGTGTGTTGGCAGGTATAACGGCCAGGTAGTTTTTATTTCAGGTGCGGCCCCCGGGGATGTTGCGGATGTAATGCTGACTAAAATAAAAAGCACATTTCTGGAGGCCAGGGCGGTCGAGATCAAACAATTGTCCTCTGACCGCTCGCAGCCATTCTGCTCACATTTTGGAAACTGTGGTGGCTGCTCCTGGCAACATATCCGTTACGACAAACAACTGGAATACAAACAAAAGCAGGTTGCTGACAACCTGGAACGCATAGGCGGCCTGGAATTACCGACTATGCGTCCCATCATGGGATCGGGTAAACAAAGATTCTACCGCAATCGTCTGGACTTCACATTCACCGCGCAACGGTGGCTGACTCATTCGGAGATGACCTCAGGAAATATTTCTTATGAGCCCGGACTGGGCTATCACCTTCCTCGCAAATATGACAGGGTATTCAATGTTGATGAATGTATGCTGCAGCCTGATCCCTCCAATGCGCTCAGGCTGCTGGTCAGAACAACAGCCATTCAGGAAGGCATTCCTTTCTTTGATCTACGAAAACAAACCGGCTTCCTCCGCACACTCACCATCCGGACAGCTAACAGCGGAGAAGTGATGATCATTCTGCAGGTGACGTATGAGAAATCAGAGTGGACCGAGAAGATTCTCTCCACTATTGCGCAGCAATTTCCTGCCGTTACTTCCATATACTACGTTGTCAATGGAAAGCGAAATGATACTTTCAGTGATCTTGACATGACGCTTTGGAAGGGTTCGCCGCACATAACAGAGACGATGCCTCGGCCCGATGGCAAAGGCACTCTTCAATTCAGGGTGGGGCCCAAATCATTTTATCAAACTAATTCTGACCAAGCCTATAACCTGTATAAGGTGGCCTGGGAAATGGCTGACCTGAAAGGAACCGAACACGTGTATGACTTGTATACTGGAACCGGAACTATTGCAAACTTCGTAGCTGCCAATGCGGCAAGGGTCACAGGTCTGGAGTACGTGGCCGCCGCCATTGAGGATGCCAAGATCAATTCCGCCATTAATGGCATAACGAATACTGATTTCCATGCTGGCGACATCAAAGACTTGCTGGACGAAAAATTCCTGAACGAGTACGGCTGGCCGGATTTGGTCATCACTGACCCGCCCCGTGCCGGAATGCATGAAGATGTGGTCAAAATGTTGTTAGAGGCCGCTCCGCCGAGAATTGTTTATGTAAGTTGTAGTCCGGCCACGCAGGCCAGGGATCTCAAGATACTCAGTGAACTCTACACGGTCACCTCCGTCCAACCAGTTGACATGTTCCCCCAGACCACTCACGTGGAAAACATAGTTTGTTGCGATCGTAAGAACCTTTGATCAACTTCCTGTTGATGGTTGTGGGAGCAAGTGCTAAATTGTTTTCACCATCAACCATGAAGCTCTCCCGTCGTTCCTTCCTTTCATCCGTATCCCTGGCAGCTGTTGCGTCAGCAACCTCCCATGCATCGTCGGTAAGTCGAACTGCCAAGAATAGCAATAATTCCTTCGATCCCTGGATTGAAGTCGACAAGAAGGCGTTGCTCCAGAACGTGCAGACTGTCTCGGCCCTTGCCAAATCCCGACCGGTCATCGCCGTTGTGAAAAACAATGCATATGGTTTAGGGTTGGAATACGCAGGACCCATACTCGAAAATTCAACTTCTGTGGTCGCACTTGCAGTAGTCAAAACAGACGAATGCTTCACGCTTCTCAAGGCAGGCGTGAAAAAGCCAATTATGCTAATGGCGCTTCCGAACAGTGAGCAAGACGAATTCGAATTGGTTAGAAATGGTGTTCAACTCTGCGTGTTTGATAAGGACTGCAGAAAAAGACTGGAATCATATGCATCGAAAATGGGTACCCGTATCAAGGTCCATGCCTACATTGACACCGGGATGAGTCGAATTGGAAGAAGATTCAACCAGGCAGGTCCGTGGTTGTCAGAGTTGACTGCCTCAAGGTCAATTGAGGTAGTAAGTACGTTTACAGATCTTACCGAAGATAACGCCTACGATCTGGAACAGGTGGACCGCCTGAAAAAAGTTGTCCTCCAGACGCCGTCATTGAACTGTAAATTGCATGCCGCATCGTCCTATCATGCATTCCATGCACCTAATACCCATCTTGACTGGATACGACCAGGTATGGCACTTTTTGGCGGCTATCCGGATGAGGCCAGGGAATCACAAGGCAAGCTCGTCCCCTCCTGCCGGCTTAAAGCCCGGGTGGTGAGAGTGGAGCAGCTTCTGAAGGGTGACAGTGTTAGCTATGGCAGAAAATTTATTGCAGAACAGCCCACCTGGATTGCGACGCTTCCTGTGGGTCATACTGACGGGTATCCACGGCAAGCTGTAAAAGGTGCACGCGTTTTAATTGGAAATGAAACTTATCCTGTTATTGGTGCAGTCAGCGCAAGTCACACGATCGTAAATCTAGGGGACGAACGAAAGGTCAACGAAGGTGACACAGCAATTTTTCTGGGCCCGGATCATCCCGACATCCACCCGAACCGGGTTGCGGAAATCGCCGGCGTCTCGGTCTATGATATTTACATGCACCTGAATCCGTTAATCCCAAAATTTATTCTTGAATGATAAAGGCTCGAGTTTCACACGTGCAGCTTCGCATGTCACAATATTTCATAGGTGTCCTTTGTCTGATGCCGCTTATTCTTCTTGGCCAATCGGATGATTCCTATACACGGTATGAACTCCTCGACCCAGCCACCCAAAGTTTCAGGATTCTTTACGACGTTACCGTTACAGAACCGGGAAGCTCTTTCTACTATAATACCTTACGCAAGGGAAGCGAACACCAGGTTGCCATGGTCAAGGATTTGTCCACGGGCATGAACCTCGAATGGGTAATTGTAACCGGAGCGCAGGCAAAATCGGCCGGTTTTTCATCTGCTGACCTTGCGACGGATTACCTGCAGGTTAAACTGGCAAGGCCTGTAATCGAAGGAAACGAGTATCGCATAAGAATCGACAAGACTTATAAAGATCCCAATAGCTATTTCGTCCGTGATCAAAAGCTGGTATTTAAGCGTGCACTTGGCATTAAGCGAAATGCTGTGGTCTTGCCGAAAGGCTATGAAATTATTTCCTGCAACTTTCCATCCCAGGTGGGACTGGAACAAGATGGGCGGATCAAAATAAGCTTTATCAATCCCGGCGCGGGGGAGGTCCCATTACAAATTGAAGCCAGAATACTTCCTTCCTCGGCTGATCTTACTTTCCAAGCTCCGGTTGCATTGGTTCCGGTGGAAGGAAAAGGAAGAGACAAATCGAAGGCTCGAGTTGATTATACACTCACGGAACGGGCATCACAAACAAGGGAAATCGTATACTTTCTTCTGGACCCTGCCAGCCACTCCTTTCGCCTTTACCATGACTATACAGAATCAAGGGCGGGCATGGATCATTACCTGAATGTTGTTCGCGCAGGAAGTAAAGCTTCAAATCCATCCGCCAAAATTCTGGATAATGGCATGCCTCTGAAAGTCGAGACTTTGCGGGGCGACGAAATTACCAGGAAGGGACTAGATCCCGGTGAACCTGTTACAGCCGATACCGAAGTTGTGGTAATCTGGTACCCTGCAGTGAGGGAAGGGCAGACAACACGGCTACGCATAGAAGAGACCTACACAGATCCAAACCGCTACTTATTACACAAGGATGAATTGGTATTCGACCGGGCGTTTGGACGGCCATTCAACACCGTGAAGCTCCCGCCAGGTTGGTTCCTGACCATGAATGTCATTCCTGCCACCATACATTATGGTGATGATGGCCTTGTGAGCCTGGACTTTGTGAACGGTTCACCTGATGAGATAGACGTACTTATCCGTGCCAGGAAGCGCTAGTGACATTCTCCGAATCAGTCACAACCTCAAGACCTGCATTCGTCATGGCCGCGAACCCTCCATACACATTAATCAGATTCCGGAATCCTTGCTGCTTCATTAATGAAATAGCGGTCATTGATCTGTAGCCTCCACCACAGTGGACCACATAGGTCTTATTCCGATCCAGATGCGCAACATTCCCAGGCATATCCGATAGAGGAACAAGTTGGGCTCCTGCCAGGTGGCTGATTTTCCATTCCCCCGGCCTTCTCACATCCAGTACTGCGGCTTGTTGGTCCAAAATGGCAGGAATGTCAGACGCTGTTACACTGCGGACGATATCCCTTGGTCCACTCCACGACTCAATGCCTCCTTCCAGAAAACCAAGTACATTTTCATAACCTACGCGGGCCAATCGCAGTACAGCTTCCTGCTCTTTTCCTGAGTCTGTGACCAACACCAGAGGCCTATTGATATCTATCAGGGTTCCTACCCAAACAGCGTACTGCCCATTCAGCCCGATATTAAGTGAGCCAGGAACAAAGCCTTTTTCAAAATCATCGGACTTACGAGCATCCAGAATGAGCGCACCATTCTCCACGGCTTGGATAAACGCTGACTGCGAAAGTGGCTTACTGTTTCTTTCAAGAACATCGTCTATAGAGTTGTAGCCGTATTTATTGATTCTTGCGTCTTCAAAAAAATACTGAGGAGGCGGCTGTATGCCATCTGTCACCTGAAGAATAAAATCCTCCTTCGATTTTGCCTTCAGGGCATAATTAAACCTCTTCTGTTCACCTATTGTGGACATCGTTTCCTTTCCAATGTTCTTCCCGCAAGCCGAACCAGGCCCGTGACCCGGGTAGAGCGTCACGTGATCAGGCAATACTTTTAGTTTCGTCTCAAGCGAGTCATATAGCATCTCCGCAAGTTCCTCGCTGCTCATCTTACCATCAAGCAAATCGGGCCTCCCCACATCACCAACGAACAAAGTGTCGCCGGTAAATACAGCATGCTCGTTTCCGCCTTCATCAAACAGCAAATAGCATGAGGACTCCGGCGTGTGTCCGGGGGTGTGCAGTACACGAATCTTAACTTTGCCCAATGCAAATTCCTGATTGTCTTCTGCAATGATGACATCATATTGTGGATCTGCCATTGGACCGTAAACTATAACTGCTCCGGTTTCTCTGGCGAGGTCAATATGGCCTGAGACAAAGTCGGCATGAAAATGCGTCTCCATTACATACTTGATCCTGCTTCCACGACGGGTGGCCAGATCGATGTAGGGTTGAGTTTCACGAAGCGGGTCGATAATGGCAGCCTCGCCATTTGATTCTATATAATAAGCGGCTTCCGCCAGACAATTCGTGTAAAGTTGTTCTATGTACATAATTTGATTAGTCAAACAACAGCGCGAAGGTCCGAAAAATTCGCCAAAGTCTCTTCAAGCGGTTTTGGTCTCTCACATACGAACTCCATGAATTTGGAGTGTCGACATCTGGCAGGCTTATTTCAACTGGATCGTAGTTATCTCCGATTCTTGTTTCACCAGAAAGCGGTTTGCCACACTTATATATTCCAGGCCGGCAAACTGGGTTGGAAGTAAATTAAGGCCCCCATAAGTTAAAAGTCCATATCTGTTCGCCATGGACACTATCACCCTTCTGTCGGGCAAAGGCACCATGGTGTCAAAACGAGGTTCAATCATGATTCTTCCGTCAACATCTGCGAGTCCTTTCAATTTCCCTGAACAGATGATGAAATGATTGTCAGGCAACCGACGGATCGAGTCATAACGGAGTTCCAAAACTTCTCGACCATTAGCATCCACGAGCCCTGTCAGTCCTGCCCTCTTTACAACGGCCATATGATTCTTGTAAGACGTGACCTTGTCATAGGTTGGCTGGATTACGATCTCGTCGTGTTTGTTCAGGTAGCCCCATTTGCCAACAAGAAATACCGGTGCCAATCCCTCATGAAATTCACCAATACTATCGTAACGATTTGCAATCAGCAGTCTGCCCTTCAAATCCACAAACCCGTATTTGCGATCCTTTCTGATTCCAATCATGCCCTCCGATTCCTGGAATACCTCTTCCGCTCCCGCCAAAATCGATGGCATTGTTTCCATGGTTCTGCCATCAAAATCCGTGTGCTTTTCTTCTCCGTTTGGCATCCGCTCTAAAATGTAATCTGCATAAATCATTACAGGGTTGTCAGTGAAATAGATGACATTGCCTTTTACATCGTGCAGGAATAAGGTGGCCCCTTCGGTAAAAACAAATTTCTCTGAGTTCAGGAGGTGAATAGGTTGTTTCTGAGGTTTTACCACCCATTCATCCTGAATGTTAATGATGCCGTAATGCTCTTTAAACATCACTACCACATGATTACCCTTGATCTGGAGTATGGAGTCATAGACACAGGCTATTTTTTCTTCGCCATACCTGTCCAGTCCGCCCCAGAATTCACCCGACCGGGCCGGAAAGAAACTTCCGTTGTAGGCACCAATAAAGTCATAAGCACGTCCCTTTTGGAGCCCGAGCGTATCATACAGTTGCCACTTCGAAATGCCGGATGAAACCAGACGCGTACGAATGTAATTGCCCTCAACACATAACGAATCAAAAGAAAACGGAAGAACCTGTGACCCATCGGCCCTCTCCAATCCCCACTTTCCTCCCTTCTTTGCAGTAAACTTTCCAGTATTGAGACGACCTATCTGTTCATATTCCAATGGCAATACCAGTTGAAGGCGGTCATTACAGATTCCAGACCTACCTGAAATGCGCATGATGTTCCATCCCTTGCCAGCATAATTAAGCTCATCGGCTTCCAGGTTTACGACCTTGTTCAGCTTTTCATCCATAAGTGTCCATACCGGGACTTGTTGCACCTCTGCTTTGTTACCAGGGAGAATCCTAATGGCACGGTAAGATGGCTTTATAATTAATTCACCTTCCCGGTTAATGATACCATGCTTCCAGCCATCTGTGACTATAGCATAATCGAACTGAAAGTCGGAGATATGATCAATAAAGAAATCTGTAATCCACTTTCCTTCTTCTGAACTCAACGCGATTTTATTGTCGAAATTCCTGACTGCATAGCGAAGACTGCCTACAGGCCATATTTGCTGATACCGAACGGGGATCACCGATCGGTCATTAAGATCGATGAGCCCATATTCATAACGCTTTCCATTCTTCATCATCACAATAGCCCTGAGTCCATGAATATCCACATCATCGTAGACCAGGGGGATTGCCATCTTCCCGGCAAGGTCGAGGCATCCGAACTTGATCGTATAGGGATTGATGAGTTTGCTGACTATGATGCGGTCGCCGCCTGCTGATGTTATGCTTTCGAATTCAGCAGGTGTAAGAAACTGATGTTGAAGGTTTACAAGGCCCCAGCGACCATTTTGTCTGTACCCGGTAATGTTGCCGGAAAGTGAAAATTGACCATCCGACCACCCAAGACCATCGAAATCAGGAGGCAAAACCACGTGCCCCTCCTCATCTCGTAATCCGATTTTGCCATTTTCCTCAAATCGCACATAGGTTGCCGCAGAAAGCGTGTGAACTCCTGTGATGATAAGGATCAAGATTAGCGGGAAGCGATTCATCGAATGTCAAAAATAGAAAAAAGGCATCACGAT
The DNA here is from genome assembly GCA_039810905.1 of Cyclobacteriaceae bacterium. GTDB lineage: Bacteria > Bacteroidota > Bacteroidia > Cytophagales > Cyclobacteriaceae > ELB16-189. The sequence continues at coordinate 39,773 of JBDHXU010000015.1, read as the reverse complement.
CAATCATTGGATTCAACAGGATGCGATTGGTTTCGGTCAATCCCACCTAATGAGGTTGGACTCAAAAAAGAAAGAGGCCAGATCAACGGATGCTGACTGGCCTCTTTACCGCAATATTTACTTTACTCTACTTGGCGGGACCGGCGCCCTGACCAGGCTTGCCTGTACCAGAGATAGACTGTCTCATTTCAGTGTCGGCCTGCACATTCTGCATTTTGTAATAATCCATAATGCCAAGATTACCATTGAGGAATGCCTGGGCGATGGCCTTGGGAATTTCAGCCTCAGCCTGAATCACATTCGCCTTGGCTTCCTGAGCCTTTGCGATCATTTCCTGCTCCATTGCAACGGCCATTGCACGGCGCTCTTCCGCACGGGCTTCGGCAACCTTCAAGTCTGCAGCAGCCTGATCAGTCTGGAGTTTTGCTCCAATGTTGGCTCCCACATCCACATCGGCGATATCAATAGAAAGAATCTCGAAGGCAGTTCCCGCATCAAGACCACGCGACAGAACCAGCTTGGATATTTTGTCCGGATTGGCCAACACTTCTTTATGTGTGTTGGCCTGACCTATAGACGTCACAATGCCTTCTCCGACCCTTGCAAGGATCGTGTCTTCACCGGCACCACCTACAAGTTGAGCGATACTGGCACGAACAGTCACCCGAGCAATTGCAATGAGTTGAATTCCGTCTGCAGCGACTGCAGCCACTTTTGGAGTTGTAATCACTTTGGGATTAACTGATATCTGAACGGCTTCAAATACATCCCGGCCTGCAAGATCGATTGCTGTTGCCTGTTTGAAGCTAAGACTGATATTTGCCTTCTCTGCAGATATCAATGCACGAATTACATTCGGCACATTTCCTCCCGCCAGGTAGTGGGTTTCAAGTTCCCTTGTGGTGACCTGAAGTCCGGCTTTGGTAGCGGTGATAAGAGAGTTTACAATTACGCTCGGCGGCACCTTGCGGATCCGCATACCGATCAATTCCCCAATCGTGACTTTTACGCCGGCGAATATGGCGGTTACCCATAACCCAACCGGGACAAAGTACATGAACAGGAAAAATCCAATAATGCTGAGGAATACAATCAATAGAAATGCTAAGCCTTCCATATTATAAAGTGTTTAGGATAGTGGTTCGACAATAATCTGATGAGCGTTAATCTGCAGTACCCGTATTCGTGTACCTGCTTCAAGATATTTGCCCATTGTGCGTACTTCAAAAGTCTTGCTGTTTAGCTCCGCCTTTCCTACGGGCCGCAGCGCCGAGAGCGTTACACCCTCCTGACCTGCTGAAACAGATTCCAGTTCGCCTTCATTAACCTTGCTGTTACTTGAAGATTTCAATGAAAACTTCCCCCAAACATTAGCCCTGAAGGCAATTAATAAGGAGGCGGTTGACACCACAATAGTGGACCCGGTTATGATCCATCCTGCCACATTTCCAAAGTACCGAAAACCAAGTCCCACTCCGGCTACCATGAACACAAATCCCAAAAGTCCTATGAGGGTCGTGCCTGGAACAAATATGATTTCAACCAGCACGATAACCAGTCCGATGAGGATGAGCGATATGATGGTGATCCATTCGATCATGAAGTAAAAATAACGCTTTTGGCTACGTGGTCCCAGTACATCGCATGGCACCAATCAGGGTTGACACGAATCAACGTGACCTTAGTGGATAATAGGTGGAACATTAGATTTTTGTAAGTCACTTTAAGCTGACACTTAATCTAGCACAATTTCAATACGCCTTTGCGAAAAGTACCCTCTGGTTGGAGGGGTTACCCGTCAGAACGCACTTTCCCTTTTCAATCGGAGCATCCAATGGAATACACCGAATGGTTGCTTTGGTTTCTTCCTTGATCTTAGCCTCCGTTTCGGCAGTGCCATCCCAGTGGGCCAGAAGGAATCCACCTTTTTCCTCAATAACCTTCTTGAATTCATCCCACGAATTCACAGGTGTAGTCATATCCTCTCTGAATTTCAGCGCTTTTCTGTAAAGGTTCTTCTGTATATCATCCAAAAGAGAAGGAACTTCCTTTGCCACATCAATGGCTTTCATGGATTTCTTTTCCCTGGTATCACGTCTTGCAATTTCAACTGTTCCCTGTTCAAGGTCCCTGGGGCCTATGGCAAGACGAACAGGTACACCTTTCAATTCATACTCAGCAAACTTGAATCCGGGTTTGTGCGTATCCCGGTTATCAAATTTCACTGAAAGTCCAGCTGCCTTCAACTCCCTCATTAGTTTGTCAGCAATTTCCGAAATGGCCGACAGTTCCTCGTCATTCTTGAATATCGGCACAATAACCACATGGATTGGCGCAAGTTTAGGAGGAAGAATAAGTCCATCGTCATCAGAATGCGCCATAATCAATCCACCGATGAGTCGTGTGCTGGCCCCCCATGAAGTGCCCCACACGTATTCCAGCTTCCCATCCTTACCAGTGAACTTTACATCGAATGCCTGTGCAAAATTCTGACCGAGGAAATGTGACGTGCCTGCCTGAAGTGCTTTGCCATCCTGCATAAGTGCCTCAATGCAGTAGGTATCAATAGCACCCGGGAACTTCTCCCCTTCACTTTTCTTGCCTTTTATGACAGGCACAGCCATGAAATTCTCAGCGAAGCTGGCATACACATCCAGCATGGTGCGTGTTTCTTTTTCTGCTTCGGCAGCCGTTGCATGCGCCGTATGTCCTTCCTGCCAAAGGAACTCGGCGGTACGCAGGAACAACCGTGTTCGCATTTCCCAACGGACTACATTTGCCCACTGGTTGATGAGGATGGGCAGATCCCGATGAGACTGAATCCACTTCTTGTACGTATTCCAAATAATGGCTTCACTGGTTGGCCTCACCACCAGTTCTTCCTCTAATCTCGCTTCAGGGTCGACCATCAGCTTGCCATTTCCAGCCGGATCAGTCTTCAAGCGGTAGTGGGTAACAATAGCACATTCTTTTGCAAAGCCCTCGGCATTCTTTTCTTCGGCCTCAAACATGCTCTTGGGAACAAACAAGGGGAAATAAGCATTGACGTGACCAGTATCCTTGAACATCTGATCAAGCCCTTGCTGCATCTTCTCCCAAATTGCATATCCATACGGCTTAATAACCATGCATCCGCGTACATCGGAGTTTTCTGCCAAATCGGCCAATTTGACAAGCTCGACGTACCATTGCGAATAGTCTTCAGCACGGGTAGTAATTTGTTTTGCCATATGGAATGGTTTTTGAGCCTGCAAATATAAGGGTATAGGCTTTATGGCCGATTTTGAAATAATTGAAGCCTTTATAAGGGATTCTCGTACTTTCAAAAAGTCAAAAACCGGCGAAAACAGTACCCAAAATAGTGTTGTTGAAGGGCACCAGCCTTGCTAACTTTACGTTGTAGAGTATAGATACTAACCAATCCAATTTGGTATGAAAGCGAAATACACTTTAATGTTTCTGGGGATCATGTCTGCAGTCACGGGCTGGGCGCAGGAAACGGATGACATGTATTTCAATTCGAAAGATCGCTCTCAAATTATTGCCGCAAACAATGTGGTAATGGCGAAGAGGTATCAGCAGGAAGATATCAACGCCGTCAGAACTAATCCTGTTAATCCTTCTGACAGCTATTCAGGACGGGGAATCAATCCCGAATTCAACGCTCAGGCGAAGAATGGCACTCAAGTAATTCAAAACAATCCTGATTATTTCATTGCAAATTATCAGCCCACGAACGTAAACAAGAATCTTTATGGCGGAAACTCCATGACAGGTTATCCTTATTATGGAGGAACAAGTTCATATATGAATTCTCCCTATGGAATGGGATACTCACCGTATGGCAGCATGTATTCGCCTTATGGAATGGGGATGTACTCGCCATATGGAATGTACTCACCGATGAGTATGTATTCACCATACGGTATGTATTCACCCTATGGAATGATGGGTATGTCAGGATTAAGCATGTCCATGGGATATGGCTTCGGGGGCTACGGATCAGGATTCTACAGTGGCATCGGCTACGGAATGGGTAGCATGTATGGCCCTTCCAGTATGTTCTGGAATCTGGGCATGGGCTCATTCTACGGAATGTACCCTTATGGCTCTCCCTACAGTTATGGCTATGTGCCTGCAGCTGCTTACTATGCTGATTCCCCGAATGTAGTTCATGGCAGACACCCTGCACGTAGTTCCGGTCTTAACAACTATGTAGACAATTCCAGAAGTGCCGGTATGATTAGCGGGACCAACGGGCGCGCCAGAATGGAAGGACGGGCAAGTGGTACACCCAATAATAATTACTATGACCGCAGCTGGAAGAACACAGTCGATAACTACGGCTCGATGAGCAATGGTTCAGGTTGGAACGGCGGCAACAACTCCCGAAGCGGCTTCTGGAGTAACAATAACGCCTGGGATGGTGGCAGCAGGTCTTCCTTTGGATCAGGTAACTTCGGGTCACGGAGTGGCGGATTCGGAGGCGGGGGCTTCAGCGGTGGTGGTGGCGGCGGTGGAGGTGGTCATTCCCGCGGTCGTTAACAAATCCATTAAATTCTTTTCTATATGCGCATAAAGGTCGTTTCAGCGATCGTGGGATTGGTATGGATCAGTGGTTCGGTGGCAATGGGACAGACTTACTCAGAAGAGGCACTGATGTTGAGTCGCATCAGCCCGGGAGGAACGGCGAGAATACAAGGTATGGGCGGTGTGCAGAATTCTTTGGGAGGAGATCTGAGTTCCGCTTATTACAACCCTGCAGGTTTGGGAATGTATAACCGCTCAGACTTCCAGATAACGCCAGGTTATGCAATGTCTGGAATCGGTACTTCTTATCTTGGAAACTCAGCCAGCACCAATCAAAACAACCTCATGCTCGCCAATCTTGGGATTGCATTTCACACCAGTAAGGATGGAGAAAAGGGGCTGTGGGGCGGCACTTTTGCCATCAACTTCAATCGAACGAACAATTTCAATGAATCCTTCACCTATTCTGCCCTGAATAAAGACAACTCGATCATCGACTATTTCATACAGGACGCCAATGGATCGGGCACTTCTCAGTTTGATACCAGCGGATCCAACTACAATACGCCAACCGGCCTTAGTTATTTCAACTATCTCATCGGGCCACAGTCAGAAGTGGATGCCAACGCACCCAACGATCAATACTTCACCTACATATATCCCTATCTCCCCACCCAAACCGAGACTGTCAAGAACAGCGGTTCACAGAGTCAATGGACATTCTCTTACGGGGTAAACTACAATGACAAGTTATTCTTCGGATTTGGCATCGGACTGGCTTCCTTCAAATACAAGTCCCAAAAGACTTATACTGAAACCTTTCTTGATCCATACAATTTCCCCGATGGGACAACGGGCACCTCTCCCATGTCCAAGATGGTTCTCAATGAGACCCTTGATCTCAGTGGATCTGCCATCAACGCCACTTTCGGAGCAATCTTCAGGCCTGTCGATGAATTTCAGTTTGGTCTTTCTGCTGCCACGCCCAGTGGATACCTCATCAATGACAGCTACAACGCTTCGATGCAGACCACATGGAACAACTTCACTTACCCGGCAACTGGCAAGGTGCTGAACAATGAGGCGGCGAATACAGACATTGTTTCCTCCACTTACACTTTATCATCACCCTGGCGTGTTACAGGTGGCGCCACATATTTTTTTCAAAAGAATGGATTTATCAGCGCTGATGCTGAATGGGTAAATTATGGAGCCACCCACTTCAGCTCTACAACCGGTGATAACTGGTCAGCCGATAATCAAAACATCAAAGATCTTTATAAGTCAATCATTAATCTCCGGGTTGGCGGAGAATATCGCATGAAGGAATACCGTTTCCGTGCCGGTTATCGCCTTATGCCCGATCCGTTTCAGTCTGCTCAAAATGGTGTGGACAGAAGTCTTTCATCTTACACGGCGGGCGTTGGCTACCGGAAGACAAGTTTCTACATTGACATGGCCGTGGTCTATACAACGGGCAGTAATTCATACCGGCCCTACCACCTCAATTCGCCGTACAGTCCCCTCGTTAATCTGAGCGGCCAAGCCACAACGGTTATGTTTACCGTGGGGTTCCCTTTTTGATAAGCTGAAGAAGGGTGGAAATTCCGATTTCTGAGCCTTCAATCGTATGGTGTGCCAGGTGATAGTATGAAATTCTTTTGGCACGCAATAGCTCAAGATGAACCTCCAATTCCTCCGATGAAGTCCTCGCAAAAAGGGGCCGATTCTCAAGCGCTGTCTGCCTGAGTCTGTCGGCGATGACTTGAACCGGTACATCAAGAAAAATAGTCAACCCGGAAAGCTTCATCATAGAAAGGTTATCATAGAAACAAGGTGTGCCGCCCCCGGTGGCCATCACAAATGAATCAACTCCCGTGCACCATTTCTCAAGTTCTTTCTTTTCAACCTCGCGAAAGTGATTCTCACCCTTTTTCGAAAAAATGGAAGCTATGCTTTCGCCGGCATTCTTTTCAATTTCCGCATCCAGGTCTACAAACTGAAGATGCAACTGGCTTGCCAATGCGCCGCCGATTGTAGTCTTACCGGATCCAGGCAGTCCCAATAGAAAGATTCTCAAGACATCTCAGTTTGATCCTAAAATGGAAACAATGTCAGCGACACCCGGGGTGTCGTTATAATGCCAATTACCAAGGACCGTTCCATCCTTCCACAGCGCTATTCCGGGATTGGACCGGATGATCGTCTTCAGGACAGTCGCATCAGCGTAGGCAAAAGGGCACGCCAGCTGAAATTCATGCCTGAAAGCTTCAGTTTGTTCATATGGCGATGAGGTAAGAAGCAGGCAGTCAACTTTTCCACGAAGACCATCGGTCAATTCCTTAATCTCTTTCAAACGGGCGGACGAAGCTTTCTTCACATCATACATGATGATCAGCAATTTGGGTCCCTCAAAAGTGGATTGAGTGACATCTTCACCTTCAGGGGTGCTCACAGAATAATCGGTGATCTTAGGTTTGATTTTGTCCTCGTTCAACACTCTCGATGTTTTGTACACATATCCTTCTTCGGTGGGCAGGAATTTCATCGAATGAACGATCTGGCCATCTTTTTCAAAGGCATATTCAATCTGCGGTTGTTCAGCCGGCAACATCTGCTGAGGAATGTTATTGCCCATTTTGTAGGCCCTGAAATCAATAAATGGAAGATGGTTTATGGCATATACGCCAAGAAAGAGACAAAGTGCAGCAGTGGCAATCACGACCGCATGACCTTCCATTGTGCGCAGGACACTCTGATACTTCCGTCTGTACCAGAATAAATGCAGAACAAAAGTCATCAGGAACACATCCTTCCAGAATGACTCCCAGGGAGTGAGTTTGATGGCATCACCAAAACATCCGCAATCCGTTACTTTTTCGAAATAGGCCGAATAGAAAGTCAGGAAGGTGAAGAACGTCATTAGCAGAAGCAGCACCCAGGTTGTACTGTTCATGCGATAGTAAAACAGTATTGCGACGCCGAGCGTAATCTCAAGTATGATCATGACCATTGCAATCTCCAGGGACCATGGAACGAAGTAATGGAAGAATGAAGCAAAGTCAGTTGCAAACACTTCAAAATACTCCTCCATCTTGATCTGCGTTCCAACTGGATCATTCAGCTTAATTAGTCCTGAAAAGATGAAGAGTCCACCTACAAGATATCGGGCGACGTGATCTATGATTCTAAAAAGCATGTGTTCCGCTTAAGGGTTGCTGCCGGACTGCTCTCCCAGTTTGATAAGGCAGAATACGGCATAATTGATAATATCCTGGTAATTGGCCGCAACACCTTCGCTTACCAGGGTAACGCCGGCATTGTCCTCGATTTGTTTGACCCGCAACAATTTCATGAGGATAATGTCAGTCATGGAGCCGACTCTCATGTCCCTCCATGCTTCCCCATAATCATGATTCTTATCCTCAAGCAGTTGTCGCGTTTCGGTTATAACCTCTTCATAATAACGGGCGACTTCCTGGGGTGATAACTCCATAACAACGGATTCTACAAGGCGGAGTTGAATCAATGCAATTACACAATAGTTAATGATCCCAATGAACTCATCACGGATACTGTCCGAGATTTTTTGAGTTCCCTTTTCCTGTATACTCCTGATTCGCTGTGCTTTTATATAAAGTTGATCGGTTATGCTCGGAAGCCGGAGCACACGCCAGGCAGTTCCGTAGTCGCGTGTTTTCTTCACGAACAGGTCTTGGCAGGCGCTGATAACCTCGGTATATTGGGTTGCAGTTCGGGTCATTTGATGAAGGGTGCAAAATAACAGATTTTACCGCAACAAAACATTGAACGTCGGCGGTCGGTTGGTAACCATGCAGCCCCCGCTTGTCATGGGCATTATCAATGTAACACCCGACAGTTTCTATGATGGCGGGCAATTCAATAATGAGAAATCAATCCTCGAGCTGGCCGGGCGTCATTTGAGTGAAGGGGCTACATTTCTTGACGTCGGTGGATATTCGACCAGACCGCATGCCGATCAGGTTACCGAAGAAGAGGAGCTTAAGCGCGTTCTGCCCGCTCTGAAGGCCATTGTCAGGGAGTACCCTCAAGCAATGATTTCGGTCGATACCTTCACTACTTCAGTTGCTCATGCTGCCTTGAGTGAAGGCGCTGTGATGATCAATGACACCTCAGGGGCAACCAATAGTTCACTTCTTGAACTCGTTTCGCGTCAAAAGGTCCCTTATGTTCTGATGCACACAAGAGGTAATCCGCAGACGATGACCGGACTGACAGACTACACTGATGTTGTAGAGGACATTCTGAGTTACTTCCTTGCTAAAATGGATACACTGAGAAAACTGGGAATAGCCGACATTATTCTCGATCCCGGGTTCGGATTTGCGAAGACACCTCAGCAAAACTTTCAGTTGTTGGGTTCTCTGGATCAATTTCATCAGCTGTCAAGGCCTTTGATGGTGGGATTATCACGCAAATCCATGATTTGGCGTACACTGGAAACAACACCGGATCATGCATTGAACGGAACTACAGCACTCCACACCGTGGCGCTCATGAAAGGAGCCTCCATCCTTAGGGTTCACGATGTGAAGCAGGCAATCGAATGTATCCGTCTGGTTTCGGCACTGTCCGCTTTGACTCAACCGTTTCTCAAAGGGTTCCCGGTGGCTGATCAAAAATGACTTAACTTTGACATGGTGACACTCGCTTTCAAAGTTGCATTCCTTGATATCACCTGGGTGGATCTCGCAGATATTACCCTGGTCGCAATCCTGTTGTATCAGGTATACAAAATGATTCGCGGAAGCCTCGCTGTGAATATTTTTGTGGGGATACTGTCGCTGTACCTGATCTACCTCGTGGTGCGTGCAGCCCAAATGGAACTTCTGGCAACTATTCTGGGACAGTTCATGGGTGTGGGGGTTTTGGCCATGATCATTCTCTTTCAACCCGAACTCAGAAAATTTCTCCTTGTTATAGGCCGGAGTACGGAGCTTAATCGTGATTTTTTCAAATCGCTGGCCAACTGGAGTAACCGATTCCATGATGACTTTGATGTTCACAGTCTTATTGAGTCCATCAAGACGATGAAAGCAACAAGGACAGGGGCTTTGATTGTCTTTTCAAGAGATAGCGAACTAAAGTTCTATGTAGAAACCGGCGACCCACTGGACGCTGAGGTCAATAAGCGCCTGATCATATCAATCTTCGGGAAGAACAGCCCGTTGCACGATGGCGCCATCATCATATACAAAGGCAGAATCAAGGCGGCACGATGTGTACTTCCGGTCAGCGAAAACGATCACTTGCCTGCGCATTTTGGATTGCGTCATCGCTCGGCAATAGGCATGAGCGAAGTTACAGACACGCTCGTCCTTGCGATATCAGAAGAGACCGGGAGACTGATTCTTGCCCGTAACGGAAAATTTCTAAGAAGTCTGAAGCTGAGACAGGTCGAGCAGAAAATCCTGGAATATCTCCACCGTGAAGAACCTGAAAAGTGGGATGCGATGCCTGTGGAAACAGAGGCCTCTGAGCCACAGGAGGTAAAAGGTTAGTTTCCATCGATGATGGTCAGGTTATTCCCCAGCTTAAGTCTGAACTGCCCAAAAGCGATGCAATTTCTTGTTGCCATTCTGGTTCTCGCACCCTTGGTAGCCAATAGTCAGGAAATTGAAACCGTTATCCAAAGGGGACATGAGCTCGCCGTGATCTCAATTGCCACGAGCCCTGACAGCAATTTGGTAGTCACCGGCAGCCGTGACAAGTCGGCAAAACTTTGGGACCTTCACTCCTTGCGTGAAGTACGGAGTTTTCTTGGCCATGAGTACTCGGTTACAACCGTTGCTTTCACTCCGGATGGGAAGTTTCTCTTCACAGGAAGCAGTGACGGGACACTTCGCAAGTGGGATGTTTTTACCGGAAGGGAAATAAACAAGATTAATCCCTTTAATGAGACTATAACCGATATTGTAATCTCACCCGACGGGAAGTATTATGCTGTTTCCTGTCTGAAATACGCTGTCAGAATTTACCGGCTGGATACTGACAAACCCGTGAAGGAACTGGAGGCAAATCCGGAAGGCAACCGAAGGGGTGTGAATCTGGCCTTCAGTGCCGATGGCAATTTCCTGGCCCTTGGCGAAGACAATCGCAAGGCTTCCGTTTACCAAACCTCCGACTGGAAGCTCGTCCACGTTTTTGAATTTGGATCCGGCTGGTGTGGAGGCTGTGCTACATTCGTTGGTTTTACACCCGAAAGCAAGTCCCTTGTTATGGCTTCCCACCACGGGTCGGTAAAGCAATACGACCTTGAGAATGGCAAGCTCTCCCGTCAGTATGCGGATGAAATCTCCGACCCGACATCCATTCAGGTAAGCCCCGACGGAAGGCTGCTGATGGTTGCAACGGAAAAGGATATTCACTTGTGGGATATTGCGACCGGCAAGGCCCACCCTCCTTTCAATGCCGGCAATGACAAGGAAATCAATGAAGTGGCATTCGCCAGCAACGGCAAATACCTTCTGATTACCTCCAACGATAACTCGTGTCACCTGTGGAATTTGGCGCATGCGAGGGATGCGGGAAGTCTAACTGGTTTCTTGAACATGAGAGACAAAGGTGGAATGACCTATGACCCAAACTTCATTTGGGACATGCAGATTGCAAAATACGTGCGCTTCAAGAATCATCTCCTCCTCACTCCTGACGGAAAGTCCTTGATCAAAGGCAAATTCGGCTCAAAGGTGAAACGATGGGACATCGCGTCTGGAAAAACAAAAATGGAATATACGGGTCACTCGAAGGCAGTACTCTGCTATGATCTTTCACGGGATGGCAAAAGACTCATCACAGGCGGTGGTGATGGACGCATTATTCTTTGGGATACCGAAACGGGGGACTCAATAAGGGTAATTAAAGCCCACAGGGAGCCGATACTCGATGTACAATTCTGTAGTGATGAATCCAAGGTTGCAGCCTCCAGTTGGGATGCCACTTTGGCAACCTGGGATCTCTCGTCGGGAAAGGCAGTCAATTATTTCGACTTTGAAAACAACTCTGCACTTAACCTGCTTTGGGGACCCTCCGACCTTTACCTTTTCACCTCCCAGGGAAAGGACTTAAGGCTACTGGAACTAGATTCAAAGACAGCAGTTAGAGATTTTGTGGGACATCAGGACATCATCGGTTCCATCCGCCTCAGCAACGATCAGCAGCAACTCCTTTCTGCCAGTTGGGACGGAAGCATCAGGTTGTGGAATGTTTCGAGCGGACTGATGACGAAGAAATTCCTGGGGCATCATGGAGCCGTTCATACAGCTGTTTTCAGTCCTGATGAAAGATATATCTATTCTGCTGGGGCCGACCGTCAGATAAGGGTGTGGGAAGTCCTCTCAGGAAAGACAATTCGTACACTGGACGGGCATAAAGCTGAGGTCACCTCGCTGATATTCAGTCCGGATCATTCAATGCTGATCAGCCACAGCGTTGATGGGGCGACAAAATTCTGGGATTTAAATACCGGGAAAGAGTTCTTTGAACACATTCACTTCGGCGAGAATGAATGGATGGTCAAAAACCCTGAAGGATATTTTAATGGAACTCAGGAAGCAAGAAGTTTCATTCACTTCGTGGATGGATTGAAAACATATTCTGTTGATCAGTTCTTCGAGGAGTTCTTCAGACCCGATCTCCTTCCCCGCATCTTTCAGGAAAGAGGTGGCGATGAATTGAAAGGCCTGAAGGGAAAATTGCTAAAATCTCCTCCGCCGCAGGTTAAGCTCGCAGTGGTGCCGACGACAGAACCTGGTAAAGCCGATGTCTTCATCAAAATTATAGATACCGGGAGTGGACTGGGCACCATTAGGCTATTCCAAAATGGCAAGTCGATACCCATCAAATACCAGGAAATTCCAACTCAGGAGAAAGATCAAACCTTCACCTATCGTCAAACCATCAATCTGGTGGCTGGGAATAATACCATCACAGCCTCTGTATCAAACAAAGACAAGATTGAATCTGATCCCGTGTCAACTGAAGTCTTTTCTGAACAAGCAGGTCAAACCAGCACGTGTTACATTCTTGCAGTGGGAATCAATCAATATAAGAATCAACGTATGACTCTTAACTATGCACGCCCTGATGCAGAATCTTTTGCTGAAATCATGAACAACAAAAGCGCCAGCTTGTTCAGGAAGGTTGAAGTCATAACTCTTTTCGATAATGACGCAACCAGGCAGAATATTCTGGCAAAACTGGACGATATCGCATCGCGAATCGGGCAAGAAGATGTGTTTGTGTTCTACTACGCCGGTCATGGAAGCATGGTTGAAGATAAGTTCTTCTTCATCCCAACGGAGAGTTCAAGGCTTTACGACATCGGGAGTTTGCAGAAAGAGGCCATTGAAGCGGGGGCGCTTCAGGAAAAGTTCAGAAACATCAGGGCCCTTAAACAACTCATTGTCATGGACGCATGCCAAAGCGGCGGATCTGTAGAACTCCTGGCCACACGTGGCGCTGCCGAGGAAAAAGCAATTGCTCAGCTTTCACGCAGCGCAGGCATACATGTAATGGCTTCGGCGGGAAGTGATCAATTCGCAACCGAATTTGCGCAATTACATCACGGGCTTTTCACCTACCTCCTCATAAAAGCGCTTCAAGGCGATGCCGACGGCGCTCCCAAAGACGGCAAGGTGACGATCTATGAACTCAAGAGCTATTTGGATGACCAGGTACCAGAAATGACCCATAGACTAAAGGGCAAACCACAATATCCTTACACTTTTTCCCGCGGTCAGGACTTCCCGGTAGTTATTGAAAACTAGGATATTACAGCCTCAATGTTGATACATTGTGGATAATTGTTATAACTTCGTCCACCCAAACAATACTTTTTCAATGAGATGAAAGAAGCCAGTCCTGTGAAGTATTACTTCGCTAAGTATTTTTTTCTGGCGTTTGGATTACTGCAATGGTCGTGTGGGATGCTCCTGTTCCTGCAAAAAGACATTGAAAAGAGTCGCAACGCTGCTCTGGTATTCTTCCTCACCGGTCTCGTATGTCTGATGCTGTATTTTGCAATTGCACATCGGTTCAGGCGAGTGGCCTTCGGGAAGAATCGCATCGCCGTATTCAACCATGATGGTATTGAACACTACGAATGGCCTGAAGTAAAGTGGATCAAGCCGGTACCCTATTTCAACGTGTACCGTCTGAAACTTAAAGGCAGAAAGGATAAGATCTATTTCCTTCCTGACCAGAATGTAGCGCCATTGTACGGAATATTTACCGGGCAGTCTTCCGTCTCTGAACTGGTGAAGAAGAGAGTTAAGTAAGTTCTATTTCAGCACACCCAGTTCTTTGCCCACCTCTACAAAGGAACGAATTGCCTTGTCCAGGTGATGTCGCTCATGGGCGGCAGAAAGCTGGACCCGTATCCTGGCCTGACCTTTGGGAACCACAGGGAAGAAGAATCCTATTACATAGATTCCTTTTTGGAGCAATTTCTCTGCAAACTGCTGTGCCAGAGGGGCCTCATACAGCATAATAGGGACAATTGGGTGTTCGCCGGGTTTGATATCAAAGCCCGCCTTGGTCATTTCCGTGCGGAAGTATTTTGTATTCTGCTCCAGCTTGTCCCTGAGTTCCGTTGTCTCAGACAGCATATTGAATACTTCGATTGAAGCTCCTGTAATGGATGGGGCAAGTGTGTTCGAAAAGAGATAGGGTCGGGAGCGTTGACGCAATAATTCGATAATTTCTCTGCGCCCCGATGTAAATCCGCCAGAGGCCCCTCCCAATGCTTTGCCCAATGTGCCGGTTATGATATCCACCCGGCCTGTGACTCCGCGGAGTTCAGGCACGCCCCGACCTGTTTTACCAAGGAAGCCTGAGGCATGGCACTCGTCGGTCATCACCAGGGCTTCGTATTGGTCAGCGAGATCACAGATTTTGTCCAACTGTGCAATGGTTCCATCCATACTGAACGCACCATCGGTTGCTATTAGTATCTGCTTTGCCCCTGCCTGCTTCGCCGCATCCAATTGGGCTTTCAGGTCATTCATGTCATTGTGTTTGTACCGGTAGCGCATCGCTTTGCACAACCTGATACCGTCAATGATAGATGCATGATTCAATTCATCCGAAACAATGGCATCCTCAGCGCTCAACAACGGCTCAAACACTCCACCATTTGCATCAAAAGCTGCTGCATATAATATAGTGTCTTCAGTGCTGAGAAATTGGGAGATCTTCCTCTCCAATTCCTTGTGGATATCCTGCGTGCCGCAAATAAACCTGACACTGGACATTCCAAAACCATGCGTGTCGATTGCCTTCTTGGCTGCTGCTATGACCCTGGGGTGGGATGAAAGACCCAAATAGTTGTTTGCGCAGAAGTTAATCACCTCCCTGCCATCACTGGTCCTGATTTCGGCGCCCTGTGGCGTTGTAATGATTCTTTCGTTCTTGTACAGACCGGCGTCTTTAATAGACTGAAGTTCCTTCTGTAGTACAGGCTGCAATTTTTTGAACATGGTTATCCCAATTTGGGTTTAATAACTGGTTTATTGATGGCCTTCTGAGACAACGGCGCTGCAACTGGAGTTCCCTGACGGGGAAATCTTCTTCGTATGCCATTGATCATATAAAGCTGACGTGCCGTGAAGCTGTTGGGATGCATTTGAGAGAACATTTCCGCCCATTCCTTCCACCGTTCAGGTTCTGCGGCTTTGAATGCTTCTGCATTGATCTTTTTCTCCTGTAAATATTCTTCCAGGCTCATGAAGGGCAAATCTAGGTCGGGCAAACGTAAATGTGAAATTTTGTTACTTTCGTCGCGCGTTGGGTGCGCTATTTATTTCATGAAGAAGACAACGATTTTACTCATAGGCGCCGGAGGCCAACTGGGCAGTGAATTGACCCAGGGACTTTGGAAAATCTACGGGCAGGAAAATGTCATTTCCTCCGATATCAAAGATCCGATTGGGATTCTGAAAGAGGGCAGATATGAGAAATTTGATGTGATGCAGCGCGACAAGCTTTTTGAAATCCTGAAGAAGCATAATGTCACCCAGGTTTATCATCTTGCCGCTCTTCTTTCCGCCACGGGTGAAAAAGACCCACGCTGGGCCTGGAAGCTCAATATGGAAAGCCTGTTGTTTGTATTGGAGGCAGCACAGGAACTCAAACTTCATAAAGTATACTGGCCAAGTTCAATCGCAGCCTTTGGCCCCACTACGCCAAAGCAAAATACCCCACAGGATACCATCATGGACCCCACCACCGTGTATGGAATTACAAAACTGGCCGGTGAGCTATGGTGTTCATATTACTTTCGCAGATACGGTGTCGATGTCAGAAGTCTCAGATATCCGGGTCTGATTGGATGGAAGACCCCTCCCGGCGGCGGCACGACCGACTATGCGGTTGACATCTATTTCAAAGCCATCAAGGAAAAAAGATTTGAATGCTTCCTCGCCCCCGACACCTATTTGCCTATGATGTACATGGAGGATGCGGTCAAAGCCACTATCGACCTGATGGAAGCCCCTGCAGAAAAAGTAAAGGTGAGAACCAGCTACAATATCGCATCGATGAGCTTTTGCCCTGCCCAGGTAGCGTCCACCATTAAGAAACACATACCGGACTTTACCATCACCTATAAACCGGATTTCCGCCAGTCGATCGCCGACTCCTGGCCCAAAAGCATAGATGACTCGCCCGCTCGACAGGACTGGGGATGGCAACACAGGTTTGGATTGGAAGAAATGACAAAGGACATGATTAGCAATCTGCAGAAGACTGAGTCTGGCATCTCCTGAACAACAGGTTCTTCATTTTCGGCCTTTTCTATTATTGCGTTTTAAGTGGTTATTTCGCAGAACAAAAAACCCCTTTTGAATCAGCTTAAGAGACTAGCAGGGGAAACTGCACTTTACGGACTGGGGAGTATGCTTCCGCGCATACTTAACTTCTTACTGGTACCCCTTCACACGTACCACATGTTCAGCCGTGAAGAATACGGCCAGATCACAAAAGTATTGTCCGTTGTGGCGTTTGTAAATGTGGTCTACATGTTCGGGATGGAAACAGCATTTTTTCGTTTTGCCACAAAAGAAAATGCTGACTCCGGCAGAATATTCAGACTGGCTCAAACAGTAGTACTGCTTGTGAGCGCCGCTCTGACTCTCCCTATTCTGGTTTGGTCAGATTCGATCGCAACCTCACTCGGTCTGGACCATCGTTCTGATATCATCAACTGGGTAGCCGCCATTATGTTTATTGATGCGCTGGTGGCCATTCCATTTGCAAGACTTCGGCTGGAGCATAAAGCACTGCAGTTTGCCGCAGCAAAGATCCTTAACATCCTGGTATTGATAGGTCTCAATATCTATTTTCTTAAATATAGCTACCATCATGAAGTCGGGATCGGATATGTCTTTCTCGCCAATCTGGTAGCCAACGCGTTGTTTGTTGTTTTCTTCTTCAACATGCTGATAGCATGGAGACCCGAATGGGACAAAACCATCTCGCCTCAAATGATCGAATATGCATATCCCGTCATGCTTACCGGGCTGGCGGGAATGACAAACGAAATGTTTTCAAGACTCACACTGGACTGGTGGCTGCCTGAAAACTATTATGGTCAGATTTCAAACGAAGCAGCGCTTGGCATTTTTGGTGCGTGTTACAAATTTGCCGTCTTTATGAACTTGGGCATTCAATCCTTCCGTTATGCTGCTGAGCCGTTCTTTTTCTCAAGCGCGAAGGAAAAGAATTCCCCGGCTTTATTTGCCAAGGTGAATCACTTCTTCATCATTACGGCCTGTGTTGTCCTGCTTGCTGTAAGTCTGAATCTTGACATCCTGCAATATCTGATCGGTGATGAATTCAGAGAGGGGCTTTCCATCGTCCCGGTATTGCTGCTGGCCTATCTCTGCCTTGGGGTCTACTATAACATAAGCATTTGGTTCAAACTTACTGATAGGACTTATTTCGGCACTGCACTGACGATCGGAGGTGCTATCATAACTATTGGTGCTAACTACCTCCTCATCCCGATCTGGGGATATACCGGCAGCAGTTTCGCTGCACTTGCCTGCTACGCCGGGATGATGATCTTTTGCTACACCATTGGGAAGCATTATTACCCGGTGCCTTACAAAGTAGTTAACGGTCTCTTGTACATCGGACTCTCGGTACTGATTGTCTGGGCTGCACAGCAAGTTGCTTTTGACAACCTGTACGTTTCAATCCTCACTCATTTTCTTATTATCATTTCATTTGTGGGGTTTGCCGTCTGGAAAGAGCGACCCTATTGGAGCGAAAATTCCTAAATTGTTTGAAGTAAATCTTCTCTCATGAATATTGTTATTCCCATGGCGGGGCTTGGCAAGCGGCTTCGTCCCCACACTCTCACTACCGCAAAGCCTTTGCTTCCCATAGCAGGCAAGCCCATTGTTCATAGACTTGTGGAAGATATTGCCAAAGTCTGCCCTGAAAAGATCGACGTTATAGGATTCATCATACACCCCGCTTTCGGAAAGCAAGTAGAGGATGACCTTAAGTCAGTAGCCAACGCGGTCGGTGCACAGGGTAAAATATATTATCAGGAGAAGGCTTTGGGCATTTCCCATGCATTGCTCTTTGCGAGGGAAATCCTGAGAGGGAAACTTATTGTGGCCTTTGCGGACACGTTGTTCAGGGCAGACTTCAAACTGGATACTTCAAAGGATGGCATCATCTGGGTGCAAAAGGTTGAGAACCCAAGTCAGTTCGGTGTTGTGAAACTTAATGACGACGGACACATCTCTGACTTTGTTGAGAAGCCAACAACTTTCGTATCCGATCTGGCCATCATAGGGATTTACTTCTTCCGGGAAGGGGAATTCCTGAGGGATGAAATGCAATACCTGCTGGACCATGATATCAAAGAGAAGGGTGAATATCAAATTACAACGGCCCTGCAAAATATGAGAAAGAAGGGCGCCGTTTTCACACCAGGACGCGTAGAAGAGTGGCTTGATTGCGGAAACAAAGACAACATGGTTCAGACCAACCAGCGATATCTCACATTTCTTCCCGCGGAGAAGTTAGTATCGCCTGCCTTCAAACCCGTCAATTCAAAGATCATACCTCCGGTCTTTATTGATCACGACGTTATTGTAGAAAACTCGACCATTGGGCCCTATGTGTCGATCGGTGCGCACACCACGGTTAGGGATTCTGTCGTTATTAACTCTATTGTAGAAAAGCATTGTGTGCTGAAAGGTGCACATCTGGAAAACTCCTTCCTGGGAAATTTCGTTAATTTTGAAAGCAAGTCTTCAGATGCAAGCCTGGGTGATTACAGCGTAGTTCGGTGAATAAATTACGTTTCTTCTTGTTCCTGTCAGCTGCAGTTTTCTGCGCAGGGCAGGCATTTGGTCAAAAAGACAAGAGAAAGAAGATCACCGACCAGCAGGCCATTGAGTTTCAAAAGCAACGCGCAGAAGAAATTTTTACTGTCGCCGAGAAGTATTTCATCCTTGAAGACTATGCAAAGGCCCTTGCTTACTACCAGAGTGCCCTCGAACTAAGTCCGGAGAATCCCACCGTCCATTACAAAATGGCAGAAGTTCTTTCGAAAAGCAAAAAGGAAGAAGATCATCGTCTGGCCATCACCAGTGTTGAAAATGCACTTCGCCTGGACAAGAAAAATAAGTATTACTATCTTCTTGCGGCCAACCTTTACAGTGAAGTCAATGACTACGCGAAAGCCGAACAGACTCTTGAAACCATGTTGAAGGAGGTGAGCGGCACTGAAGAATACTTATATGAACTGGCCGCGATGTATCAGTACGATAAAAAACCGGAAGAAGCCATCAAAATTTACAACCGTGCTGAGTTGTCACTGGGTGTTAACGAAGTATCCTCCCTCGAAAAACAAAAATTGTTTTTCCGCATGGGGAAGATTGACGAGGCGATTGCCGAAGGGGAGAAATTGATTAACACCAACCCGGACGAAGAGCGTTATGCGATGGGTTTCGCGGAGACCCTCGCACAAAATGGACAACGGAAAAAAGCAATAGACGTACTTGAGAAGTTTTCATCGGCGCATCCCGATGCGGGCTCTGCAAGAATTCTGCTGGCCGGGCTATACCGGGACGACGGCCAGGAACAAAAGGCCAGGGACTTGCTACTCAAGGTAGTCGGTGATCCGAGTATTGATTCCCGCTCAAAAGTGATTATTCTGGGTACCTACAACGCGCAGATTGCCCAGATGATGGCAAGAAACCAAAGGGACCAGGCTTTGGAAGATTTTGCATTACAACTCTTTTCCAAAATGAAGACAACGCATGGTGCAGATCCCAATGTCCACCTTGCCGGTGGTGACCTTTTGCTCACCCTCAAGCGGCTGCCCGAAGCCGAAGTTGAATACCTGGAAGCTATCAGAAGAGGCGCCTCAAGTTTTGAAGCCTGGCAGAACCTCTTAAGCATCGAATCGGAGGCAAACAAATTCGACAGTCTGATTGTCCATACCGAAAAGGGTCTGGAGTTATTCCCTAACCAGGCCATGATGTATTATTTCAACGGCTATGCCCACATTCGAAAAAACCATTTCCGCGAAGCCGCCACTTCACTTGAGATGGCCAAGAAACTGGCAGGGGGAAATGCAGCCCTGGTAAGCGATGTGAACAGCATGTTGGGCGATGCCTATAATGGAACCAAGGAATATGCAAAATCGGACAAAGCATATGAGGAGGCTCTCCAATATAATCCCAACAATGATTATGTGCTCAACAACTACAGCTATTACCTTGCATTAAGAAAGGAGAACCTTGAAAAGGCTGAGCGAATGGCCGCACAGGCCGTACATAATCAACCTACTAATGCATCCTTCCTGGACACTTATGCCTGGGTCCTATACATGCATGAAAAGTATAAAGACGCCAAAAAAATCATGGAGCGGGCCCTGGCACAGCCGGAACCATCATCAACTTTGTTTGAGCATTACGGTGACATCCTGTTTCAATTGGGTGATGTAGATGGCGCCGTTCGTCAATGGGAAAAAGCCCGATCGCTAACTACGCAGCACGAACTTATCGACAAGAAGATTGCCAATCGTCGGCTTTATTAAGTCAGATAAGCCAAAGAGGGCCTGTGTTATTTTAAATCCAAACCTTACCTTAGCCCCCCAATGACCTACCGGGCCCTAACCTACATTGTTCTATCTCTGCTTCTTTTGGCCTGCAGCAAGAAGACTGTTCCTACCATTACTCCGGCAGCCCCCACACTGGATATTGAAGAGATTAACTTCGATTATTTTCACGGCAAGGCCAAGATGGTATTCCGGGATGAAAAGAAGGAAAGAGAGGTGAAGGCCAATATCAGAATCAGGAAAGACAGCGTTATATGGATGACATTTTCAGTCATTGGCGTGCAGGGCGGAAAAGTACTTATCAACAAAGATTCCATTACAGTCGTGAGTACCGTCGATAAAGAATACTTTGTATTTGATTATAAGGAGCTTTCCAGGAGGTTCAATTTCGAGGTCAATTACCAAACCGTTCAATCAGCGATCCTGGGCAATCTGATCACGCCCAAAAATGATAGTGACGTGATCGTTCCAGGCCCCAGTTTTAATGTCCTGGAACAACAGCGCAATGATGTAACCATCCGTAATTACATCAATGCCGCAAGCAGAAAACTGGAGAAAATTGAAATGAAACAAAAGGACAGCAACAACTCCATCACGATGAATTACTCCAACTTTCAGCCAGTCGGAGACAAGATCTATCCTTATAACGGAGTCATTACCATACTCTACCGCACCACAGCCGGTCTATTGAACAATACCATTATCCTGGAATACAATAAAGCCGAAGTGGGCGACAAAGAACTGAAGTTTCCGTTCAATATTCCACGGAAATATGACCGTCGTTAAACGAGCGGTACTTTGTCTGTTCCTCCTAGTACTGACCTCATCCGCTTCGGTTTTGGCTCAGAAATCAAAAGCTCAACTTCAGAAGGAAAAGCAACAGAACCTTGACAAAATCAAGGAAACAGAAAAGATTCTCGCTCAAACTTCCAACCAGAAAAAAACCAGTCTTGGTGAGCTTTCGGCGCTGAGTCAGCGGATTCGCCAACAGGAGGCCCTGATTCTTTCCATTCAAACTGAGATTGAACTAATGAACCTCGATATCGGGGAGAACAATGACATACTGAAGGCACTGCAAATGGACCTTTTCAGGCTGAAAGAAGAGTACGGTGCCATGGTATTTTCGACTCAAAAGACAAGCAGCGGTGTATCCAAATTGATGTTCATTTTTTCTGCATCCACATTTGATCAGCTTGCCATGAGACTCAAATACATGGAACAGTATTCCGCAGCAAGACAGGAGCAGGCGGAAGCCATCAAAAGGGTTCAGGAACAACTGGCAGAGCAAGTACTCGTAATAGAAGGAAAGAAAGAGGAAAAAAATACGCTCCTGGAATCCGAATTGGCCGAAAGGAATAACCTGGAAGGGCTGAAAAAGAAACAAAATACTTTGATTCAGAGTTTGTCGAAACAGGAAATCAAGCTCAGAAAAGATCTCGATGAAACCAGGAAAGCTGTCGTCAAGCTTGACAGACTCATCAATGAAATCATTAAGGAGGAAATGGAACGTGCAGCTCGGGAAGCTGCAGCAAGGAGTCGTAACAAGGAAGCAGCCAGGAATGCCGAAGCGATAAGTGCACTTTCATCCACTTTTGAGGAGAACAAACACAAATTCCCATGGCCGGCATCCGGGTTCATTTCTCAAAAATTTGGACGACAGAACCATCCAGTTTTAAGGGGAATCGTCTTGCAGAATGATGGCGTTAATATTCAGACCGCACAGGGAGAAAAAGTAAAATCCATTTTTTCAGGAGAAGTGCGTGCCGTGGCTTTCATTCCCACACTGGGCAGTTCGGTGATCATCAACCATGGTGAATACTATACCGTCTATTCAGGCCTGAAGGAAGTCGCGGTGAAGAAAGGACAAAAAGTGGTATCCGGACAGGAACTTGGGAAGGTATTGGTTAATAGCGACGGTATTTCGGAATTGCGCTTCCAGATTCGGAAAAATACCACCGCCCTGGATCCAATGGATTGGTTAAAAGAATGACAAATGGGCCTTTTGCGGTACTATTGGGCATTTGGCCTTCTGATTAATTCATTTTTTTAAGCTAATTTTGCATTCCAAACTATAGCATTATGAAAGCGGTATTATTGTTTCTCGGTGGCGTTGGGTTCAACGAAATTTTGGTTATCGGATTGGTTGTGCTGGTACTTTTCGGAGCCAAGAAAGTACCTGAATTTATGAAGGGACTGGGTAAGGGAGTTCGCGACTTCAAGGATGCCATGAACGATGTCAAAAGAGAAGTAGAAGACGGCGGAACAAAGCAGCCGGGAAGAATTGATGAGCGCAAATAACCGTTGAAGGCTCATTCCAGTCTTAAGGACATTCAATCAAATTTATTGTCTGGTGCCGAAACCTGTACAGCCAGGGTACGTCACCATCTGTCCCGAATTCAACAGGGACAAGATCTTAATGCCTTTTTGAGCGTATATGGCGAAGAGGCCCTGAAGCGCGCAGGCTACATCGATCAAAAAATAAAGGAAGGAACTCACGGTCCACTGGCCGGTCTGGTGGTGGGCCTCAAGGATGTATTCAGCTACGAAGGACATCCTCTTCAGGCAAGCAGCAAAATACTGGATGGCTTTACGGCCCAGTATAACGCAACAGCCGTTCAGCGACTACTTGATGCTGATGCAATCATCATCGGGAGACAGAATTGCGACGAATTTGGAATGGGTTCGTCAAATGAAAATTCTGCATTTGGACCTGTACTCCACCCCGTCAATCGGGACCATGTTCCGGGCGGTTCGTCGGGAGGATCGGCAGTTGCAGTTGCATCAGGTATGTGCCAGGTTTCCCTTGGCTCCGACACCGGCGGCTCAGTTCGTCAGCCTGCAGCCTTTTGCGGGGTAACAGGTCTTAAGCCAACATATTCGAGAATATCCAGGTATGGGCTTGTTGCCTATGGCTCATCTCTCGACTGTGTCGGCTTGCTCGGTTCGAATGCTGAAGACATTGCACATGTGCTGTCCATTATCGCGGGGCCGGATGAGTATGACAGTACGGTGTCCGGCAGACCCGTAAATGACTACCTCAGCGAAATGAAAAAGAATGAGCCGCTCAGGATCGCCTACGCTACTGAGATGGTGGATGCCTCCGTGTTGCAGCCTGAAATCAAAGAAGCCATCATGAGCGCCATTGACCGGTTGACGGGGATGGGGCATTCGGTAACCAGGATTGAATTCCCCCTATTGGACTACATCCTTCCGACATATTACATTCTTGCGACCGCAGAAGCCAGTTCCAATCTTTCCCGTTATGACGGCGTACGTTATGGTTACAGAACCCCCCATCCTGCCTCGTTGGATGAAATGTACAAGAGAACGCGCAGCGAAGGCTTTGGAAAGGAAGTGAAACGCCGAATATTACTTGGCACATTCGTACTATCATCTGACTATTTTGACGCCTATTACACGAAAGCTCAGAAGGTAAGAACACTCATTCGAAAAAAAACAAAAGAGATTCTCGATCAGTTTGATTTTCTCCTTATGCCAACAGCTCCCTCAACTGCCTTCAGACGCGGGATGCACGCAACGGATCCGCTTGAAACATATCTGGCGGACTTGTACTCTGTTCAGGCCAATGTAGCCGGCGTTCCTGCCATTTCATTCCCATTCGGCAAGGATAAACAGGGCCTGCCCATTGGGCTACAAGCCCTTGCAGGTGACTTCCAGGAAGGCAAATTACTGCACCTGGCATCCCTTTTGGCCGAAGATTTGTAATTTTGACCCAATTCTTCGATGAGAATCTGGATAATCAGTTGGCTGCTTTCGGCTCTTTTCAATGACGCCCAGTCACAGGATGTGCCTGTGATGGATTCCATTGCCGAAGAAGTGGAATCCAAATGGATGGCTGTTGACACCCTTGCCGACCCGTCGTTATTTGCACTTCCGCTGGAGTACGAATACATCCCCGGTGAAGTCACGCCTGAATTGGTGGAAGATCGTCTTTCCTGCATTCAGAAAACAATCCCGCTTACATACCATAGCACCGTACATGGGTTCATTGACTATTTCACCATGCGTAACAGGGATTTCACCAAGCAGATGTTACGCAGAAAGGATCTCTACTTCCCGATGTTCGAAAAGTACCTCGCTCAATACAATTTGCCGGATGAACTGAAGTACTTGTCAATCATTGAATCTGCACTTAATCCGAGGGCAGTATCCAGAGCCAGCGCTGTCGGATTGTGGCAATTCATGTCCTATACGGGACGCTACTTCGGCCTGCATAATGACTATTACTTTGATGAGCGAATGGACCCCGAGAAATCCACTGAAGCTGCCTGCAGATACATCGGGCAATTGTATAACATGTTTGGAAGCTGGGAGCTCACACTCGCAGCTTACAATTCCGGACCCGGAACGGTCAAGCGCGCCATACGAAGATCAGGATACAAGAAATCCTTCTGGGAGATTTATAACTATTTACCCCGCGAGACGCGGTCTTACGTCCCCCAATTCATCGCGATGATCTACACAATCAATTATGCTGAAGATCATAACCTGTTTGTGGATGATCCTGAAAGAACCATTCCGCACGATACCATTACTGTTAACAGGTTTCTTCACCTCGAAACGTTCGCAAAACTCACCGGCAGCTGTACCGATGAGCTGCTGCAACTCAATCCGACGATCAGGCATATGGCCATCCCTGACAACAAATCATTTACATTGAAGTTGCCGCTCGAATCAAAGCAGGAATTCTCAGCCAGACGGTTGGCCATACTGGATTCGGCTGCCAGGGGAAGAAAAGAGTTTGAGCAGGTCGCCAGAAATGCAGTTGGGAATACTGCAGGCCGGGATTTGGTGGTCTATTACGTCAGGAACGGAGACGTACTCGGACTGATTGCTCAGCGGCATCGTGTAAGGATTGAAGATATACGCACCTGGAACAATCTCCAATCCAATATGATCAGAGCAGGACAACGTTTGAACATCTGGGTCCTTTCATCACAGAAGACCAAAACAACAGGAACCGTATCTGCCGGAAGTCAATAACCAATATTCTTTCATTCACTTCTCAAAGAGTTCACTGGATTAACAATGGCAGCTTTGGCGGAACGGTATCCCACCGTCAGCATGGCAACAAGCAAGGTCATCAGCAGGCCACCCAGAAACATCCAGGGCTCAATGCTGATTCGATAAGTAAACTCGCTCAGATAGGAGCGCATCACAGCCCAGGAAACCGGCGCGGCCAACACAAAACCGATCACGATCAAAACGACAAATTCCTTTGAAAAGAGAAGCAAAATGTTTTCAACCGAAGCACCCAAAACTTTTCTGATACCAATCTCCTTTGCCTTTTGATTTGCCATGAAAGATGCCAGGCCAAAAAGCCCCAGGCACCCGATAAAAATAGCGAGCCCGGTAAAGACGGAAAGCAATCCGGAAGTTCGACGTTCGTTTTCATAAAACTCACGAACAGATTCATCGAGAAATTCATATGAAAACACATATTCCGGGTAAGCCGATTCCCACAGGCGTTTTATCTCCGAGATTGCGCCCTGCATATTCTCAGGCCTGATCCCGACCGAAAGCGAACGATAACTGCGAATTCTGTTAAGTAAGATGGTCGGCTCAATGGGAGAGTGGAGTGACACTGTATGAAAATCCCTCACTACACCCACAACTGGCAGCGTCTTTCTCCACATGGTAATCCTTTTTCCGATAATATCGGCAGGGGGATTAAATCCGGCCATGGCGGCCAGTTTTTCGTTGACAACAAATCCCCGTGCGGTATCCAGGTCTTCAAGGTTTCTCCCTCCTGACAACTGCAAGCCAAACAATGGGATATAATTTGCGTCAACTGTTTTAACCTGTGTTTCGAAGAATCTTTCATCTCCTTCCAGCGCAAATCTTGTTCCGCTTACACTGCCAGACGATGGGGGTGTGTTGCACAAGCTGGCTATTTCCACATTGCTCAGACCTTCAATCTGTTGCCGCAACGTTCTCATCCGGCTCATGCGGGAAGTATCAGCCTGGGGACCCTCCTCGTTGACTGGTATAGGCACCGTAAGGATGGCATCTTTCCTGAACCCGAGATCCTTGTTCTGGAAGAAATTCATTTGAGAAACAAATATGATTGTTCCTATGATCAGGAATTGTGAGATAAAGAACTGGAATACTACGAGCATTCTTCGGAGGACAAAACTGGAAGACTGCCGGTCACCTGCCTTATTCTTGAGTGCCAGTGCAGGTTGATACGAAGAAACAATGAAAGCCGGGTACAGACCAGAAAGGAGTGAAGTGATCACAACTATTCCAATAAGCACCGTTAAAATCAATGGATCGGAAAGGCTAAGGGTAACAGACACATTCAGATAACTGTTAAGAAAACCAAGACTTAGTTCGACAAGTCCCAGGGCCAAAATGGTTGAAGTGAGTGTAGTGAGAAAGGTCTCACCAAGAAATTGCCTGATTAACTGTTGACGTGAACTACCCAATGACTTCCGGATAGCTACTTCCTTGGATCGCTTGATCGCTTCGGCAGTGGACAGGTTTACAAAATTTATGCACGCAGTAACCAACAGAAAGATCGCCAACACTGCCATCATAAACAATGTCTGCCTGCTCACCGTGTTGTAGTTAAAATTGCCGTAACGGTCGTCGAAATGAACTTCTTTCAGTGGCTGAAATGCATAGGTCATATTGGACGGGTTATCATCCCCGAGGTACTTCTTTACAAATGCGGGCATGCGACTCTCCATGGCCTGCAACGACTCTCCTTCCTTTAAGGTGAAATAGCAATGCTCATCGCTCCATATGCTGTGCCAGCCATGCTCATCCAACTCCTTCTTTACTGTTACATAAGAGAGCATTAACGACAACGGCACATCAGTGTTTACAGGTGCGTCCTCCATTATGGCGGCCACCCTATAATCCCTGTTGTCATATCTCAGCACCTGACCAACGGCATCTTCCCTTCCGAAGTATTTGATGGCCCAGGAGCGGGACAGGATGGCCTCGTTGGGCTCATCGAGTCCCTTTTCTGCAGACCCTATCAAAATATCGCGGTCGAAGATCTTGAAGAAGTCAGGTTGGGTGTACGCAATTCCTCTTGGTTCTTCGAATTTCGTTGGTACCCCTCCTTCTCTCACTATAGTGACCAACCCTCCTGCCCGGTATGAAATGAATGTTACATTTTCCGCTTCAGGAAAATCTACGCCAAAAGCCTCGGGCAAAACGGAAGGAATCCCGGCCGAATAGTCCTTCCCATTGTTGCCGTTGGATTCTGTTACCACACGGTAGATCCGATCCTTCCTGGAATGAAAAGTATCAAAACTGAAATGGTATCCTACGAGAAAAATCAAGATCAGTGCTGAGGCGATTCCCAGCGTAAGCCCGGCGACGTTAATGGTTGCCGTGTTTTTTTGTCGCAGGATATTGCGCACTGCTGTCACAAAGTAATTCTTTATCATAGGCAACAATTAAGCTCCACCTATGGACGGTTCAGATATTCTAAAAGTTTCATTTTTGATCACTTCCTGAATTGTACCGTGTAAATAATGTAGTGAAATACACTTCGCCGTCCGGTTTCGGACAGACCCATGTTAGCCCCCTATACCCTATATTTGCAATATGCTCCAGGAAGTATTGGTTGGCCTGTTCTTCATATCTGCCCTTGTTTATGTTGGGCAGGTGATCTACAAGAGTCTGCGGGCACAGAAGGGTTGTGCGAGTGGCTGCGGTAAATGTCAGGAAACGCAAGTTAAGTCGAGCTAAGCCCATACCCTGGTTCCTTCACTGCAGTTTCTGCAGATTTCAATTTCTTTTCGGGATTTGAGAAGTGCAGTCCTGAATCGCTGATACGACTGGCCTGTCCAGATGGACCGGAAGTCTTCGCGGGAAACATCACCCATTACGTGCGTGCCATCCTTATCAAAGCAACAAGGCAGGATCTTCCCGTCCCAGGTCATCACACAACTATGCCACATCTTCCAGCAATGGTTAAGAAGATCATTCTTGATGCTATATGTACCATCCGGGTTGCGCTGGTATCGTGATAATTTCTCATTCTTTGGGATCAGATCAGAGCCGTGCTCATAGTCATATATTTGGGCAGTCTTGATAACCACTTTGTCAACACCCATTTGTTTCGCCAACACGTGCAAGGGCTGAATTTCATGCTCATTCGGGCGAACGGCTAGAAATTGAAACACAACCTGGGGTGTCGACATCTTCAAGGACTTCCTCGCTTTGAGAACATTTCTTGTTCCTTCCAGCACTTTTTCAATCTTCCCTCCCACCCTGTACTGTTCATAGGCCTCCTGACTTACCCCATCAATAGAAATAATCAGTCTGTTCAAACCTGACGCTACAGTCTTCTCGGCATTCTTCTCGTCCAGATAATGTGCGTTGGTGGATGTTGCCGTATAAATGCCTCTTGACGAGGCTTCTCTGACCATATCAAGGAAAAGTGGATGCAGGTATGGCTCCCCCTGAAAATAGAAGATCAAATAGGCAAGAGCGGGTCCCACTTCATCGAGGATTTTATTAAAGACATGAGTCTCCAGCATACCCGTCGGTCGGGTGAATGATCTCAAACCACTGGGACATTCGGGACATCGAAGGTTGCAGCTGGTGGTAGGTTCTATGGATAGCGAAATGGGCAGTCCGGAAATGACGGCCTTGCCTGTAACGCGGGAACGATGGTAGCTTCCCAATACTTTCGCAGCATTCAAAAGCTTTCTGGTGGACATGCCTCCAGCCAAACTCATCGCATCTTTCCAGCCTGCTACCATTACCACTAAAGTAGAAAAAAGCCCGTAGGCCTGCTCAATCAGGGAAACTGTGTAAAGGCTTTTTTCACTTTAGTGTGGCGAAATTAATCCTCAGAGGAGCTTTGAAGCATTGGGTTATTTCGGATTTGTGCTTATCGATTCTTATCATCCGACTGAGCAACTAATCCAAAACATCATACACATTATGAAACGCTTCAACCAGTTCGATATTTGTACCTTAGGGCCATGAGCAAGGCTTTACTTCTGCTGTTTTGCCTCGGGGGAATCGTCGCCGAAGCCCAGGAAATAAAGTTATCCCCAAACACGAGGGTATCCGTTATCACCTGCGGCCCGACACAATTGGAACTCTACTCCGCCTTTGGTCACAGCGCCATCAGGGTCCAAGATCCTGCAAATGGGATCGATTATGCCTACAACTACGGGGTCTTTGACTTTGATCAACCCAATTTCTATCTGAACTACACCAAAGGTCTTCTTTTGTTCAAGCTGGGTGTCTATCCCTATAGTGACTTCCGGGATTATTACATCTATTTCAACAGGTCAGTTACTGAACAATACGTTGATATTACACAAAGCCAGAAGCAAAAGTTGTTTGACTTCCTGGAGTGGAATGCCAAGCCTGAAAATCAGACTTACCGCTACGATTACTTCTATAACAATTGCGCATCCAAAGTCAGGGATGTCTTCAGGCATGTCCTGCGCGACTCCATTCAATTCGACTCAACTTTCATACAAACGAAATACACTATCCGGCAACTTACGGACCTGTACCTCACGGAACAGCCTTGGGGAGACCTCGGCATAGACATTTGCCTTGGGTTGCCGATAGACAAGCAGGCAAAGCCCTATGAGTATATGTTTCTGCCCGACTATATAGAATCCTCTTTCGATCACGCAACTGTTCTGGGCAAGTCAGGATGGAAACCGGCAGTTATTGCCAAAGTTCCCGTTTACCACCATAGACCCGAACCACAAGCTTTCAATTGGTTTCATCCATGGATCGTTCTGGGGTTTCTATTCGCCATCGCGGCAGTGATCAGTTTCATTGACTGGAAGCGGAAGAAACTGTCCAAATGGTTCGACCTGATATTCTTTTTTGTATTGGGAGCCGTCGGAGTCCTGCTATTATTGTTGTGGACTATGACAGATCATCGAGCAGCGGCCAACAACATGAATTTGCTATGGGCGCTTCCCAGCCATCTGATCGTACTGGCCATCTATAGTTCGAAAGCGACAGCTTTTATTCGGAAGTATTTTACCTTTTCCATGTACCTCACTGCTTTCCTGCTTGCCGGTTGGGTCCTGTTGCCTCAGCAATTGAATCTGTTCCTGATCCCTGTTGTTGGCGTAGCCTTGATGCGATCAATTCTGTTGAGACGACTCATTTAGGAAATGTTTGGCTGTCATTTGACTTACTGAAGGGGCAAATAAGGATTTCTTCTGGTTTGCCCTTTTTTATTTTGCTCGAGATAAACTTAAGTAGATTGCGAGCGGAGCGATGCATCCCTCCACGCATCCCAACCTTAAATAAGCTGTCATCGCGAAGCGATCATATCCAAACCAGAATTCTTGGTTCCGCCCGGTTGTGTAATTATCGTATACAACTAAAGTGCGTAGGCTTGCTGGTATCCAAACCAACAAGAGGTGGAAACAAGCGGTGCAACGAAGCATGCTGCCTGACTTATGTTTCACGCAAAGGCGCTAAGGCGAAAATACATATTGATATGATAAGAAGACCTCGCAGGCTCGAAAGATCGCCAAGAGACAAGAATAGTCGACCTTTCTAGAAAGTTTCCGCAGCCTAAATATGAATCGCCCGGTTTCCGGTTGCAGCCAGACAGGCCTCCTTAACGGCTTCCATATAGGTAGGATGCGCATGTGAAGTTCGCGCAATATCTTCTGCAGATGCCCGGAATTCCATTGCCGTAACTCCGGCTGCAATCATATCTGCTGCCCTGGCGCCAATGATATGAATACCGAGAATTTCATCCGTGACTTTGTCGGCAAGGATCTTGACCAGACCATCAACGTCCATTGATGCGCGTGCACGGCCCAACGCCTTGTACGGAAAGCTGCCAGTCTTGTAAGCACGTCCCGCACCTTTCAGCTGCTCTTCAGAATACCCGACGCTCGCAACTTCTGGCCAGGTATAAACGACTCCCGGGATCAAAAGGTAATTAATGTGCGGCTTTTGCCCGGCTAATTGTTCAGCCACAAGCACCCCCTCTTCTTCAGCCTTGTGGGCAAGCATGGCGCCCCTGACCACATCCCCGATCGCGTATATATTTTCAACCTTGGTCCGGAGATGATCATCCACTGGAATCTGTCCTTTCACAGTTTCAATGCCAATCTTGTCCAGACCCAGTCCTTCGGTGTAAGGTCTTCTTCCCACACTGACGAGGCAATAATCACCCTTCAATTCGATCGGCTGACCTCCCGATTTGGGCTCTGCCTTCAACAAGACCTCTTTCCCCTTGTTTTCAACTGAAGTCACCTTGTGACCGAGGTAGAATTCCATACCGAGTTTCTTCGTCACCTTCATCAACTCCTTACCCAAAGTACCATCCATGGTGGGAATAAGGCTGTCCAAAAACTCGACAACTGAAACCTTGGCACCAAGCCTTGCATACACTGAACCCAGCTCCATTCCAATTACGCCTCCCCCTACTACGATGAGATGCTTTGGTATTTCCTTGAGTTCCAGCGCCTCAGTACTGGAGATTATCCTCTTCTTGTCAAAAGGTGCAAAAGGCAGTGCCGTCGGTTTCGAACCGGTCGCGATGATCACTTTTTCAGATGTGATCGTAGACTCTTTGCCATCCTTTGAGATGATTTTGATTGTGTTTTTGTCGACGAAAGATCCGACGCCCTTGTACACATCAATCTTGTTTTTCTTCATCAGAAAGGCGATCCCATCCACATTTGCCTTCACCACCTCACCCTTGCGCTTGATCATTTGTGGCAAATTCACCTTTGGCTCGGCAATGTCAATTCCATGCTCCTTGAAATGCTCTTTCGCATTAATAAAATGCTCTGATGAGTCTAACAATGCCTTGGAAGGTATGCAACCTACATTAAGGCACGTGCCGCCAAGCGTATCATATTTTTCAATGATGGCTGTCTTGAATCCCAATTGTGCGCAACGGATGGCTGCGACGTAACCGCCCGGGCCAGATCCGATCACCGTGACATTGTATTGCATGATCTGAAGTTTTTGAATTTATACACCGAGGATCAACCGACCTGGATCCTCCAGCATTTCTTTCACCCGGACAAGGAAGCTCACTGACTCCCGGCCGTCCACAATCCGGTGGTCATATGAAAGTGCGAGATACATAATCGGACGAACCACAATCTCACCGTTCTTCACCACTGGTCGCTCCACAATATTATGCATTCCAAGAATCGCGGATTGAGGGGGATTGATGATTGGTGTGGACAACATTGAGCCAAATACTCCCCCATTGGTGATGGAGAAGGTTCCCCCTGTCATTTCTTCAATTGAAAGTTTGCCATCTCGTCCCCGCGTCGCAAGCCTTACGACTTCACTTTCAATCTGCGCGAAGGTCAGCGTTTCTGCGTTCCGGATTACCGGAACAACCAGGCCACGCGGAGTAGACACAGCTATTGAGATGTCGCAGTAATCGTGGTAAATCACTTCGTCCTTATCGATAGAAGCATTTACAGCAGGAAACTCCTTCAATGCAGCGCAAACGGCCTTGGTAAAGAATGACATGAACCCAAGACCAACTCCGTACTTCTCCTTGAACGATTCCTTATACTTATTGCGAAGATCCATTACAGGTTTCATGTCCACCTCGTTGAAGGTGGTCAGCATGGCTGTTTCATTCTTGACCGCCACCAGCCGGCGTGCTATGGTTTTTCTCAGCGAGGTCATTTTTTCACGACGCTCTCCTTTGGATCCCTGGGCAGGAGCACCTGTCGTTGCAGCAGCGGATGGCGTGGCAGCGGGTTTGGATTCAGGTGCTGCAGGCTGGGCTTTCAATGCATCCTCCTTTGTAATCCTGCCTCCCGGGCCTGTTCCCGAAACCTGAGAGGTCGGGATTCCCTTTTCATCCAGCATCTTGGCTGCTGCTGGAGATGGATGACCGGTGACATAATTGGTGCCTCCACCAGATGTAGCAGGGGAAGTTGAAGCAGCCGTAGCAACATTCCCCTCTGCCGCACCTTCTGTCACTTCAATTTTGCAGATTAATCCACCAATCGGGAGGGTTGTCTTTTCTTTGGCCACTATGCGCAGAATACCGGTTGCCTCTGCCGGCAACTCAAACGTTGCTTTGTCAGACTCAACCTCGGCGATGACCTCATCCAGTTTCACCAGGTCTCCGTCCTTCTTCAGCCAGGTGGAAATGGTCACCTCAGTAATTGACTCGCCAACTGCAGGAACTTTCATTTCCTTGACTGCACCGGAGGCTTTAGCCGGTGCAGAAACAGCGACCGGTGCTGAAGGCTTGGGCTTGGGTTCATCTGCAGCCGGCTGAACTTCTGCAGGCTTTCCATCCCCCTGGATTTCGCAAATAACCGTGCCGATGGGTACGGTTTCGCCTTTCTGTTTTGAAATCTTCAGTACTCCCGCCTGAGGAGCAGGGAGCTCAAATGTTGCTTTGTCGGACTCCAATTCAGCAATCACTTCGTCCAACTTAACGACGTCACCATCTTTTTTTAGCCAATTGGAAATAGTGACTTCAGTGATGGATTCACCTACAGAAGGTACTTTAACTTGTTGCGACATGATCTGGTATTTAATGGATTGGAGTGGTCAGATTTCAAAAGCCTGTGTAACAATCTTTTCTTGTTCCGCTTTGTGAACTTTCGAATAGCCTGTAGCAGGAGATGCACTGGCTTTCCTGGAAACATATTCCATTTCAACTTTTGGCATTACTCTGTTGATGAACGAAAGTGCGCCCATGTTTGCGGGTTCTTCCTGAGCCCAAACCAGTTTGGCTCCCTTGTATTTCTTGAGGATAGCCTGCACCTGTGTTTGGGGAAATGGATACAGCTGCTCAATCCGGACGAGCACCGTGTCCTTCGTCTTTCTCTTGCCTTGTGCCTCAAGAAGGTCGTAATAGACTTTCCCCGAACAGAATATCACCCGCTTGATCTCCTTCGGGTTTGCAACCTCCTCATCGATGACCTCCCTGAAACGGCCAGAAATGATTTCGCTAACCGGGGATATTACAGAAGGGTGCCGCAAAAGGGATTTAGGTGAAAAAACAATGCAGGGTTTGCGGAAGTGCCAGGCCACCTGTCTTCTCAGCAAATGGAAAATATTTGCCGGTGTGGTCGGATTCGCTACAATCATGTTGTATTCGGCGGCTAACTGAAGAAAGCGCTCTGGCCGGCAACTGGAGTGTTCCGGTCCCTGGCCCTCGTATCCGTGGGGCAGCAGCATCACCAGGCCGTTCATCCTTTGCCACTTCGATTCCGCACTTGAAATGAATTGGTCGATCATCACCTGTGCACCATTCACAAAGTCTCCGAATTGTGCCTCCCATAGCACAAGCGCATGAGGGTTGGACAGCGCATAACCGTATTCAAAACCCAGCACGCCAAATTCAGATAACAACGAATTGTATATATGGAACTTCAACTGATCCTTTTGAATATGGTCAAGACCACAATAAGGTTCATTGGTGTTGGCATCCCAGAAATAAGCGTGGCGATGAGAGAAGGTCCCAC
This sequence comes from Cyclobacteriaceae bacterium, assembly GCA_039810905.1. Lineage (GTDB taxonomy): Bacteria > Bacteroidota > Bacteroidia > Cytophagales > Cyclobacteriaceae > ELB16-189. The sequence goes on along the minus strand of JBDHXU010000015.1, from coordinate 4,670 downwards.
GTTTCACATCCTGGCCGGACATGCGGACCGGTACATTCTCCAAAAGCAGCGAACCATAGGCAAGCAATTCCGCCTCTGCCCACCCTAACATCTTGTCATCAAAGAATGCGGTCTTGCGATCCTTCAAAAGCTTTTCAATCTGTTTCAGCGGCTTGAATCCCTCCGGTATGGTGGTTAGTGCCTTCCCTACTTTATCTATTACTGCCTGCTTGATACTGGTGTCAGGTGATTCTTCAAAATCTTCAGGCTTTGCACGGCTCATCCTCTCCCATTCCTCCTCGATTTTCTGAGGTTTATAGGGTAGCGGCTTCTGCTTCACTTCATTGAGGCGGTCCTGCAGCATGTTTCTGAAATTCTTGTCCATCTCATCAGCAAGTGCAGCATCGATAGCGCCGCGTTCAACCAATTTCTTCACATACAACTCGCGCGGGTTGGGATGTTTGGCGATGAGATTATAGAGCTTGGGCTGGGTAAACTTTGGCTCATCGCTTTCGTTGTGCCCATGACGGCGATAGCATACCATGTCGATGAATATGTCCTTCCCAAATTTCTGACGGTATTCAACTGCCAGTTTGGAACAGAACGTCACCGCCTCGGCATCATCACCGTTGACATGAAGTACAGGGGCATCTACAATTTTGGCAACATCGGTGCAATAAATGGCAGTGCGTGCATCTTCATAGTCGGTGGTAAACCCAACCTGGTTATTGATCACGAAGTGAATGGTGCCCCCGGTATTATAACCTTCAAGGCCCGAAGCCTGCACCAGTTCATACACAATTCCCTGCCCTGCCACAGCTGCATCGCCATGGATGAGGATCGCCATTGCTTTGGACAAGTCTCCTCTATATTCATCATCGATCTGACCGCGAGTATATCCAAGCACCAGTGAATCCACAACCTCGAGGTGCGAGGGATTGGGTGTCAGCTTAACATATATCTTGTTTCCGGATGGAGATCCAATATGACTGGCGTATCCCAGGTGGTATTTTACGTCACCATCGCCAAAGGTGAGGTCCGGACTGATGTTACCCTCAAACTCCGTAAATATTTGCTCGTAGGTTTTGCCCAGAATATTGGAGAGTACATTCAATCGTCCTCTGTGGGCCATTCCAATCACAACCTCCTTTACTCCCAATTCGGCAGCCTTGTTAATGATGGTCTGAACTGCTGGAATGGTCGTCTCTCCTCCTTCCAGCGAAAAACGTTTCTGGCCCAGAAATTTGGTGTGAAGGAAGTTTTCAAATACTACGGCCTCGTTAAGCTTGGCGAGAATATTCTTCTTCTCCTCAATAGAGGGGTTATAGTTATAGTATTCCGTCTCGCATTTTTCAATGAACCAGTCAAAGATTGATTGGTTGCGGATGTAACTGTATTCAAATCCGATGGTACCGAGATAGACTCTGTTCAGTTTCTCAATGATCTTTCGAAGTGTTGTGCGTCCAAGACCTATTTCGGCACCTACATCGAATTCAGTATCGAGGTCTTCATTGGTCAGACCATAAAACTCGTGGTTCAACGGTACATTATGGTCACGCCGGGGGCGAACCGGGTTAGTATTGGATTTTAGATGCCCCCTGCTGCGATAAGCGTGTATCAGGGTGCGGACCTGGGTCTCCTTAATGCTCACCCCACCTTCTGCCGCGGCGGTATGACCATTCTCTCCGAATCGCTGTTGGGAAAAGTCATAGCCCTCAAAGAACTTCTGCCACGTGGTGTCCACCGAGGCAGGGTCATTCTTGTAATTCTGGTATAGCTGATCGAGGTAGCCTACATCAGCATTTGATATGTAGGAGTATTTGTCCATATCTGGTAAGGGTAAGAAACAAATATATCCAGCATGGGAAATAACTAAAAATTGGATAAACGCTTATACACGTTTAATGGACCTTGTATACTAATCATTATGCCAATTCTTGATAGAAATGCAATTTGTGTTACCTTTGCAGTCCTTTAAAAATCGGACGAGTTCCAACCTTTAAAACGACTGAAAAATGGCAGTAAAGATCAGATTGGCCCGCAGAGGCCGCAAAAAGCTTGCAAGATTCGATGTTGTGGTGGCAGATGCCAGATCTCCCCGCGACGGTAAATTCATTGAAAAAATCGGGACTTATGACCCTCTGACGGTCCCAGCAACTATCAACCTGGACGAGGACAAAGCATTCAACTGGCTTATGAAGGGTGCGCAGCCTTCAGAAACCGTCAAGCAAATGCTCTCATATAGGGGTGTTATGATGAGAAAGCACCTTCAAATTGGCGTTGTTAAGGGTGCCATCACCCAGGAACAGGCCGATTCCAAATTGGCAGATTGGAAGCAGGCTAAAGAAGCCAAGATTGGCTCCAGAATTAGCAACCTGGACAAGACGAAGGCCGAAGCTGCAAGGGCACGTAAAGAAGCGGAATCAAAAATCAGAGAGGCAAGGGCCGAGGCTATCCGCAAGAAGCAGGAGGCCGCGGCTGCAGCTGCAGAATCTGCAGAGCAGGCTCCTCCTGCAGAAGGCGAAGTGACCCCCGCTGCTGAACCTCAGGCATAATTGAATCCAATCAGATAATTAAATGCCAACACTACTGGTGTTGGCATTTTTATTTCTCATGGCCACAGAAGGGTACTTTAAAGTAGGTTACGTCATCAAAACCCACGGCTTGAAAGGCGAGGTGACTATCGCCTTTGATTCAAGTAGTACACTCCCCGAGGGCCACAAGGCCTTATTCATTCTTTATGGCGACCAATATGTACCCCATTTCATACAGAACTACTCACCCCGGGGACAGAAAGCTTTCATCAAATTTGAGGACATTTCAACGGTCGAGGATGCAGAACGAATTACAGGTTGCGGCGTTTTCCTTCCAAAAAAAAGCAGACCTAAACCTGTAAAGGGAGCATTTTACGGAGATGAAGTCATTGGCTTTCAGGTAAGAGACAATGCAGGGTCAGTAATTGGAGTCGTGGCCGAAGTTTCAGAAGGGCCGAATCCCCAGCTGATTGTACATCATCATGACAAAGAGGTCTTGATACCATTGAATGGCCCTTTTATTCAACTGGTTCAAAAATCGAAGAAGGAAATTACAGTAGATCTGCCGGAGGGGTTGCTTGACATTTAGGATACCAATTTTCATGGCGCGACGCTATTTCAGTTCGTTGGCCGTGACTGTTAGTTTTGTTCTATGCGCATAGACATTATCACATGCCTGCCTCGCCTGCTCGAAAGCCCATTCAATGATTCCATCATGAAGCGGGCTCAGGAAAAAGGCCTTGTAACGGTGAAAATTCACGACCTGCGTGATTATACAACTGACCCTCATCGCACCACTGATGATTATGCTTTTGGAGGAGGTGCAGGGATGGTAATGATGATTGAGCCAATTGATCGGTGTATCTCATCTTTACAGAAAGAAAGAACATACGATGAGGTGATTTATATGAGTCCCGATGGCAACTCTTTTACCCAGTCCATGGCTAACCAGCTTAGCCTTTCGAAAAACCTCATTTTGCTCTGCGGGCATTACAAGGGTGTGGATGAGAGGGTACGACAGCACCTTATTACCCTTGAAATCAGCATAGGGGATTACGTCATTTCCGGAGGCGAATTAGCCGCTGCCGTGGTCTCTGATGCACTGATCAGGCTTATCCCTGGCGTAATATCTGATGAATCCTCAGCCTTGACTGATTCCTTCCAGGACGGACTTGTGGCGCCGGAGGTTTATACCAGGCCATCTGATTACAAGGGGTGGAAAGTTCCAGATATTCTGCTTTCGGGAAATCAAGCCAAAATCGAAGATTGGAGGCATGAAAATGCCCTTGAAAGAACCAAAAAGAGGCGTCCCGGGCTATTGGAGGCCGGTGATGATTGAAATCTGTTAAGCTGTACAGCTTGTCAACTAGCCCCTCTTTCCTATATTTGCAGTCCCATTTTTAAAAGAGAACTACCATGGCAGATTTGATGAAGCTGGCCGAGCAGGCAATGGCCGGAAATCGAGCAAAACACCCAGATTTTAAGGCCGGGGATACCATAAATGTTCACGTGAAGATATCCGAGGGCAACAAAGAACGTATCCAGCAATTCCAGGGAGTTGTACTCTACAGGAGGGGCAAAGGCACAAACGGCGAGTCCTTTTCCGTGAGGAAAGTTTCAAACGGTGTAGGTGTGGAGCGCATCTTCCCGATGGTGAGCCCGTCCATAGATAAAATTGAATTTGTTAAGGCTGGAAAAGTCCGCCGCTCCAAGCTGTACTACATGAAAGGAAGGCAAGGAAAATCTGCCAGGATCAAAGAAAAGCTCTCAACATTGCAGGAAGCTCAATAAGCCGCAACTTAAGAAACCTGGGCAAAGGCCCATTTCCGTTTGGAAATGGGCCTTTGTTCTATTTGACAACACTCACTTATACCAGCAGGCTACTCGTACACCGGGTAAGGTGTGGCTTGGGCATTGCCAGGCACGGACAAGCACGAGTAGGGTATTGCCAGGCACGGACAAGGCACGGGTAAGGTATTGGCAGGCACGGACAAAGCACGAGTAGGGTATTGCCAGGCACGGACAAAGCACGAGTAGGGTATTGCCAAGCACGGACAAAGCACGAGTAGGGTATTGCCAGGCACGGACAAAGCACGAGTAGGGTATTGCCAGGCACGGACAAAGCACGAGTAGGGTATTGCCAGGCACGGACAAAGC
>JBDHXU010000014.1:0-50255 GCA_039810905.1 Cyclobacteriaceae bacterium | reverse complement strand
GACAGTTTAAAGAAAAGAGTTTTCGAGGGCAAGCCTATTTATGGTAAGGGTCCTGAGATGCTTTTGGTAGATCCCACCAATATCTACTCGAAAATAATTGAACTTAACAGGCAACGAGTGGAGTATGTAAATGCACTCGAGTTGTCTAATAGTATTCAGCTCGTTGAAGGGTTCACATCTTTCAAAAAACCCAAAAGCCCAAGGGGTTCTGTCGCTCTTCTTTTGGGCCTCTTAGGTGGATTGGTCTTTAGCCTCGGTTCTCTTACATTCAGACATCTGGCTAAATTGGCATTCAGCACCAAGGAGCAGTCGCATTGAAGGAACTACTCTTTCTCCAACTCAAACTTGAAATCAGGAATCAATCCATCCTGACCAGCCTCTTTCTATATTTGGTCTGCCTGGTCTTTATTATATATCTGACTATTGGCAATCAGCCAACCTCTCAATCCCCGGCTATCTGGAGCGCATTATTCTGGATGACGTTGCTATTCACAACCGTTAATACGATCGCCAAGAGCTTTATCCCTTACAAGCCCGATAGTGGCCCTTATATGTATAGCATTGTAAGCGCTGAACAGATCATTTTAGCAAAGATTTTTTATGGATTCGTCCTCAATACCCTTATCGGTTGCATTGGTTTCATTCTCTTCTCAACGCTACTCAAGAATCCCATCGAAGACCTTTGGTTATTCCTGGGCACACTTTTGCTTGCCTCGTATGGTTTTTCTGCTTCGTTAACGTTATTGTCAGGCATTGCATCCAAGGCCAATAATAATTCGGTGGTTATGGCCGTACTTAGTTTTCCCGTGATCATCGGCATCCTCCTCATGGTGATCAAGATCACCAGACATGCTTCGGATGGACTCGAAATAGCCGCCAGCTACAATGAGTTGATAACTATTGCGGCCATAAATATCCTGGTTACGGCCGTTTCCTACCTCCTCTTCCCCTATATTTGGCGCAGCTAATCGGCGGACTCCTGTAAATGCTGAATCTAAAATCGATCTGGTGGAAGTCCCTTTGCGCTCTGCTCCTCATCTATTCTGTGGTGGGCGGGTTTCTCATGCGGGTGCCAAGACTCTCCATTGTTAATGAAACCATACGTGCCCTGTATTATCACGTGCCCATGTGGTTCGGCATGGTTTTCATGTTTCTTGTCTCCACATGGTATGCAGTGAAGTACCTGAGAAACCACCGTATGGATGATGATATCATCTCGGTAGAGTTTGCCAACACCGGACTCGTCTTTGGCTTGTTGGGAATTGTCACTGGCATGATCTGGGCCAATTACACATGGGGAACTCCATGGCACGGGGATCCCAAACAAAACGGGGCGGCAATTGCGTTACTGGTGTACTTCGCCTATTTCGTACTGAGAGGTTCACTAAGCAATGATGAACAACGTGCCAGGCTTGGTGCTGTCTATAACATCTTCGCATTTTTTGCGATGATCCCTCTCATATTCATTATCCCACGAATGACAAGTTCGATGCACCCTGGAAGCGGAGGAAATCCCGGTTTCAATATGTACGACCTAGACAACAACATGCGCAAAGTATTCTATCCGGCGGTAATAGGCTGGATTCTTATGGGGTGTTGGATTGCATCACTGCGCATCAGACTGCGACGAATCGAAGAAAGGATTTTGGATGAAGCCTATGAAAAGAGTGCTTAGTATTTTCCTGGTGCTGATAACTACAGTTTTGGCTCATGCACAGCCACAAGAAATAGAAATGGCTGATGGCATGCGTGCGGAGGGTAAGATTTATGTAGTAGTGGCCATCCTTGTTGTCATCCTGTTAGGTCTTGTCGGCTACCTTGTCATTCTTGACCGCAAAACTAGCCGATTGGAAGAAAAATACAAGGAAAACCACCAATCCAGGCCATAAAAGTGGTTGACCCTTCCGATTTCCGTGGTAATTTTACACGGAAGTTAGTCCATGAAGAAGACCCATATCATTGCCATTGTCGCCATTGCGGCAGCGATTGCCATCATTATCTCAACGGCGGGAGATGCCAGTACCTATGTCACCTTTGAGCAGGCCTTCCAAATGGCATCCCAAGGAAACAAAAAAGACATTCATGTAGTAGGTGAATTGAAGAAGGACGCAGCAGGGCACATTGTGGGGATAGAAAAGAGTGCTGACAACCTCAGCTTCTCTTTTATTCTGGTTGATGACAACCGTCGCGAACAGACAGTATACTATCAGGAGCCTATACCCCCGGATTTCGCCAAATCAGAAAAGGTAGTTGTCATTGGAAGTTACCATGGTGATAAATTCATCGCCGACAAAATCCTTCTGAAGTGCCCATCCAAATACCAGGAACAAAAGCTTAACGCAAGAGTATAATTGCTTGCGGTCATGCATCATTACTTCATTGGCAACCTCGGACATTTCTTTGTCATCGCCTCGCTGGTAACGGCACTTGTGGCTTCCTACAGCTATTGGAGGGCAACTTCTTCTAATCCTATCAATCCTTCAGAGTGGCTTATCAATGGCCGGACTGCCTTTGCATTTCATTCAGTTGCTGTCGTCGGAATTGTATTCTCTCTTTTCCTGATCATCTACGGGCACTATTTCGAGTACCACTATGCCTATGCGCATTCCTCTCTTCATCTGCCCGGCCAATATATGATCTCCTGTTTCTGGGAAGGTCAGGAGGGAAGCTTTCTTCTATGGATGTTCTGGCAGGCTGCTATTGGAATCATTCTCATCATAACGCAGAAACAATGGGAAGCCCCAGCCATGACAATCTTTTCCCTGGTGCAGGCATTTCTTGCTTCCATGATTCTTGGAGTTGTGATCCCCGGCATGGAACTGAAGATAGGGAGCTCGCCTTTCATCCTACTTCGCGATGCCATGCCAGATCCCATATTTAAGATGCAACCCGACTTCATACCAAAGGACGGGAATGGGCTCAATCCATTGTTACAGAATTACTGGATGGTTATTCATCCACCCACCCTCTTTCTTGGATTTGCTCTCACGCTGGTCCCCTTTTCCTTTTGCGTGGCAGGACTCTGGCAACGGAAGTATACCGAGTGGATTCAGCCAGCACTGCCGTGGACGCTGGTGGGTGGCGCCATTCTCGGGCTCGGAATTTTGATGGGTGGCTATTGGGCTTACGAAACCCTGAGTTTCGGCGGATACTGGAATTGGGATCCAGTTGAGAATGCGGTTTACATTCCTTGGTTGGTGCAGATTGCCTCCCTTCATTCAATGATCACATGGAAAAGCAGCAGAATGGCGTTAAGGCTCACCATGAGTTTGGTCATTGCTGTTTTCATTCTGATCCTGTACTCAACGTTTCTCACCAGGAGTGGCATCCTGGGCGATGCTTCTGTTCATTCTTTCACGGATCTGGGATTATCAGGGCAACTACTCATCTATTTGCTCTTCTTCACTTTCGTGTCCATCTGGTTGATGACCCTCAGGTGGAAGGAAATACCTGTTAACGCTAAAGAAGTGGATACCTATTCAAAAGAGTTCTGGATCTTCCTTGGAGCTGCAATTCTTTGTCTTATGGGATTTCAAGTATTGGTACCTACTTCCATCCCTGTCTACAATAAAATAGTTCAACTATTTGGTATGCGCTCCAATCTCGCGCCACCGGCAGATCAGTTGTCATTTTATTCAAGATTTCAGCTGTGGTTTGCTGTTATCCTCTGTTTTGTGTCCGGCACTGCCCAGTTCTATTGGTGGGGAAAACTTGAGGGAGGCGAATGGAAAAAAAAGCTGATGGGTCCGTTGTTACTGACTTTGGTACTTTTTGCCCTTGTCCTGGTCATAGCAAGAATTACGAATCCTGTGTACATGGCACTCTTGCTCGCTTCTATTTATCTCATAATTTCCAATGGGCGAATTCTGATCACAGTAACAGGCAGGAACCCAAATCTGTCCGGTGGTGGGATCGCTCATATAGGCGTGGGACTTATGCTTGTTGGCATTCTTTTTTCCTCTGGCTATTCCAGGATTGTTTCTCTGAATAATACCGGATTACTCTACAATCGGGAAATGGGCGATGAGTTCAACCGTGACAATCTTCTGCTGTTCGTTAATGAGCCCAGGACCATGGCAGATTATGACATAGAATTTCTTGGAGAGCGCTATGAAATCAGAAATGGATCAGGTTATGTTAAGAAATCAGATGTTGAATCCACGCAGGATCCCTTCAAGGTGACAGCAAAACGTGACATTCAGTATGATGGACGATTGCTTTATCATGCCAAGGATACGTTTGAGATTTTTCCCGAGAATACCTATTACGAGATTCAATTGCGAAAAGGAGAACAAGTCGCAGCAACATTGCACCCCCGTATTCAGCTTAACCCATCCATGGGTGGATTTCTTGCTTCCCCCGATATCCGTCGGGGACTTGCCAGCGACATCTATACATCTGTTTCTGCGCCCATGAACCGGGAGTCTGAGCCAGAATGGAGCCCACTTGAAGAACAGAATGTCAAAATTGGCAAGGAGTTCTTTGTCAATGACTATGTGGCAGTTCTCGAAAGTGTTGAGCGCGTGTACAGTATTCAGGGATTTAAGCTCTCGCCAGATGACGCGGCCGTGGTCGCTCATATACGCATTCGTGCTGAACATGAGGACTATTTTGCAGATCCCGTCTTTCTGATCCGGAACAAAAGTGAAGTGGGAAGGCTTCCTTATGAAATCGGGGAACTTGGCGCCAGACTCACCTTGCTGAATATTCATCCGGATACTGATGAATTTACAATTGGCATCAATACCCGTCAAAAGGACTGGGTAATTATCAAGGCATTTGAAAAGCCCTACATCAACATACTGTGGCTTGGTACTGGTATACTGATGGTGGGATTTGTAATTGCCACACGCCGCAGATATAAGGAATACTAGAACCCTTTCGAGGAAGTGGGTTCAAACAGAGGCTATAAGCCTGCTGATAATTGCATCTACAGTCATTCCTTCAGCCTCAGCTTTGAAGTTGCGGACAATCCTGTGACGTAGTACGGGATCAGCCACAGCTTTAACATCTTCAATGTCCGGGGAATACTTCCCATTTAAAAGCGCATTACATTTTGCACCTAGAACAAGAAATTGAGAAGCACGTGGACCTGCACCCCATTCAAGGTATTCATTTGCAACAGCCGATCCGTTTTGAGAAGGTCTTGTCAGGTGGCTAAGTTTCACGGCAAATTCAACCACATTATCAGCTACCGGTACTCTTCTAACCAGGTGCTGAAAATACTGGATATCATCAGCTGAGAGTACTTTGTCGACCGTGGCCACCTCATCAGCTGTAGTCATTTTGACGATGTCCACCTCTTGCTTATAACTGGGATAATCCAGAAAAATATTAAACATGAAACGATCAAGTTGAGCTTCAGGCAATGGGTAAGTGCCCTCCTGCTCAATGGGGTTTTGGGTTGCCAGGACAAAGAACGGCCTGGGCAACTCATAACGTACCCCTGCAATCGTCACTGCATACTCCTGCATTGACTCCAGCAGGGCTGCCTGGGTCTTTGGAGGTGTTCTGTTGATCTCATCAGCCAGCACGATGTTGGCAAAGACCGGACCACGAACAAAATGAAAGTTCCGTTCTTTATCCATCGTCTCCGCACCCACAATATCGGATGGCATCAAGTCTGGCGTAAACTGAATTCTTTTGAATTGAAGATCCAACGCATTGGCAATAGTCTGTACCAAGAGTGTCTTGGCTAATCCAGGCACGCCGACAAGCAGTGAATGCCCTTGGCAAAAGATTCCGGTAAGGACCAGTCGCACCACATCATCCTGCCCAATGATGACTCTCGAGATTTCTGATTTAAGTTTCTTGAACGAAGCTGCCAAGGCATCGGCGGCTTCCACATCATTGGCAAACTTGTGCATTCGGTTCTGATTTCCGGTTTGAATTCTTCTAATCTACAATATGACACCCTTTATACTCCGGGTCAACCTTAATAAACACATCCTGTCTTGCCTTGGTAAACCATTTGTCCAACATTTTATCTTTTTTCTGGGCAAGTGCGGCATTCTGAATTCGGTGCCAATCTTCTTTAAGGCTGGCCTGATGGGGGGGAAGCCTGTTTTTGAAATATAAAATCCTCACGGCGTCCTTCCCGTCATCTGTCCTGTAAGCAATCGGCCGGCTGATTGATCCTTCCTTCATGGAGTCAATAGCAAAATAAACCACAGGATCCAGTTCCTTTATGGACAGCTTCATTCCACCATCCTGATCGGTGAAATACCCTCCATGACCCTTTGAACGCTGATCGTCCGAGAATTGCTTCGCTGCCTGCTCAAATTTTATGCTGTCCTTTATGATCATATTACGAAGACTGTCCAGAAATTTCGATGCCCGGGCAATGTCATCTTTGGATGGTGTCGCGGAAATCAAAATGTGACGGGAGTTATATTCATTACCTCTGCGGTCAATCAACTGCATGATGTGGAATCCAAAGGGCGATTCGAATGGCTGGGAAATCTCCCCAATCTTTATTTTAAACGCTGTGGCTTCAAAACTCGCAACCATTGCACCCCTTCCCACATACCCCATCTCGCCACCGTTATATTGAGCGCTGGGGTCTTCAGAATATTTACGTGCCAGCTCATTGAAATTCTCCCCGGCCAGTATGCGCTCCCGGATGTCGCTGAGCTTCTTACGTGCAACCACCTTCTGGGCTTCACTTATTTTTGCAGTCCGCACAATCTGTGCTACCTCAACATCCGCTGAATAGAAGGGCAGGCTGTCTTGCGGAATCTTATTATAGAACTTTTTCACCTCCTGTGGAGTAATAGTCAACCCTTTGGTTATTTTCGATTGCATCTCATTTCCCAGAAGCTGTTCGCGTACCTGGTCCCTCAGCTCAACCTTAATCTGATCAAGAGGTTTGCCGTATGTTCTCTCAAGCTGCTCAGGAGAGTTCCCCGAGTTCTGCATGATCATGTTCATCCGTTGCTCGGTATTCTGATCTACTTCAAAATCAGTGACCACTATTGAGTCAATTTCTGCCTTTGCCACCAAAAGTTTGTTGATAACCAGCTGGCTCAGAATCCCGCAGCGATTTTCCTCTGAAGCGGTACCTCCGTTGGAAAGATAGTTTTGGTAGGCACCCTCGAGTTCAGACCTCAGGACAATGTAATTGTCTACCTTTACGATAATCTTATCGACCAAAAAGCCACTACTTCCCTGGCCAAAAGCAGGAAAAAAGGCTCCCGCCAGCAACAGGCTACTAATAAAGAATTTCAAATTTCTTCTGGTTAACGGCATTCTCATATACTTCTTCTTCGAGAGCTTTTGCAAGTTCCACTTTTCTTTTGTTCAAAAGGATGTTTCTGATATCCTCTCTTACAAATTCCAGGGGTGAAATATTGTCCGAAATCTTGTAGTCGTCAACTTTAAGAAAATAGAGAAACTCATTGTCATTGGTTTCATAATAAGGGCTTGTCTTGAGAAACTGAACTTTGTTTGGTATTTCAGCCATTGGGGAATTGGCTGTCAATTTGTCAAATTCAATCCATGTACTGTCTCCAAGATGATAAGCTGCAGAAAAACTGAGGCAGTAAGACCTTAGTTCACTATGGTCCTTTGGCTTGTTGGAGAATATCATGTCCTTGAGCTTGGCAGTCCGGGGTGCCGTTTTCGGGACTTTGATATAAGTTCCGCGCACAATATTCTGCTTAAGGATAAAATTATCAATGTGCGCCTTATAATAGCTCTCAATTTCCTTATCAGAAATGCTATCGTCCAGATGTTGCTGAATGTAGTAGTTCTGGTATTCGTAACCGATTAAACTGTACCGGTAATCCAACACTTTTCTTTCCACCTCAGCCTCATTGATGTCAATCCTTTTCATTGCCTCACTAATGAGGAGCTGCTTTCGTATCCAGCTGTTGATGTAGGCTGACACCCTGGCAGCACTGTCTTCTGCCGTAGTGTTGGGGTCAACTATCCCCTCCATTTCGTCCAAATAAAGGTAGGTGTCCTCCACCCGCGCTATGGCTTTTCTCGCTGGCGCTGATACCTTTTCCTCCTTCTTCCTGCGAATTAGATCACATCCCGACGGCAGGCATCCCAGAAGCACGACCCCTACGATCACAAAAAGGTATTTCATTAGGTGCTCAATTCTTTGTTAACTCTGATACAACGAATTTTCTAGCCTTCCCATTCGTCTTAACCTGGTATTTTTGTCTCAATCCAGTCACCCATCTTTTTTCCAAGTCTTCCTGATAGTCCGATATTACCTGGGCCTTGACTTCCGAAAAATCCTTGATCCCCGGCGCAATTAACTTATGCACATCAACAAGGTAATATGTACCATCCAATTCCGCCTCCTGAATTCCTGTTACCCATGGAATCCTTTTAATAACCGGGTGATCATTTCGTTCGTATCTTCTTATCGGTATTACAGATTTGAATTTTCTCAGATCCTTCTCTGTTAACGAATCGCCCCGGGCGATTCGTCCTTTCATATCCGCCAGAAAAACCTGGTCGGTCGTTGAAAATATTCTCGCCTCCAGCCGCTCCCCGGCCTGAAATTTCGACCTGATTTTTTCGTAATGCCGCCTTAATTCAACGGTGTCTTGAGATGCCCGGTTCCAGACGTTCTTCTCCATGACACTGAACAGAAGCAATCCTTCCTCATATTCCTTGATCAGATTTCTGTAGTCAACATTGGAGGCTCTTAATTTGGCATCTTCTGCCTCATCGAGTGCCTGCTCGACGAAACGATTGTACAGTTGCTTCATATATGCCGCGGGACCAAGCTGACTAAATGATTGATGTCGTTTTATGAATTTTACCAACGCTTCAACAGAATAGGACCTCTCATTCATTTCAAATAATGAATTCTTAAGTAAATCAGCACTGCCATGATACTGCCATTTGCCAGATAGTAAAGATGAGTCAGCCACCTGCAATGTCATGGTCAATACACTGCTATTCTCACGATATCCATTCTGCTGCTTTCTTCGCTCAAACTCTTTGACCTGCGCCAGCTGCAAACGTTCATCGCGTGCCACCTTCCTCTCTAGAGTCGAAGCAATTTCACTATATGGCGGTATCGGAATTTTTCGCTCAAGTCGAATGATATGCCATCCGTAGGCCGATTGAAAGGGATCCGAGATGTCGCCCGGTTTCTCAAGTGCAAAAGCAGCCGATTCAAATTCGGGCACACTTGACATCACCCCAACACCAAATGGACGAAGCCTTCCGCCACTGTTCTTAGTAGATGGGTCATCGGAGTACTCTCTACAAAGCTCGTCCCATTTTCCCCCTGCCAGAAGCTGTCGATGAATTTCAAATATTTTGTTGCGGATGAGGTGATGGTCCCCGCTGCCAGTACGCAGGATGATGTGAGACACTTCCACCTCACCCCTGGAAGGACGATGGTCATATACCTTTATCAGGTGATACCCAAAACGAGTTCTCACGGGTTCAGAGAGTTCATCCTTATTAAGGTGCCAGGCGGCTTCCTCGAAAGGGTAAACCATCTGAAGAGCGGTGAAATATCCGAGATTTCCTCCATTCAATTTAGCCGAAGGATCATCCGATACCTCACCCGCAACTTTGCTGAAATCTTCCCCCTTTAGAAGGCGCTTCCGTACTTCGACTGCCTTCTGGAATGCCTTTAGTGTATCAGGCGGAAGGGCATCTGGCACAACGGATATCAGAATATGTGATGCTTTGACTTCCTCCTTAAGCCGGTTATAGGCTTCGTGGGTAAGCCTGGAAAGTTCATTGCTTTCGACCAGATAAGGTTTCTTTAACTCATTCCGATAAGTATTGAATTCCTTTATATAGGCCATTGTCGTATCAATCCCCTCCCTTCGGGCCTCCGCCACTTTAAGCCTGAAGTTGATTAGGAGATCAATGTATTCGGCTACTTTGGATTGTGTATAGTCATCCTTTTTGAGGTGGTTCTTTTTGAAGAGGAAGATAAACTCCTCTGAAGACATTGGCTGACCATCAACGGAAAATAGAGCCATTTCCCTGGCCTGACGGGCAGGCGCCTGTCCGTGGACCTGAAGTGTTGCAATGCAAAATATGATCAGAATCCGTACTGTCACGGTTATTGGAACTTAGAAGCCTGCAAAAATAAGGGGTGAGTATGGAAGGACAAACTCTCAGCCCACACGTTTGGAAAGGCGGCAAATATTACGACCGTTTCGTTGCAGGTATTCCACTTCGTCCATGATGGATTTGACCAAACGAATACCAAGGCCTCCCTTTCTCTTTTCCTGAATCAAACTTCCTAACTCGGGTTCACTGAATCGGTTGATGTCAAACATCTCACCATCATCGGATATTTCAAATATCAATTTGTCCTTTTGAGGTACATCAATACTAAGTTCCAGTGAGTGGTCAGGATTGCAGTGATGTGCATGAATCATCAGATTGCTGCACATCTCATCCAGGGCAAGAACAATTTCATTGAGTTCAACTTCAGAAACCACATGACCTTTGAGCGACTTTCGCACAAAGTCACGAATGCCTTTCAGGTTCTCAAGGCTGCATCCGATTTTATAGCGATAACTCATTGATCAATTTCTTTGCTTCATGCTTACTGGGGCGGATATGCAAGAGGTCGGCAAGTCCGAGAATATTGAAAGTATTGGCGACCTTTTCTTTCATTCCGAAGAGTACCATATGGATGTTCTTGTCTCGAAACTCCTCAATATAGGACATGAAAACCCCTAGCCCCGCCGAGGAGATATACTCAAGCGCACTGCAGTCTATTAGAATCTTCTTTACACCCTCTCCAACTGCCTTTGCAATTGCAAGGTCCAACTCGATAGAGGAACTGGCATCAATCTCACCCACAACCGCGAGAATCTCTGCACCTTCTTCCTGTAGTCGCCTGATCTGAACCATATGTTTTTAACGTATTTGGTTTCCTAATGTTCTTTTCACTTGAATTTCACTATCATGGTCGTATAGTCATCATTGATCTCTTCAGTTCCGGTATATTCATAGAGTCTTTGAATAAGCTCATTTTGAATCTCCTTTGGTGTCAGTTCCGAGAACTCCTCGACAGATTTTCTGAGCATATCCAGTCCGAATTCTTCTCCCTTGTGATTTTTTGCTTCGGTAATTCCGTCTGTATATAGAACCATTATATCCCCCGGCTGATAATGGAATTCCCTTGTCTCTACAAAATTGCAGTAGTCCTTTCCTTTCACCATGCCAAGGGCGGCACCTTTGTCGGTAAGATATTGGGCGGACCGATCTAACCGCCTATAGACCAATACAGGACAATGACCTGCGCGCGAGTACAAGATCTTCTTGTCATGTGAATTGACTACAAAATAAGTTGCTGAGATAAATGAGCCCCGTTCAAGGCAATACTTCAACGCTTCATTTGCCCTGATCATAAACATCTTCGGCTCCATCTCCTGCTGAGCCAGGCTGTGAAAAATACCCTTCATTTGAGACATGTGGAAGGCGGCGGTGGTGCCTTTTCCCGAAACATCGGCAATTATAAGTCCTACATGATTGGGACTAATTCTTAATGTGTCATAGTAATCGCCCCCGACCTCGTCAGCTGATTCCGAAAAGGCGGCAATTTCAAAGTCGCTATCTGACTCCAGATGCTGAGGAAGAAGGCTTTTCTGAACAGTCTTTGCAATCTTCAGTTCTTCCTTGTAACGCTCGTTCTGCAGAGCCTCCTTCAACAGACGAAAGTTTTCGATCGAAATTCCTGCTTGATTGGCGAAGGCAGAAACGATTTGGGTCATTTCTTTGTTGAATCCATCCGGCAATTCTTTCAATAACGCTAGGGTACCGATCTTCTCGCCTTTAACATGAATGGGAAAGGCCATCAATGAGCGATAACGCGTCCCCTTCAATGAAGCCAGGTGGTCTGAGAGATTACGCGTCCGATCTGTGCTTTCATCGAGTATTCCCTTCACCTTGCGGCCGTTCAAATGTTGTTGGATCTTTAATGCCTCCGCCTCAGTTATATTGAGGGTCTGCACACGGCTCTGATCCTGCTCTCCCTTTACCTCCAGCCAGGCTGCATCAGCGAAGACAGAACTCACAGAACTTTCCAGTAGTATCTGATAAACACTCTCCTCATTCTGTTCAGTCTGGACGGACTGGCTGATGCGTTGGAAATTCACAACCTCCTCGAGCTTTTGTTCAAAGACCGACGAGGTAGGAAGATTAAAAAGAATTACAAGGAAAGAGAAGATGGCGTACAGCATAACAAAGGAGAAGAGGTAAATGTTAAATACATGCGCCTTGAAATCCAGAAAGCTTGATGATTGTGCGCTGATCTCATCTGAGAACCGGTTAACCGTATAGAAGAAATACCCCAGATAGAAGAAGGAAAGGAGGAGCAAAAGAAGGCTGGTCCATTTTTGTCTGAAGTTCAGGTAAGCCACCCACTTCATATTTGCGGACAGAATCAGGGCAAGCAGTCCGGTGATGATACTGATCGTGGTCAGCATCCATTCACTGAAGACCACTTCAAGATTGTCGGAGACCATCACCACCAGCAAAGCCAGCTCAAAGACCGTCCATCCTCTCAGGAGCCATTTGGATTTCTGGTACAGAATCAGCCGCTTCCAGGAAGTGTAGGCCGCAATTAAAAAACTCAGCATCAACCCGAGACATATCAGGTACTCTACTTCAATGAAAAAAACATTGGACGAGAGCTTTGTGGATCCTAGCAGAAAATCAAGTAATCGCAGAGAAAGAGATATAACGGTCGCGACCAACCCTGTCGCAAACACCTTCCAAAGCAGGTCGGTGAAGTTCAGCGATTCATCCTTCTCAATTTTGAACCTGTAATAGTAGAAGAGACAGATAATGAATAAGTCCTGGGCGATTCTGGGCAGCCAGAACGGAATGTCAGGCGTCAATCCTTTCAGGTCGCTGAACAGGACTGTAACATCCGAAAAGACCATAACAATCCAGGAGAGCGTTGCTCCCATGAACATGAGACGTATCACTGCGCGGGTCTTCACGGATGTTGTGTGGCTCGTAGAGAAGGACGAACCCAAGTTGCTAAGATCGCAAGTAAAAGCCTATTTCCTGCTATAATTGGGTGCTTCCCTCGTGATGGTAATGTCATGCGGATGGCTCTCTACAACGCCGGCCGTTGTTATTTTTACGAACTGTGCCTGTTTAAGTTTTTCAACGGTAGCCGCACCGCAATAACCCATCCCCGCACGAAGTCCACCGACCATCTGATAAAGCACTTCAGATACATTGCCTTTATAGGGGACACGACCGGATATTCCCTCAGGTACCAGTTTCTTCAGGTCATCTTCTGCATCCTGGAAATAACGGTCCTTAGAACCTTCCTCCATCGCTTCCAGCGAACCCATACCTCTATAGGTTTTGAACTTTCTGCCTTCGTAAATAATCATTTCACCCGGAGCCTCTTCAGTTCCGGCGAGTAACGACCCGATCATAATAGAGTCAGCGCCGGCGGCAATTGCCTTAACCATGTCACCGGAAAATCGAATTCCTCCGTCGGCAATAACAGTTACTCCGGATCCACGGATGGCTTTTGCCGCTTCATATACGGCAGTTAGCTGAGGAAGACCAACTCCCGCAACAACCCGGGTAGTGCAGATGCTTCCTGGTCCGACGCCAACCTTAATTCCATCTGCGCCTGCCTTGGCAAGAGCCTTTGCAGCATCGCCGGTGGCAATGTTTCCTACAATCAATTCCAACCCCGGATATTTCTTCTTTACCATTTTCGCAGCCTCCATTACACCCTTTGAGTGGCCGTGCGCGGTGTCAATGCTGATCACGTCCACACCGGCATTTTTCAGTGCCTCAATTCGCGCAAGTATATCCTGCGTAACACCCACAGCTGCCCCTACACGGAGTCTGCCAAATTCATCGTGACAGGCATTGGGTTTATTCTTCTTTTTGAGAATATCCTTATAGGTGACAAGACCTGTCAATTTCCCCTTCTTGCTGACTATTGGAAGTTTCTCGATTTTATATTTTTGAAGAATCTTCTCCGCCTTCTCAAGTGTTATGCCCTCGGGAGCGGTAATTAGATTCTCTTTCGTCATGATGGAATCCACCCGCGTAGACATAATCTTCTCAAAACGCAAGTCACGGTTGGTAACAATGCCTACAAGTTTACCATTTCCATCAATGACTGGTATACCTCCAATTTTGAACTCGCGCATGATCTTCTCCGCATCCCTTACCGTTGCATTAACTGAAAGCGTCACGGGGTCCAGAATTAAGCCACTCTGTGAGCGTTTCACCTTGCGCACCTGCTCAGCCTGAGCCTCAATGGACATGTTTTTGTGAATGAACCCAATTCCTCCTTCCAGTGCCATCGCAATCGCCAGCGCAGATTCCGTAACCGTATCCATCGCAGCCGAAAGAATTGGAATATTGAGCGTGATATTCCTGCTTAAGCGCGAACGAATATCTGTTTCGCGTGGCAATACCTGGCTAAAAGCCGGGACTAACAAGACATCGTCGTATGTAAGGGCTTCGTAGAGAAACTTGGCAGGATTGCGAGCCATGGCAAATAATTTAGGATTGATTATTTGCCGGGCAAAGCTAGGCGTATTTCATCAAACCATCAACCGAATGCGATAATATGGGACCGTCATTTTTCCATATAGGCCCCCCAACGTGCAATTAGCTGACTCTCTGTTACTCCCATGGCATCCAGGATTTCTTGCTTCTTTCTGAATTTCATAAGACCCGTCAGCCGTGCTCTCCCAAATTCCTTATCTATGAACTCGACCATCGAGCCTGACAATCCATACTTGGTATTTCCTTGCCAGAGTTGGTCAAGGGAATTGGGCAGGCCATTGGACTTTAATGCCTTCTTGACTTCCAGCATTCGGTTTTCGTCGCATTGCCCAGATGCATAGGTTGCCAATCCTTCCACGAACCAGTCGATTCCCTCAACTTCAGAAAAGTCCGGGCTGGGATTATTTTGCCCATGGAAGACGTGAACGACTTCATGAAGTATGAGTTGCGACGTTTTGGTCTTGTCTGCATAGTGATGCTCGCATGCCTCTGTTTCCCAGACCCTTGGAGAAACAAGATCCAATTTGGTGGCTATGCCACTTGCGACCATCCAACATTCAGATTTGAACTCTGGCATATTCCAGTCGCGTCGCCATTGCTGATCCAGGGAGGCTCGGTTAGGGTGAACAAAAACATCAAAAGGTCGGGACATAGGCGATCCAAAGAATTGCTGAACTTTTGTCAAAGCCTCGTCTACCAGTTCCTCATACTGATTCTTGCCATTTTTGTCAGGATTCTTATAGAAAAGCCTGTATTTGGCATGAGACTGCTGAAGCCAATCCGTCTGGGCGGCACCTGTGCGCGGACTCATCATTTGAGTCAGAATAATGATAATGATGGAAAGCTGTTGTTTTTGCATGATCGCAAGACGAAATCGATCTAAATATGTTACATGGAACGCATTCGGAAGTCACATCGTCTTCAACATTCAACCTTATATTTGGGACATGAAAACGATACTGTTTCTATTTTTTACAGTGACTGCGTTTGCGGTGCAGGCGCAGGTTCAAACAGGAAAAGCCTCCTTTTATGCTGATCGGTTTGAAGGGCACCTGACATCCAGCGGTGAAAAGTATAAAGCCAGCAAGCTGACGGCAGCCCACAGGACTCTTCCTTTCGGCACCAAATTAAAAGTTACCAATCTCGACAACAACAAGTCAGTAGAGGTTGTGGTAAATGACCGCGGACCCTTTGTGGAGGGCAGGATCATCGACTTATCAAAATCTGCCGCTGAGAAACTGGAATACACCGTTCAGGGCGTGACAGATGTAAAGATTGAAGTGCTGGATGCAGGAACCGGAAAGGTGAGTTCTAACAGTCATCCGATGGATCGGGTGACCGTGGACGAAAAGGAGTTTTATGATTTTGGAGTCGAGCGCACCCAGCCTGATGGTTACGGAGTACAAATTGGAACCTATCAGGAACTGGTTAATCTCTTCCGTCTTGCTGACAATTTGAAGAATTCCTATCAGAAGAAAGTGCTTGTTCAGGTAAAGATTCTTAATGGGATAAAGTACTACAGTCTTATTCTCGGCAGGTTTGGATCGCGTGACAAAGCTGACAAGTTTCTGGCACAGGTGAAGAAACAGTATCCCGACGCGTTCATTGCGGAATTTGAAAGGATGAGATAGAAAATCTACTGCCTCCATAGAATTTAATTTTGTTGCGCTTACTCGCCTTCAGAAAGATTATCATTGGTAGATTCATGCTTTAACTAGCGTGGAGATAATTGGTTACCTGGCATCACTGTTAATAGGCCTTGTGCTTGGATTGCTGGGCGGAGGTGGAAGCATTTTGACAATCCCCATACTGATTTATCTATTCCATATAGATGTAACACATGCAACAGCGTACTCCCTATTCATTGTAGGCGTTACTAGTTTTGTTGGAACAATTCCCAAATACAAAAATCAGTTGGTGAATCTTCGGACCGGTACGTTATTCGGTCTGCCTTCAATTGCAGGAATATATGTAACGCGAAAATGGATTGTCCCGGCTATTCCTGAAGTCCTGTTTTCCTTGGGATCGTTTGTATTTACAAGCAGAATCTTCTTTTTGGGACTATTCGCGATCATGATGGTAATGGCTGCGGTACCAATGATCAGAGGACCGAAAGTCAACCAGCCAAGCACACCAAGGTTTCGGGTATTCCTTGTAATTATTGAAGGAATTTTGATCGGATTGGTTACTGGACTAGTTGGGGCTGGAGGTGGATTTCTCATCATCCCGGCACTCGTATTTCTTACTGACCTTCCTTTCAAAATTGCTGTGGGCACCTCCCTCTACATTATCAGCATTAATTCCTTAATTGGATTTACCGGTGATTTGTTGAACATCAAGATGGACTGGTCGCTTTTGCTTGCCGTCACGGCACTGGCTACCGTAGGTATTCTAATTGGAAACAATGCCTCGAAACACATTAATGGAAGTCTTCTCAGGCAAGTATTTGGATGGTTCACTCTTGCCATGGGCATTATTATGATCTGTGTTGAAGCAATATTCAAGCTCTAGGGGTCCACTGTCTGGCTTATAAAGGATCATTAGAAAAGTCTAACATTATTACTTTCATTTTTGAGAGTAATACTATTGAGTTTTGTGTTAGAGTGCTTGATGAATGAGGTTACGTTACGCGTAAATAAGAAACTATTTATCCGAGATCCACAGCAAACAGAGCTCGGTCAGCGAATTGTCAAGCATAGCATTGAGCTGATTGACGAATTAGGTTTTGAGCATTTCACATTTCGCAAGCTTGCAGAACAAATCGAATCTGCAGAAGCTTCTGTTTATCGCTATTTTGAAAACAAGCATCGACTTCTCCATTATCTCGCCGCCTGGTATTGGACTTGGTTGAACTACAGGCTTGACCTTGCGACCAGCAACCTCACAGATGGCAAAATAAGGCTAAAGGCAGCTATCAGGGTAATCACAGCTCCTATTGTTCAGGATCCGGCTTTAGAATTTGTGAATGAGGTAGCCCTCCATCGAATTGTAGTGGCTGAAATGGAGAAAACCTACCTTACCAAATGGGTGGACATTGACAATCAGGAGGGTTTGTTCGGAGGCTTCAAAGCATTGTGTGAAAAGCTCTCTTCATTTATCCACGACATAAATCCCGATTACAGCTATTGCAATTCATTGGCAAGTACAATGATTCTCGCCACCTACCAACAGATGTTTTTCCTCCTCCACCTGCCCAGTCTTTCAGATCTGAAAATGAAAGAGCGGTCCCTGGAACCCCATCAGCAGCTTCAGGTCTTTATCGAAGGAATCGCTTTTAATACAATAGGAGCCGCATGACATGCTGACGAATCAAACCATATCAACAGCGCTCAAAGAGGTCGCGTTTCTGCTCAAGCACGATCTTCAGGATTCTGCTATCCGACAGGTCGAGCGAAATCAACGGAATTACCTATCTGCAGAGTTTCCTGAATTCAAACGAGATCTTACTGAAGCTGGTCATCAATCAAGGATCATTTTTTTGGACTATGCTGTGTCTGACTCAGAATTCCCGGAATTCCTGGCGCAGCAGGACACTCCGGTCATTGTCTTCAAGAAGAATGACGACGCACTGAAGACCATCATCACAGTTTCCGGAAAGCGCTTTCATCATCATTTTGTGGATGACCCATCGGTAACAAAAGAAGATGGCATTCCTCCAATTGAAAGCCTGTATCGAGACGCCTCCAATGCCATAGTATGCATCGTGAGTCTTGCCTATAATAGTCCCGTCAGTGATCATTCCAACGAGGAAGAACCAATGACTCCCGTTAAGCGGCTTTGGCGCCTTTTGGCAACTGAAAAAAAGGAAATCGCCTATGTCTTTTTCTACGCCGGTATTTCAGGCCTTGTAAGTCTTGTACTCCCACTGGGAATTCAAACAACAGTTGAATTGGTTACCGGTGGCGTCATTTTCAGTTCGGTTTATGTCATGATCGGTCTCGTGATAATCGGGACTATTCTTTCCGGTTCACTACAGATCGTCCAGATCAGCATGGTGGAGTTTCTTCAAAGAAGGGTATTCGCCAAGGCTGCTTTTGAATTTGCATTTCGCATACCGCGGTTGAAGTTGGAAGCACTCTCGGGGAGGTATACCCCCGAATTAATCAACCGTTTCTTTGATGTGGTGACCATTCAGAAAGGTTTGCCAAAACTGCTTATTGATTTATCCTCCGCCGCGATTCAGATTCTATTTGGTCTGATGCTTATTTCACTTTACCATCCTTTTTTCGTCTTTTTTGGCTTGGCCCTTATCGGCTTGTTAACGCTGATTTTTTCATTGACAGGACCGCGCGGTCTAAGTTCCTCTCTTGAAGAATCAAAATACAAGTACAGGGTCGTTCAATGGCTGGAGGAATTGGCCCGTGCCATGCAGTCATTCAAGTTGGGAGGATCCACCGATCACCCGTTAAGACAGACTGACTATTATGTGAACAATTATCTAAAATACAGAAAGAAACATTTCGGAACCCTGCTTACCCAGTTTTCTTTCATTCTCTTTTTCAAAGCAGCGATCATCGGTTGCTTGCTTATTGTTGGGACCTTGCTGGTGATCCGGAGGGAAATTACCATTGGTCAATTTGTTGCCTCCGAACTGGTGATCATCCTGATCTTGAATGCGGTTGAGAAGATCATTATGTATATCGACGTCGTGTATGACATGCTCGCCGCGGTGGATAAGGTTGCACATGTGACTGACTTACCCATCGAAAGGGTTGGGGGATTGGATCTTCCGCGCGAATCAAATGGAGGATTCAGGATTACAGCCAAGAACCTCACTTACGCTTTTCCAGGCACTGACAGTTACAACCTGGGCCCTGTTAACCTAACGATCCAACCTGGGGAACATGTGGGAATATGCGGACCGGGAGATTCAGGTAAGACCTTGCTGAGCAACATCATCGCTGGCCTTTATCTTGATTACAAGGGTATCCTGACACTCGATCATTATTCGATGAATGATCTAGATCTTACCCATCTCAGGGAGTTGATCGGAAAAAATATAAGTTCAGATGACTTGTTTGAAGGAACACTCCTTGACAATCTCACCGTTGGCAACACGCGAATTCGAACAGAGCAGGTACTATGGGCTTTGGAAAGAGTGGGGCTCAGCGATTTCGTGAATTCCCTGCCTCAGGGGTTGGAGACGCCCGTCGTGAGCAGTGGAAAGGGACTTGGACAAACCACCATCCAAAAACTCATACTGGCTAGATGCCTTACCAAACAACCAAGGATGATCGTGCTTAACGATTTCTTTTCTGTGTTCACCAGAAAGGAAAAACTATCTCTCCTTCATGTGCTGACCGATCCTGACCATCATTGGACACTCATCATTGTATCCAATGATCCGGTCGTACTTGCCGCAATGGACAGGGTGTTAGTCCTCGACAAAGGCGTGGTACGCAATGAAGGCACCTTTGAACAACTCCTTTCACAAAATTCGCTGCAGGACCTCGTGATTTGATATGCTGAATTTATCGAAACAACCAATAGATCATCTTGTCCCGAAGGACCGTCTGTATTCACTCAGGGTACTCAAGACCCCGCGGGCTGGGAAGACCCTTGCAAAGTGGTTGATGCTTATCGGGGCCATTTTGCTGGTCGTACTCTTTCTGCCCTGGCAACAGAATATTCACGGGAAAGGACATGTAACAGCACGTTCACCTGTGAACAGACCGCAGACGATTCAGACCACCATCGCCGGAAGAATCCAGGACTGGAAAGTGCAAGAAGGCGAGTTTGTGCAAAAAGGGGATACGATTACCATCATCAGTGAAATAAAGGAAAAATATTTTGACCCTAAGTTGCTTCAGCGTCTGCGAGAAGTGATCGTATCCAAGGAAAAAGGCCTTCAGTCCAAAGAACTCAAATCCAAGGCATTAAAAAGACAAATTGAGGCCCTTGAGACAGGGATGCGCACCAAAGTAGAACAGTCCAAGGCTAAACTGGCGGCAGAAGCAGTGAGATTTGCAAATGCCAAGAATCAGTATGAACGAAACAAAAAGCTTTTTGAAGCAGGGAATATTCCGCTAACCAAATTTCAGGAAATCGAATACAAGTATCAGGGAAGTGAGGCTGACTATGTGAATGCGGAAATTGAAATTGAAAGGGTTCAGGCTGAATATCTGGATAAGATCAACAAGGCTGAATCTGATCTTAACAATACGCTTGCAGAACAATTTGACACGCAAGCCGAAATATCAAAACTGAAGAATGAATTCGCGAACATGGAAATCCGGGCCCAACAGTACTTTATCCTGGCCCCGCAAAGTGGATTTGTAGTCAAAGCTTCACAAGCCGGAATAGGCGAAACCATCAAGGAGGGTGATCCGGTCTGCACCATCATGCCGCATTCTTCTGACGTCGCTGTCGAGATGTACGTGCGTGCAATGGATGTCCCGCTTTTGACACGTGGAAGAAAGGTCAGAATTGAATTTGACGGCTTTCCGACATTACAATTTTCGGGTTGGCCAAGTGTCTCAGTGGGAACTTTCGGAGGAAAAGTTGAAGTCATCGATTTTGTGAGTTCCAGAGCTGGGGAATTCAGAATCCTCGTTATTCCTGATCCGCAGGATGAAAAATGGCCATCACAGCTTCGTGCCGGTAGTGGTACAATGGGGTGGGTAATGTTGGACAGTGTGCCTATATGGTATGAAGTGTGGAGACAATTGAATGGATTTCCGCCCAGTCTATACGCCGAACCGGAGGACGAAAAGAAGAAACTACAGGAAGAAAAGAAGAGAAAATCAAATGTTGAATCGGGCGGATAGCCATATGAACAAACTTCCACTACTTATACTTTTTTTGTTATCTTTTGAAGGATTTGCCCAGCGCTCCACCGATTCGGTATTGCATTTAGCCGATACCCTTCAGCCCTACTCCATTGAAGTGTTTTATGCAGCGGTTGTACAAAATCATCCAATCGTCAGGCAAAGCAGGTTATTGAGTGAAACAGCCAGACAGGAAGTACGTCTGGCACGAGGTAGTTTCGACCCAAAGCTTGAATCCAGATTTTCTAACAAGAACCTATATGATAAGGAGTATTACAGTAAGTGGCTCACTGCGATTACTTTTCCTACATGGTTCCCAATTGATCCCAAATTTGGAATTGAAAGAAATGATGGCCCTTATTTAAACAACGAAAGCTTTATTCCCGTCAGTGATGACTATAAACAGGTATTCACCGGGATATCACTTCCTGTGGGAAAGGGCCTTTTTACTGACGAACGGAGAGCCGCATTGAAGCAGGCTAAACTCTTTACACAAATCGCGGAGGCGGAACAAATCAAGCTCATTAATAAGATTCTGCTAGATGCCGCAAAGGACTACTGGCAGTGGTTTTATTCATTTTATAATTTCCGCCTTCTTGACCAAAACACCCGTTTGTCAATGGAAATTCTTGACAGGGTCAGGTTAAATGTCAGCCTTGGCGAGGCTTCGGCCATTGATACATTACAGGCAAAGATTACTGTTCAGCAAAGAAAGATTGAGCGACAGGAAGCCTGGCTGGAGTATACTAATGCGGGCATAAGGGTATCAAATTACTTATGGGATGAGCGGGATCAACCACTTCAACTCTCCAACCGCACTGTTCCTTATCTGATGGCTGGTGCTGACGAATTGTTATCCACTCAAACCCTTGAAGAATTGAAGATTATGGCCCAGGAAAATCACCCTGAGCTAAGAAAACTATCCGCTAAACTACTTCAGTTGGATGTGGAAAGGAAACTTGCTGTTGAATACCTAAAGCCCAAAGTGGATCTGAATTATACTTTCATTAATCAACCTCTCACTCCCCTCGGTGAGTTTCGATCCATTCAATTCCGGCAAGACTACAAATTTGGATTTGATTTCTCAGTTCCAGTCTTCTTAAGAAAAGAAAGAGCCAAACTGAGTCAGACCAAAATCAAGATTCAGTCCACAGAATTTGAGCAGGCTCAGACCAGAAGAGATGTGCTCAATCAAGTGCAGCAAGTCTACAATCAGCTTACCAACACTCAATTGATCATGCAGCAACAGGTCGCGATGGTCGATTATTATGACCGAATCCTCAAAGCTGAATTGCTGAATCTTGAAAATGGTGAAAGTGATCTGTTCAAAATCAATGTGCAGCAGGAAAAGCTGATCCAGGCACAATCCAAGCTTCTGAAGTTGCGCTCTGACTATGAGAAATTGAAAGCAACACTTTACTGGGCTGCTGGCGTAAGAAACTTGAATTTCAAATTTCCCTGAATATTTTCAGGACGCAAACTGAGATACTGATTTTTCAATGATGTCGCAGCATTCATGCAGCTGCTCTTCGGTTATAACCAATGGAGGCGCCAGTCGAATGATGTTCCCATGAGTGGGTTTTGCCAAAAGCCCGTTCTTGGCAAAGGTCAGGCACATGTTCCATGCTGTTTCACTTTCCGGAGAATCATTGATTACGATTGCATTAAGAAGGCCCTTGCCGCGAACGTTTGAAACAAGCTTGGTTCTGGAAATCAATCTTTCCATTCTTGCCCTGAAAACTTTGCCAAGTCGCTCGGCGTTTTCGGCCAGTTTTTCATCCTTCACTACCTTAAGTGCTTCCATGCAGATTACCGCTGCCAGGGGATTGCCGCCAAAAGTAGATCCATGCTCTCCCGGTTTGATCACCAACATCACTGGATCATCTGCCAATACACAACTAATTGGATAAACTCCTCCACTCAATGCTTTTCCCAGTATCAAAAGATCGGGTCGCACGCCCTCATGATCTGAGGCCAGCATCTTTCCTGTTCTCGCAATACCCGTCTGAATTTCATCCATCATGAGCAAAACGTTATTCTGCTTGCAGATGCGGGATGCCTCGCGCAGGTAGCCTTCATGGGGAACATAAACACCTGCTTCACCTTGTATAGGCTCAATCCACAGCGCACATATATTGGGATCAATAAGCGCCTTCTCCAGAGCCTCCACATCATCATATTCAACGATTAGAAAGCCCGGCATCATAGGCCCAAATCCGGAGGTAGCGGTTGGGTCTGTAGAAGCTGATATTATGGTTGTGGTCCGGCCGTGAAAGTTCCTTTTTACTGCCACAATGATCGCCTTATTGTCCTGAATCCCCTTTCGGAGATATCCCCACTTCCGCGCCAATTTGATCGCAGTCTCGTTTGCCTCAGCCCCACTGTTCATAAACAGTGCCTTATCATAGCCGAAGGTTTCACAAATATATTTTTCTGCCAGACCAAGCTTGTCATTGTGAAAAGCGCGGGAAGTCAATGTAAGCTCTTTGGCCTGTTCAGTAAGTGCTCTAACAATCCTGGGATGGCAGTGACCCTGGTTGACTGCACTGTAGGCCGACAAGAAATCATAGTACCGTTTCCCCTCAACATCCCACAGAAAAGGACCCTCTCCCTTACAAAGAACAACCGGAAGCGGATGATAATTGTGTGCCCCATAACGCTCTTCAAGCTGAATTGCCTGGAGCCCTGAACTGATGACCTCGACCATAAGAGAAGGATTTGTACAAAGATACTCAGTTAGGCCCGATTCAGTGGGGATAACGGCGACAGTGGCTTTTCCGGCAAGAAAATCCTCAACATATTTGTGATGACAACTCCTTCGTCCTGACATGAAATACAAAAGACTCCTCTTGAAACTAAGTGGTGAGGCATTGATGGGTAAATCCAAGAATACCAGCATTGATCATGAGGTGCTAGAACAGTACTCAATGGAAATACGTGCCGCCAAGGATTTAGGCGTGGAATTGGCCATTGTAATAGGTGGCGGAAACATTTTCAGAGGTGGCCAGGCGGAAGCATTGGGCATAGATCGCGTTCAGGGGGATTACATGGGCATGCTGGGCACAGTCATCAACGCTATGGCACTACAGAGCGCCCTTGAAAGGCATGGTTTGTACACAAGATTAATGGCAGGAATCAAGATGGAGCAGGTATGCGAGCCATTCATTCGGCGACGAGCCATTCGCC
This sequence comes from Cyclobacteriaceae bacterium, assembly GCA_039810905.1. Taxonomy (GTDB): domain Bacteria; phylum Bacteroidota; class Bacteroidia; order Cytophagales; family Cyclobacteriaceae; genus ELB16-189. The sequence continues at coordinate 25,806 of JBDHXU010000014.1, read as the reverse complement.
ACCTTGAAAAAGGAAGGATTGTCATTTTTGGTGCCGGCATTGGTAATCCCTACTTCACAACTGATTCTACCGCAAGCTTGAGAGCCATAGAAATTCAGGCTGATGTCGTATTAAAGGGAACCAGGGTGGATGGCGTGTACACGAAGGATCCGGAAAAACATCCGGATGCAGTGCGTTATTCCAAACTTACCTTTCAGGAAGCGTACGAGAAAAATCTGAACATTATGGACATGACAGCCTTTACCCTGTGCATGGAAAACAAACTCCCTATTATTGTATTCGACATGAATAAGCCTGGCAATCTGCTCCGGGTCGTAAAAGGAGAAGAAGCCGGCACGCTCATCAATTAGTCACGATTAGTCGCGTGGCATGATAAATCGCTAACTTTATATTATGGAAGAAATTGAACTCTACCTGGATGATGCGCGCGAGCAAATGGCTAAAGTGCTCAGCCACATTTCCCATGAACTCACCAAAATAAGGGCCGGTAAGGCCAATCCTGCAATGCTCGATGGCATTCTGGTCCCCTATTACGGCGCCATGAGCCCGCTCAATCAGATCTCATCCATCACGTCACCTGATCCCCGCACCCTGTTCATTAAGCCATGGGAAAAAAATTTCATCCATGAAATCGAAAAGGCGATAATGGCTGCCAACCTGGGTCTCACACCACAAAACGACGGTCAGCAGGTAATCATCAACATCCCGATGCTTACTGAAGAAAGAAGAAAGCAATTGGTCAAACAAGTGCATCAGGAATGTGAGCATGGAAAAGTGAGCATCAGAAGTGTTCGCAAAGACACCAACGAACAGCTTAAGAAGATCAAAGGAGCGCCGGAAGACGATGTGAAGAATGCCGAAGAAGAGGTTCAGAAATTGACAGATGAATACATCACCAGGGTTGATGGCCTGATGAAGAAAAAAGAGGCTGAAATCATGACGGTATAGAAAACAGTTTGCCATGGAAAACGAGAGCTTGGGTCAGAAAGTAAAAAGGAAGACAGTAAGTTTCTTCAAGAAATTTATTCTCACTGTGGTCATTCTTGGTATTGCTGTTTTCTCGTTCTTGTACTGGGGAACTTATGAAACTGGAATCATGGCCGGGAAAGTACTGCGCATCAGCGAAAAGGGGCTCATCTTTAAAACGTATGAAGGCAAACTTAACCTTGAAACATTCGGTGCACTGAAGGGTACCAGTCCGATTGCAGAGTCCTTTGATTTTTCAGTAGAGAACAGCAACGTCGAAGTAATCAAAACTTTGCAGGACGTAGCGCTCAGTGGAGAAAGAGTCAATCTGCATTTCAAAAAGAGATATGCTCAATTCCCGTGGCGCGGTGAGACAAGGTATTTTGTGACTGAAGTTGAGCGAATAAAATAGAACTCTGAAGAATCCCTCACTTATAGCCGTTTACGGATCCTATGGATACACTGGACAACTCATTGTTAAACTCTGCAAAACTAAAGGGCTACAGGTAACATTGGCCGGTCGGGATGCAATAAAACTAAAACAGCAATCAACAGAGACAGGTTATCCTTATAGTGTCCTGGACATCAGCGACCGGGAAGGAATACAAAAATGGCTGGAACCGACTCAGGCCCTCATCCATTGCGGTGGGCCATTTCGACACACAGCTGAAATTATGGCTGACATTTGCCTAAGTACCAAGACCCATTACACTGACATAACTGGTGAATACGAGGTATTTGAATTGCTTGCAGGCAAGGATTCGCAAGCCAAACAGTCTGGAATAACGATCATGCCAGGAACAGGTTTTGATGTGGTTCCCTCCGACTGTCTGGCACTTCATCTCAAGAACCGGCTGCCAGGTGCCACTCACTTGCAACTGGCTTTTACTTCGACCAAGGGCGGCCTTTCAAGAGGTACCAAGAAAAGTATGACTGAAGGTCTTGGTTATGGCGGTCTCATAAGATCAAATGGAAAGTTGACTATGCTTCCCCTGGGGGAGAAGGTGATGCAGGTGAACTTCGGTCCTTTTAAAGTCCCAACCATGTGCATACCCTGGGGAGACATTTCAACCGCCTGGCGCAGTACAGGAATCCCCAATATTGAAGTTTACACAGGAGTTACCAACTCCATGATCCGCAACGCAAAAAGAAGCCGGTATATCAACTGGCTTTTAAGACTGCGCCCAGTGAAGAAATTCCTGTTGAATCAGATAGACAAAAAAGCTCCGGGTCCCAGTGAAGAGACCAGAAATACCAGCAGGAGCTATTTATGGGGAAAAGTGACAGATGCAAAAGGCACAACGGCAGAATCCAGACTAGAGACCCTCAATGGATATAATTTGACCGCCATCACCGCAGTTATCATTGCTGAAAAGATACTTAGCGGTGATTTCAAAATGGGCTACCAAACACCTGCTATGGCCTATGGTGAAAATCTTATTCTCGAAGTTCCGGAGACCCGCAGGACAGATCTCTAGTTGGACTTGATCGGGAACTTCTTATAAAGGTCCTTGATTACTTTGTCGATCCTTTCCTTCATCTTCTTTTCGTCTTTATCCAAAGTACCCGCCACACTCGACTGCCAGATCATCTCGTTCTTTTCACGGTCAACGTAATCGAGAGCGAGGTGCCCTTCTTTCCAGCGGGCGACTTCAATTTCCTGGCTTTGCCAGGAATAAGTTCGACCCGTCGTGCCGGTTGCTGAATACTGAAAGTGACCGGGCGCATCACGGATGGTTGTTTCACGTGTTTGTACTTCCTCGGTGATTCCCAATCCAAAGTTGATGATCAGATCCGGATCCGCAGCAGAACGCTTGAATCCCCTGGCTTGCATTTCCCGGTCAATGGCTGAAGTAAGAAATTGCAGATTTTTCTGAAAGTTCCCGAAGGCAGGATCCTTCATATTGATCTCTCCGAAATTATACGTCACATAGTGGCGATCTTTCGCCGTTGGCGAAAGGGGGCCCACACTTACGACTCTTACTGGAATGCAACCAACAAGCAATAACATCAGAAGAAACAGATTTCTATTCATGTCTGGTTAGGTGATTTTATTTAACGATTATTCGTTTACCCTTCATCTTTGTCATCCTTCCGAAGGGAGAAAGGAGCAAACCTCTTTCGCTAAGAAATTTCGTGAAGTTTGTTTCATTGTCCAAATCCACGGATATCAACAAACCGCCACTTGTCTGAGGGTCCGACAAAACAACCCGCTGCAAATCTGAAACCAGATCTACTTTCTGACCATAGCTATCCCAATTCCGTTGCGTCCCTCCCGGCAAGGCGTTTTGTCCGATATAGGTGTCCAGGAATTCAAACTTGGGCACTTTTGCGAATTCAATTTCTGCCGTCAACCCGCTGCCTTCACACATTTCCAGCAAATGTCCTAAAAGGCCAAATCCTGTCACATCTGTAAGTGCGTTTATGTAGGGAAGCTTGCCCAGATCACTTCCCAGCTTGTTGAGTGCCAGCATAGATGCAGTCGCCTGAGCAAGGTGCTCAGAGTTGACGATTCCCTTTTTCTGTGCAGTTGCGACAATCCCGATTCCAAGGGGTTTGGTCAAGTACAGAAGGGATCCTTCCTTTGCGGTATCATTTCTTTTGAGGTGTTCCCTTTTCAACTTACCGGTTACCGCCAGCCCGAATACTGGTTCAGGGCAATCTATGCTGTGACCTCCGGCCAGGGGAATTCCTGCCTGGGCACACACAGCACGACTTCCTTCCAGGACTGCCTGGGCAACTGACGGAGAGAGTTTGTTGATTGGCCAACCCAAAATTGCAATCGCCATCACAGGCTCTCCGCCCATAGCATAGATGTCACTGATGGCATTTACAGATGCGATCGCCCCAAAAGTATATGGATCATCAACGATGGGCATAAAGAAATCGGTCGTACTCACTATGCAGGTGCCGTCCCCAAGGTCATAAACCGCGGCATCATCCTTTGACTCATTTCCGACCAGAAGCTGCGGAAAATTTGCTTTAGGTAGCTGAGAGTGAAGAATAGTGTCCAGAACTGCCGGGGCAATCTTACATCCGCAACCTGCTCCGTGCGAATACTGTGTCAACTTGATATCGGACATGATTATGAATTAGCAATAGATATACCTGCCATGTTATGATCGGCCGCCCTGATAAGTTCACGGGCATAGGATGCAGGCTCTTTTCCATTCCATTCTAGGGAAAAATGAATCCTTTCTTGTCGTCTTGAAATGCTCTCCAGGTAAGCCTTATCGTAGTAGGTCAACAGTATGTCGATTACATCTGCCATTTTCCCTTCCAACAATTTGGCCTTTGCATCGTTAAGATTCTGACCGCCCAATTTCTTGGTTATCTTCATCATGATGGAAAGAAACTCCTCTCTGTCGGCTGGACCATACTCGCTTACCAGTCTTTCAATGCGAACCTGCCTCTCAACTTCCATCTTCACAAGCGGGCTGACAAGCATCTGCTGCCAAAAATCAGGAGGAATGAAAATCTTACCGATAGCAATGGACTCATCTTCAATCCAAATCCTTCTGAAGGGATTCAGCCTGAGTATTTCTTCAAAAAGGTCATTCTGAAATTGTTCCGTCGTCGGCTGCGGAGGCATCAACAGACCTCCGAATGCGGAGCCCTTGTGATTGGCAAGGCCTTCAAGGTCAAGAATTTGCTCGCCTGCCCGCCTAAGCTCACGCAGTACTTCGCTCTTCCCGCTTCCAGTACAACCTGTCAGCAATATCAACTGCAGGGGGCGTCTAAAGCTGTCGAGTGCACGCTGCCGATACGCCTTATAACCACCCTTCAGCACAGAGGTTCTTACACCTGCCATTCCTGCAAACTGGGAGAAATTTGAAGATCGCATTCCTCCCCGCCAGCAGTGAACCAAAAGTTCCTTTCCACTCGACACACGCTCTACCTGAGACACGATCTCAATCAGGCGGGGACCAACGAGTCGAAATCCTTCATGAATAGCAGCTTTTTGACCCACCTGTTTGTATATGGTGCCTACTTTCTCCCGTTCTGAATTGTTAAGCAATGGGATATTAATCGCATGTACAATGTGTCCACTTCCAAACTCTCCTTCAGAGCGTACATCCACTATAGGCAGACTCTTCCGGAGATTAAGAAAATCGTCTACAGACACTTCCATTCCGCAAAACTAGCGCTTTTTGATCCAATCGGGGTGCACTACTTCTAGTTGCCTACATTCACACCCACTGAAGTTGCGATCCCTATGCGAAATCCAAATCCAGTATAGTGGCCGTCCAGAAATGAGGTTGCCAGCTCCAGCCTGAAAATCCTAAAGATTCCATCGAGTCCGTATCCAAGCTCAGTGTAGTTTCTGCACTGCGGCGTGAGAAGGTAGTTGAGGAAAGTGTTTTCCGTGATACCCATCATACGGACCTTAGGAATTCTCGTGATCAGCAGTTTGCGCCAGTGGTAGTGAACATTACTGGTCAGGTATCTGTCCCGCGTGCTGAAGTTATAGTAATTGAGCAGTCGGAAGCTTCCAATGGGATCGGTCGTGACAAACGGGGTTTGATTGCCAAGAAAATGTTTGTAATCCATAAAGTACATATTGCCCGCATGGAGAAATTCACCTGCCTTAACTGCTATATCCAGCGTACCCCTTATTCCAAACTTGAACTGATGCCTAACTCCGGTTTCTATCTGCTCAAAATCGACAGTGCTGCTTAATGCAGCAAAACCCCTTCGGTATTCTACTGTGAATATCGGGGAGGAGTTCGGTACTCTGAATTTTCTTCCATTGTGTTTCCTGTATTTCTGCCATGGCCTTGCTTCAAATCCAAGCAAGCCTGTAAAAGCATTGTGGGGCAGAAACCCAGTATTTGGCAATTCAATATTCTCGGGAGCATTAGGGGTGTATGACTTTTCCCTGTTGTCAATCAATGTCCAGGTTGTATTGTTGAAGAGTTCGCTCCGTCGCGCCCAGGTCCACTGTGAATAGATGCTGAATTTCTCGTTCAGTTGCTCTCTCCATTTCAAATCCACATAGTCGCGCTCGTAAATCTTCATCAGATTGTCTTCAAGGAACAGTGTTGTGAAAGAGTTTATCAACGGATGTATTGGTTCATCGGAATTGAACTGCTGAATGTAGCGGCCGCCTTCAAGGTTAATTCTTCGTTTTTGATTTCTGAATTCTACTTTGAGTATTCCGGAATAAGTATTCCTTGAGAAGGCATAACGGCCGACTGGAGTAATTTCCAGGCGAGAGACTTTTGGTCTGTTCTCCGGATGAAGTGAATCCCGTTTCACCCATCTTTTCAGATAGCTCATTTGGTATATTATATGCCAACCTTCGACGGTATTGAATCCACCCCATGGAGTATGAATTCTGAGATTCTCTGTGTCCGACAATTTATAGGTATCTCCTGTGAGCAAATCCCAAGGCTGAAAGCCCTTGCTCTTGGACGGCTTGAGTGAATCGCCTTCCTCTTTCTTTCGTTGCACCTCCGAAATCGAGTCATTGACCACATATCCCCTCACCTCTTCCTTCGAAAGGGGAACCGGTCTTATTTCCTTCCAGAACGCGCTGTCCTTTTTATAGGCCAGCGAGTCCACTTTGTATGAGCGGTCTTCTATAACTTCCGGCTCCTTTTCCTGCTTCTGCTCTGACTTCTCGTACTCCTTCACCAACTGATTAAGCTCCTTCCGGGTAACCTCCTTTCCTGCTTCAAGCCGTTGCTGCAACTGCTGACCCTTTTTGCTGAATTGCTTTTCCACCTGCTTAGCCTGCTCTTTAGCTACCGTTTCATCGATTACTTCCATTTCCTGTGGCAGCGACGGATTGAGCGTGATCTTGTAGTCTTTTACAGTCGCCAGATAATCAGCAACGAACTCAAAGCCGAAAACCTTACCCTCCACAAAAAATTGCTGTGACACCGGCAGCCATGCTTTGTTTTCAATCGGATTATAAATTCCTTTTACATGGAACTTGATGCCCATTTTCGTAACATTCAGATCCGCACTGTGAATGCTCCACCAGTCCTCGACAATGTATAGCGTTCCATCAAAGACATTGTCCCCCTTTGATCTTGGGATGACTCTGATTTTACTGATCTCATAATTCCGATCCTTGAAGGATCCTTCGTATTCAAATCGGTAGTATGAAAATGACTTTGGAGATAACGGAGATATCGTTTCAGCAATCTCAGGTTCATAGAGGCTGCCAAAGACATAAGCATTTGGGGAAGTGTTTCGCGTATTGCCGTTTGTATAGACCGCTATTACTTTCTCCTCAAACTTGTTTGGCCGCGTATACTTTATTTCACTTACTGATTCCGAAATAAAAACCCTGTCCTTGGTAATTCCTTCCTTCTCCAGGGCCTTCTTGGCCAGCCAAGGGTAATCCTTCAATTGTCCTTTCCCCTTGATGTAAACTTTTGCTGTATAGGTATCTAACTGCTGGGTGTGATATTTGGCCTTGGCAATTGCTTTCCGCATGATCGTGTAAGCAGGGTCCTCCTTACCCGCCTTCACAGTTACGCTCTGCAGTTGAATTACTTGAGTCTTTAGCGTAACCGACAATTCAATCCATGTGTCCTGCACCTCGATGGTGCGCTCCAATGTCTCATATCCCAGGTAATGAAATATCAAATCATACCTTCCTGGTGCAAGCGTAATCTCGTAATGACCCTGAGGGTCGCTCACAGAGCCTGAGCCTGTCTGTTTGACATAAATCGTCGCAAATGCAAGAAATGTTCCGTCATCGGCCTTAATGGTACCCCGGACACCCGCAGCCATCACGGCAGCAGGCAACGCCACTAGCAGAAGCACACAGATCCGAAACATAATGTGCATAGACGCTGAAATGGGCCGATTAGTTGCCGAAATGCTATGTATAGAAGTTTTTGATTCTGATCATTTGCTCTACCGCTTCGGGAACGAGGTAACGAATCGATTTATTATCCCGAATACACTGCCGGATGTAGGTGGCGGAGATTTCAAGCATCGGAGCCTCAACGAATTGAACATTGGGATGGGATGAAACGGCAGCCGCACCACTTTCAGGGCGCCGATATACGTAAAGCCCAAAATGATTAAGAATTTGCTCATGGTTTTTCCACCTCTCAAAACCGTTCAGGTTATCGCTGCCCAATATCACACGAAATTCATGCTGAGGATGTCTTTCTTTAAGGACTGTAAGCGTGTCAATGGTGTAGCTCGGCCGGGGAAGATGAAACTCAACATCTGAAACTTCCAGCTTATAGTTATCAGCTATCGCCGCTTTAACCATATCAAAGCGGTCAAATTCATGAAGCAATCCCTTGGAAGGCTTGAATGGATTTTGAGGAGATACTATGAACCAGACACGACCCAGATCCGTATGCTCGGCCATAATGTTGGCAATGATCATGTGTCCCATGTGTATGGGGTTGAAGGAACCGAAGAACAACCCAATTTTCCTGGCAACACTCATTTGATGGAGACTCAACTTTCCTTGAATACATCATACAGCCGCTGGGCCTCTACCAGCGACTTTTCAAGGTCCTCATTCAAAAGAACCACATCGAACTTATCCTGAAAAGTCATTTCAAATTTGGCCTTGAATAGTCTACGAGAAAGGCTGTCATCCGACTCCGTGCTCCGTCGCCTCAAGCGTTCTCCCAGGATTTCCAATGATGGAACCTTTACAAATATTGCAAGTGCCTTACTCCCGAAATACCTTTTCAGGTTAATCCCACCCTTAACGTCAACATCAAAGATAACGTTCTTGCCTTCACTCCAGATTCGGTCAATTTCAGACTTAAGCGTGCCATAGAAGTTGCCGGCGTACACTTCCTCCCATTCAATGAATTCGTTGTTGTCAATCTTCCTTTTGAATTCATCCGGGGTGAGGAAATAATAGTCCTTGCCATGTTCTTCCGTTCTGCCCCTTCTGTCGCGGGTGGAGGCTGAAATGGAAAATCCCAGATCAGAATTATTGGCCAGGAGGTGTTTAACGATGGTGGTCTTCCCCGAACCAGAAGGTGCGGAGAAGATGAGCGCCTTTCCCGCCATCCTAAATAATTTGAGCTATTCTGTTTCGGATTTGTTCCTTCAACCCCTCTGGAGCCACACTGTTGCATTTTGCCTGAAGGAGTTGCTTGATCGCGATGTTCAGTTCATAGTCTTTGAAGCATGGCATGCAAAATTCCATGTGGGCTTTGAAATACTCACGTTGTTCGGTTGAAGCCTCGTCATCGAGTATGACCTGCAGCATTTCCCTGCAGGTTGCTTTCTTGCCGTTGTTGAGGGGGAAAGGGTTAGGTAGGCTCATAGCTTAGGTATTTTTGTAACCCATCGACCTGGCATATTCGCTGAGTTTTTCTTTTAGCAACTGCCTGGCCCGGTGAAGGCGACTTCTTACCGTTCCAATAGGTATATCAAGAATTTTTGCCATTTCTTCATACTTAAACCCTTCCAAATCGCACAAAATAATCACCGTTCTAAAGTCCACATCAAGGGCATTCAATGCATTTGAAATTTCGTCGCCAATCATGTCCCTCAACGCCTCCACTCGAAGGTCCGGGGTAATCTGGCGGTCTACATCATCTGAGTTATAATAAGATTCTACTTCCTGATAGTCTACCTTATTCGGTTCCTTGACTTTCTTTCGATAGTCATTGATAAAGCTGTTTTTCAAAATGCGGAACAGCCAGGCCTTTGCGTTAGTTCCTTTTTGGAATGATTCTATGAAACGGTAGGCCTTGAAATACGTGTCCTGCACCAGGTCTTTGGCATCATCACGGTCCAAGGTCAGGCGATAGCCAAAATTGTACATGGAATGAATGTGAGGCAGGAATTCCTTGTCGAAGATCTCCTGCTTTTCGTGATCAGCGTAATGTTGCCTTACCACCTCCTCCATGGGCCAAAATTAGCCAAAAGGGCAGATGATGAAAGAAATATTTCGGCCAACGCTTGCCTTTTGAATCAGGATTAAGGGGCCAATTTGCTCCATACGCTTACAAATATCCTGCAGTTGTATATTGTTACCGGTTTCTGTCTCACTGAAGCATTTTGTGTCTGTAGCAACGGAATCATAATTGCATGAGAACGTCAGTTATTTCGGGTATTGCAGGACAGGATGGTGCCTTTCTCGGAAAGTTGTTATTACAAAAAGGGTACAAGGTAGTCGGCATTCTCCCGGCCGGCAGAAAGTCTGATCTTTTTCGATTAGACTATTTGGGCATTCGCAACCAAATCCAATTCGTTCACCTTAATCTTCTCGATAGCAGTGCCGTGGCTTCCTTTCTTGAAGAATACATGCCGGCTGAGTTCTATAACCTCGCTGCCATCAGTTCCGTAGGCTATTCTTTTACACAACCTGAACTGACCTTCGATTTTAATACCAAGAGTGTACTCCATTTACTTGAGTGCATAAGAAAAGTCTCACCTCAAACACGTTTCTATCAAGCTTCAAGCAGTGAGATGTTTGGAAACATAGGAGAACAACGTCTTCCGGTCAAGGAATCATTCCTATTCCACCCGGTAAGTCCATACGGTATTTCAAAAGCGTCTGCTCACTGGCTTACTGTTAATTACAGGGAGGCCTACGGGGTACAAGCCTGCTGTGGAATACTCTTCAATCACGAATCAGCCCTGAGACCCCCTCATTTTGTAATCAAGAAAATAGTGCGGACAGCGCTTGAAATTCAGAAAGGTTCCACCGATAAACTGACTCTAGGCAACACCTCGGTATCCAGGGACTGGGGATATGCTCCTGACTATGTGGAGGCCATGTGGAGAATGTTGCAAGCTGACAAACTTGACGATTATCTTATCTGCTCGGGTTCGGCAGTTCAGCTGGGAGAAATCGTGCAACTCGTTTTTAATGCTTGCAATCTGGATCCGCTCGATCATATTGAACAGGATAGGAATCTTATGCGAGCACTGGATCTTCAGATCATTTACGGAGACAATTCAAAGGCAAAAAAGGAATTGAACTGGCTCTACCAAAGACAGACCAGTGACTTTGTTCTGAAATTGCTTGAGGATGAACGCATTTTTATGGAATGGCAAGAATCGCGGCAGTCAGAATAAAATCAGATAAGCTGATAATTGCGGTACTCCCCTACCCGATAACCCAGAGCCCGACTTGCCAGTCGCTTTGCTCTTTCCCTGAGAGTTAGTCGGTTTCTGGAAATATCATGAGTAAATTTCCAGTTAAGTCTGGCTATCCGATCTTTCATGACCTGAGGATGTGTACCCTCAAAAAGTTGTAGCGAGTCAATCTCACTGTAATCGAATTCCTGAGCTTCAACAAAGTTTTCCCTCATCCATTTGTCATCATGATACAATTGACTGAAAGCAGCCTGCTTGCGCTGCATTGCCCTGGGATCCCGCACCCAACCATAGTGGTATATACAGGCATCCAGTAGTTTAACTTTTAGCTTCTCATTCGGTCTTTTGCGAAAACCCTGGGCATCCCGGTAAGAGAAAATACTTTTGTCATTCCGGATTATACGAACCTCCCTCCGATACCACCGCCAAGAGCTACCGATATAGTCATACGAGCCGTAGAAATGTTCATAGTTGAATAGAAGCCCTTCTACATTTCGGTCGGGAAGATATTTCTGCATTGCTGCCTGGATGACCGGGTAATACTTTTCATGACACACTTCATCTGCCTGAATGTAGAAACACCAATCCATATCCGGTGGGATGGCAGCAAAAGCCTTGTCTGTTTCAACCGCCAATACCTTACCACCTTCTCGTAAACGATCATCCCATGTGCTTTCTATAATGCGAATCCTTTCCGAATGAATCTTCCCTATTTCTGTAAGGGTAGTATCCGAAGATTTGCCCACCGCAACGATAAATAAGTCGCATAGTGGAAGCACCGATGTGATTGCTTCGATGACTGGATAGTCCAGCTGAATCGCATTTCTGACAATTGTAAAGCCGCAAACTTTCATGAGAATAAAACTATCGCTTTGTGTCGTAGGTGTGCCGGGAATTACACTGATGGTACCTGCAGTTCACCAGCGAGAATTCTGCGATAGAGTTCATGATATCGTTCGACCATTTTTGACCACGTGAATTGGGCAGCGTATTCCTTTCTCTTTTCTGACAACCGGGCATCCTGAGAAAGGGCTGATCTCACCGTATTTGCCATGTATTCAGGCTCAAAGTTATCCCAATAGGTAGCAAATTCACCACCTACTTCTGGTAGGCTGCCGTAACGGCTGCTACAAACAGGTTTACCAAAATTAAAGGATTCAATGGTAGGTATTCCGAAGCCTTCAGAAATAGATGGAAATAATAGTGCCTCGCCATTTGTGTAAAGCCAGAATTTCTCCTGCTCTGTTATCTCACCGGGCAATAGTATTTGATTCTCCAATTCCTGCGACCGGATCAGGTCAATGATCCTTTTGCCATAGCTTCGGTTGCTGTCACCGGCCAGAATGAGTTTGTATTCAGGCAGGTATTTCATCATAGGAATAAGCACATGTAAATTCTTCCGCTCGAAGAACGTGGCAACAGAAAACAAAAACGGAGTCGTGGGCGCCCAAGATGGAGGCTTTTCCGACGGGGCTCCGATTTTGACACCATAAGGAATGACCTGAATGGATTTCCCCCCGATATCAAGTTTTGATCTTACAAGATCCGCCGTGAATTGCGAACCTGTAGTGATGACAACCGAGCGATTAACCAGCTGTTGAACTTTCATGAGTTCCTTTTGGGCCTTTTCACCCTCAATCTCATCCAGAAAGTGTAGTCCTTGGATGGTGATAATCAGGGGTACACCCGGAGGGATACCTGTCAGGCGGGTGTTCTCCGTCGACATATGCCACAGGTTACGGCCGAAATAAAGAAATCTCTGTAATCCTGGAGGAGCATGCCTTCTCAAATAATTTGCAGGCTCAATATTGATATTTGGTGGAACCAGATTTCTTAGCCGCGGATGAACCAGTGCATACAATTGCATGTCATGAGGATTCAGTAACGACCATTCCTGAAGAAAGTGATATGAAACCTGGCCCAATCCTGTGTGAAGGTATCGAAGGGAAGAGGCATCAAATATGACGCGAGGTACTCTAGTACTCGGCATACTTCTTCCCCAATGCAGCGCTAGCAAAAGATTCGAGTCGTGCCTGCACTTGTTCAGGCGTTATCTCGTTAATACAGGCACACACCTTACTTTGGCGACATCCATTACAATTTTTGTTAAGAACAATGTAATCAGCATGGCGGCCAATTGGCATCCACCGTCCAGGGTGAATAGGCTTCATTGGAGAGTATATACCAAGTGAAAATTTACCCAGCGCGGCTGCAAGATGAAGTACGCCCGTACTACAGGCCACAAGGCCATCAGCCTGACTGATAAAGGACATTAGCTCATCCATGTTCAATTTGCCTGTCATGTCTTTTACATGGGGCAAGTTGAAAAGTTCTGGCTGCTCTTTGCGAATCAATTCACCTTCGGCCGCAAGGCCAGTTATAAATATTCGGTATTTGTCAGGAGAGAGAGATTGAGCCAGTGCGAAATAATGATTTACGTCCCACTCTCTTGCGCTGCCCTTTGATTTGGGATGCAGTATGAGATTAAAATGGGTGGGCGAGAGATATCCATTGTGATTCTGAAGAGGAGGCACAAGACCGTAAAAGTTTGCTATTTCCCTTAAATCAAAATCCCAGTACATCTTGAAGGGCGAAAGCAATTTAAAGTTCAATTGGCTTTCATGTAAGCGGCTCCGCAGGCGACTAAAATCTATTCGATAGTTGCAATACAACCAGTTAAACCAACGGTGACCGGTTGCCACTCTTCTCCGGATACCAAGCCTTTTTGCCATCCTGGCCAGCTCTCTGTCCGGATATATGAAAAGGATGGAATCTGCGTGAACCTCCCCAAGCAAAGTTGGATCCGCCAAGAGCTCTTCCCTGTCAAGAAACTGATCAACATGAATGCATTTATCTATCAGAGCGGATGTATACTTCTTTCCAATGAAGGAAATCCGAACTTCAGGCATGGTCGCTTTCAAATAGCCAAGAAGGGGCAGAGTCAAAATCACATCGCCGAGATTGTCCGTGCGACTCACAACTATCCGCTTGCCCAGCAGCAGTCTGCGGTTGACCTCATAAAGTTTGGCATACTTATAGAAGACGTGGTTTGATTCTGCCTTGGCAACCATCAAGCCCTCGAAACCGTCCAAAAAACCACGTTTAATAAAATAGCTCTTAAAGAAGGCAAATGCAGTATGGGCAAAAATCTTTGGCATGGAACTCCCCTTCTTACCCGCATTCTCAAAAGCAAAGATTTCTGAGTACCGCTGCACTTTTTCCAGAGTCTCTCTTGAGTCTTTATATGCGCGATGAAGAATGTCACCTTGAAGGTGAACCACCTCCGTACCCCGTTTCAAGACAATTCTGTCGTGAGGATTTTCACCTCCCCAGACGCCGACTTTCTTATTCCACAGCCTTATTTTTTTATCCGGGTACCATGACCCGTGCTTGATCCACTTGTTTCCATAGCTGGAGAGACGGTTCATTCTGTAGGCATCCACTGGCCAGGTTTCCTTAACACGGAGGATCGATTGTGTAAGCTCCGGTGAAAGATATTCGTCAGCATCGAGGGAAAGGACATAATCATGACGTGCCTGGGTGATAGCAAAGTTCTTTTGGTCTATATGGGACCGGAAAGGATGCTCAACAAAACGTACCCCCTTTGAAAGACAAATCTCTTTGGTTCGGTCTTTGGAGTACGAGTCTATAACCACTATATCATCAGCTATGGCCAGGACAGAGTCAATACAACGAGAAATATTTTTCTCTTCGTTGTAGGTAATGATAACAGCGCTGATCTTGACCATTGAACAAAGATAAAGATCAAATTCTCTTGATTGATGGCCTCATTCAATAAAAAGAAACCAGTTAATTCAGATTGGTTCCACTTTTTGATGATCATTTGGACTTGCACAAGAACCAATACTTCTTTCTAGTTATAATGACAAAAAACTCCGGACAACCGTCATGCAAACCGATTTCACACAGTTATCCTATAGCTCTTCAATGCAGCTACAGCGTCAATATCTAATCTGGGTTCATCATATGAATTAAAGTTTCTGTCTGTCACGGCAGGGACTGCCACTGACTCTCATGACTTGTTTCCCTTCAGACTACGCACAACAATGAAGATTATTTCGATTCCATAAGAGCTTCAAAAAAATTAACTTGAGAAGTGTTTCTCCGCAAAAACCCATCAAAAGAATCAGACGAAGACTTGCTCCGAAGATTTCGTTCATCGAACGACCTGGAAGCGTTGGGAAATCTCTATTTGCGATACGCTCCCCTGGTTTATGGGGTCTGTCTTAAACACCTTCGGGATCGTGAAGCTTCAAAGGACGCGGTTATGCAAATCCATGAGAAACTAATAAACCTACTTCACAAACATGAAGTCTCTCATTTCCGAAGCTGGCTGTACACTCTTACGCGTAACCACTGTCTGATGCAGCTGCGCTCGACCAGAGGTCATATAATGGAAGATATTGACTCCGTGGTTATGGAAAACATACTATTTATGCATCCTGATGGCGATAGTCGCATAGAAGAAAATCTGCAAAAACTTGAAAGATGCATCGACAAACTGATCATGGAGCAACAGCAATGTGTTCGGTTATTCTTCCTGCAAGAGAAGAGTTACAAGGACATCTGCATGAAGACCGGATTTGAGATGAAGCTTGTTAAAAGTTATATTCAGAATGGGAAGCGAAATTTGAAAATCTGCATGGAATCGAATGGGTGACCCCACTGACGATATTGACAAATACCTGAGTGGAAAACTTTCTCCGGAAGAAAGCCACCGGGTTGAAAAGAAAGCCCTCGATGACACATTCCTGAGTGAAGCTCTGGAGGGGGCGGAATCTATTGGGCCCTCCGAATTTCATAAGGATGTAAGTGAATTGCAATCCAGACTTGGTATACCCAAGACAGTCATCTTTACTCCTCTCCGGATTGCTGCAGGGATACTGATCCTATTGGGCTCCGGTATACTTTTCTATTACGTCAATCGCGATCACGGAGACAAGATTCAATTGGCAAATAATAAGGCCGCAGACAATTCCGGACCAGGGCCCCAAAATATCGATTCCGTCAATCACGCCAGGGATTCTTCCGGTTTGATGGCACTTTCTCAACCAAAGTCAGCGGGAGAAACTAAAGCTAATGATAAGTCTGAAGTCAAGCTAAATGACACAAAGGCGAAGGCAGAGGCGATTGAACATGCTCAAAAGGAAATCGCAGATGAACGGCCAACGGAGTTGCGGGCAGAGGATGAACAACTGGAAATCTCCCCGATTGAAGAGGGAAAGAAGGAAGTGAAAACAACAAAAGACGAACTTACTTCAACAGGAGCAGGTGCCGAACAGAAACAAATTGCTGCATCTGCCAGGTCCAAATCCAGCTATTCGTTGATCGTAAAAGGGAAGGTTACCTCGGTTGAAGAAGGAACACCCATACCCGGAGCAAATGTCAAGATTAAGGGAACCAATCGGGAAACCATTACCGACATACATGGCAAATACGAATTGCCCCTGACTGCTCCCAATGCAGCAGTGGCCTTTTCTTATCCGGGATTGAAATCGGTCGAAGTAGAAACATCAGGTAAGGAAACTATTGATGTTCAAATGAAAGAGGACGATGCCATGATAAGCGAAGCCGTTGTGCAGGGGCTGTCAGATGACAGAGCATTGCAGGAACCTATGACAAATATCGCTCAGCCGATTGGAGGGATGAAGGCATACAATCAATATCTGCAGGACGAAATGCGTTATCCCCCCGAGGCCTTGAAACAGAAGATAGGTGGCAAAGTGACGATTGAATTTACCGTGAATGTGAAAGGTCAACCCACGGATTTCACGGTGGTGAAAGGTCCTGGTTTTGGATGTGAAGAAGAAACCATCCGCCTTATCAAAGAAGGACCCAAGTGGTCACCTTCTTCAGAAGGCAATGTTCCCTTCGAAAGCAAAGTGAGGGTCAAATTGAAATTTGATCCATCCAGGGCTGGCAGGTGAGTTACCGACTATACAACTTTCTTCCTTATCAGCTTGGCGTATGTACGACTTACCGGAAAACTCTTACCGCCTTGCATTTTCACAATCATGCCTCCGTTAAAGTGCCTTTCGATCTCCTTCAGGTAATTAAGGTTAATGATAGTGGAGCGGTGGACGCGTATAAATGTATCGGGGTCCATCATTTCTTCCAGCTTTCCTATACCCGATGA
This sequence comes from Cyclobacteriaceae bacterium, assembly GCA_039810905.1. Lineage (GTDB taxonomy): Bacteria > Bacteroidota > Bacteroidia > Cytophagales > Cyclobacteriaceae > ELB16-189. The sequence goes on along the minus strand of JBDHXU010000014.1, from coordinate 8,636 downwards.
ACTGACAAACTGATCGTTCTTGGTTGTGATGACGGTATAGTCGCCAGAGGCCTCAAGGTATACGATATCTTCAACCGGGAGATTGAAGAGTTTTTCAGACTTCTGCACGAAGATGTGAGATTCAAAACCCCTGCTTTCTGATTTCATGCTCTTCAACAACTCAGCAACATTGCCTTGCTCGGAATTTTTGCGCTTTAGAGCCCGGTTGACTGCCTCTCTGAAGCGCTCTTCATCCAGCGGCTTGAGCAGGTAATCCACCGCATTCTTTTCAAACGCTTTGATGGCATATTGATCATATGCGGTTGTAAAAATTACGTAAGGTTCATGATCAATTTCTTCCAGCACATCAAAGCCATTCATGCCTGGCATCTGAACATCAAGAAATACGATGTCCGGTTGAAGCTTGTTGATTTTCTCGACGGCTTCTGTTCCCTTGTCACATTCACCAACCACCTGCAATTCCGGGAATCCTTCGATATACTCTCTCAACAATTCCCTGGCAAGCTTTTCATCATCTACAATCAAACAAGTCGTATTCATAAATCAGTTGTTTTGAAATTTCCTCTCTTCTCCTATTGCTCGTTGGGGGGGTTCAACTCTATGCAGTGCTTCATGGACCGGAATGGCGAAACTCACGGAAAATCCAGATTCGGTGGCCTTTACTTTGAGTGCAGCGGTTGGGCCATAATAACTTTTTAGTCGCAAATCTGTATTGGTCATTCCAACACCGCTCGAACTCCCATCCATAACCTTCTTGGCATTAATCCCCATTCCATCATCAGATACCTCAAAATAAACTGCTCCGGCAAGATGTTTCACCCTTAGCACAATAGTACCACCATCTACCTTGGGCCCAATTCCGTATTTGACTGCATTCTCCACCAACGGTTGAAGAATCATGGGGGGGATGCTTAGTTGAAGACAAGTCTCGTCCACATACTTCTCAAACCTGAGCCTGTCGCCGAAACGTATTTGCTGGATCCGGATAAAGTTCTCTATAAATTCGATTTCGCTGGCCAGTTTCACCATTTTGCCAGAATGCGAATCCAATGCATAGCGAAAGATGTCGGACAGCTGGGTGATCACTTTGCGTGCCTGATCCTTGCTGGAGTTAATCAATGTTGAAATGGAGTTCAGGGTATTGAACAGAAAGTGCGGATTAATCTGAGACTTGAGCAGTGATATTTGCATCTCTTTGTTCTTCAAGGCCAGTTCACTCTTTTCTCTTTCCTCCTTCTGAAGACCCTGGAAATAGCGGATGATGTAATAAACGGCAACAGTAATAATGTACTGATCGTAAAAGCGCAATGCATCCCAGTTCAGCAAGTCCACCATAAACTCCTTCCAATTTTCAAAGTAGGTCATGCCATCCATGTAGTCCGTGAAGTAATACGACAGCGTTCCCATGATGAGGAAGAATGTAACAATGCCTGCCGCGTGGCCAACAATTTGTACCAGCTGACTAAACCGGTTGAGCCAATGCGAAAAGAGGAAGATGAGTACGATGAGCACACAAAGAGCCTCCCACAAATAGAAGCCATTCCACAGCACGTAATTGAAAGGCCTGGCCAGTTTCCATTCGAAAAAAGTACTGATCGCAAAATTGATCGCATACCAAAGGCACATCAACAAGTAAGCCTTTTTCCATATTCCTGGTATGTTTTCGAACCACTTCACCGTCTTGAATGAGCGCTGGCGTAAAAATGTAAACTCCAGTATAAAATTAGAGAATCACATGAATCCGCAGTCAGACCGCAATGGAAGGAGCTAAAGCGCCCTTTTAGTCGACGAATTACATGCATGGTCTTGGTCTCAAACTGCTAACTTTAGGTTCCGGATAGTCCCACCATGCGTCTTTGGCTTTTGTGTGTATTCCTATGCCTCTCAAGCAATTTGTCAGCCCAAATGCTGACCTTATCTGCCCGCATAGTGGACGGTGATACTGGAGAAGCCCTACCCTTTGCATCCATCGGAATTATTGGCAGACCCATAGGGACGATCGCCAACCTTGACGGTGAATTTGATTTTCATTTTCCTGCTGAGTACAGAAATGAAACATTGATGGTCAGTATGCTCGGGTATTATAACCTGGAAACCCCGATCGCTTCTGTTCTGATCGGGACCGATACGCTTCTCAGACTGAAGAAATCCACAACCATTTTGCAGACCCTTGTGGTCAGCGATACCCTTCGGGGCGGTGACATTGTCCGCATTGCCCTGAGCCGGGTTGAGGAAAATTGCCCCCAGAAGCCCTTCTTGCTTGACGCGTTTTACAGGGACCTCAAGAAAGTGGGAGGTACCTACGTTTCCCTGCTGGAAGCAGCAGTCAAGATTTATGATGAAGATTATAAAACGCCGAGAAATAAATTTAAACTAAGAGAACGGGTACGCCTTCTGGAAGTAAGACGCAGCCTGGGTTATACCAGCAAGTTCACCACCTATTTTGATGAGGACAACCTTCTTGAAGAGGTGTTGCTTCACAATAATATCCGTTACAGGCAATTCCCAGACGAAGAGGTTTTTTTTAACAGCCTTAGAAGGGAAAAGGACAGTTACTATGCCAACCATGAAGTGTTTGTAGTGACCCTTCATGAAGATTTCGACTTAAGTCTGTTCGTGGATAAAAAGAATTTCGGCATTCTGCATCTTGAGTACAGCAACAACAATCCTCAAATGATTAACAAGAAGCGGGGCCTTCACAGCAAGTTCGTAGGACTACGGAAGGTGATCGACTACAAGGAGTATGGAGGTAAACTGTATCTGAACTACATGAATGTCTATTCCAAGATCAACTGGTACGATAACACGACCGGCAAACTCAAGTTTGACACCGAACTGGAACAGCACCTGCTGGTCAATAAAATCTTTCCCGACCCGGAGGAGAGGATTGGTATTACTGAAAAGATGAGGCGATACGGACTGCAATATCAGGACCAGCCTTACAACAAGAAATTCTGGGAAGATTACAATACCATCAAGGAAAGTCCGCTTGACAAGAAGATCGTTGCGGACCTGGAACTGGAGGGGCCACTTGAAAAGCAATTCGAGCACAATTAAGTCAGAAGCCTCGAGATTATTGTTCCGATTAACTGATTTCAGGGAAGCACTTTGAGTTGCTATTACGAGACATCTCGGAAATCAATCCGCGCTTTTGTAAATTCGATAACCAACCCACCTACCCATGGTTGCTACCGAAGGCATTCAGCAGTTATTTCTTGACCAGATGAAGAAAAAACTGCCCTCCCACCTTTCGCTTGCCGATGAGATGGCAGAACTGCTCAACATCAGCCGTGACAGCGCCTACCGGCGAATCCGGGGAGAAACGATTTTGTCGTTGGACGAAGTAGGCATACTGGCCAGAAAATTCGGATTGTCATTGGACAGCATGTTGGCGTCTGTCAACAACATGGTGAGCTTTCAGTGCATCAAAGAAGACCAGATTGAAGAGTCGCTTGGGCGCTGGTTGCAGTCCATCATCACCTACCTGGAGATGTTTGCGCATTCAACTGAATCGCAAAAGAGCCTCATCTTTAACGCAAAGGACCTTCCCATATTTCATTACTTTCAATTTCCCGGACTCGCAGCATTCAAAATGTTCTTCTGGAACAAGTTCTTTGACCGTAATGCCTTTGGTACAAGTAAGTACAAACCGGAAGAGATAGGACGTGAGTTTCTAGCCCTTGGAAGAAAGATTTATGAAAAGTATGCCCACATCGAAAGCATCGAATTAATCACCGAAGAAACACTGGTTGTCACGTTAAGGCAAATCGAATACGCTTATGATTGCGGTTTATTTGCCGATCCTTCCGAGCCTCGGAGACTTCTGGATGAATGCCAGACTATGAATCAGCATCTGAAAAAACAAGCAGCTACTGGAAAGAAGATGATATACGGCAGCGAAGAACCTCTCGGGAAATTTGATGTGTATTTGAACCAGGTGATCAGCGGAGACAACTCCATTTCCTTTAAATTGGGTGACCAAAGAGTGTGCATCATAACCACGCATACCTTCAAGATCATGAGCACCACGCAGGAAGATTTTTGCCAGCTAACAGATCGTCACCTTAGCCGGATTATGGATAAGTCTGTCCTCATCAGCGTTGTCGGCGAAAAAGAAAGGCTCAAATTTTTCAACAGGATCGAGGAAGAAATAACAAGAACGGCATCGAGAATTCGGTGATCTTTAATGGCCTAACCTGAACCTCATTCCTATCTGCAGGCTGACAGTAGCTGCCCCATGGTCACTTAAATATTGCGCTACCATAGGTTGGTCAAATCTTTTCGTTTTTTCTGCGCCGAGTCCTTGACCACTTATTTCCAATTCACTGAGACGTCGGCCTGAGGGCAAATAGCACGACCTGTAAAAGTCGAGTTCAGCAAAAAGGTCAACATTTCTGAAACAACGATACTCAAGACCAGCTCCGGTGGTTATGCCCAGTAAATAACCATAATCATGTTCTCTTGTAGTGATGTTTGCTGTGCCTGTCGATTGAAAATAGTCTGGCCGGTTAAGCTCATTTGACCAACTATCAACCCACGCAATTCCACCGACAAGCCCTGCCCGGATGTAGGGCTTCATCAATTGCCTGGAGTTAAACTTCAAAAATACACATGGCGAAAACATGATCGAACCTGACCTGGTGGCTGCAAATCCTTCAGAGTAGTACATATTATTATCCATTGGTCTAAGAAAGGCAACTATACTCGGTAATGTCCAGTATTCCACTCTTCTACCCGACTGAATGTCCGCCTTCAAGTCAAACCCGAAATTTAGGCTTAGCATCTTGGTCGTGGCAGCAGATACAGTCCATCCCGTACCATAGCTGGCAGGAACAGCGCGATAATCGGTTCGCAATACATCGCTGGTTTGCACTTTTGATTCAACCCTCATCGCAGCCGGTCCGATGCAGACCGCATGGCCAACACCGACCCTTAGATACCTCTCCTGATTTTGCGCCATCATGGTTGATGCCAGAAAGCTGATGCCTGCGAATACAATTCCTTTTTTCATACCCTTGATCTTTGTGGAACACATCGTTCCGTTGACAGATCAAAGTTGAGCGCAGGCGTGCGGTACATGACTCTAAAGTGCTCATGCCCTATTCGTCACCTTAACGGTTAAGTACCATTGCGCAGAAACTAGGAAGTACCTGAACGATTTACCGAAAGAAGTATTTAATCGCAGGATGGATTATTGCGAACCACTCCGACTTCAAGCTGTACAATTGCGGATTTTATGTTTCAGGCGAACTGTTCCATTGGCAACGCCCGCATAGCCACAATCAATAATGCCTGCTGAATATGATTTGCGATAAATGCAATCACGTCGATCATTTCACTGATTGTTATTGCATTTTTCAGGACTAAATGGCAGGAAGCAGGAGGGCTTCTTTAGACTAATTCAAAACTTTGGCTTCTTCAAGCAACTCGTCTCTGTTTATCGGAATCACACCGACGTGCTGACAAACCAGGCCGCCGCCCAGGTTGGAGAGTGCGGCTATGGCATCCGGTGGTAGTTGGAGCGCAACACAGAGCGCCGCAATACTGACTACCGTATCGCCTGCGCCTGAAACATCCGCTATCTCCCTTTTATGGGCGGGAATCCGAAGCTTCCTGTCCTTGTAATCAATGTATATACCAAACTCAGATAATGTGAGCATAACTCCTGATGCCTTCAATTTGCTTTTCAGTGCCGTCACTGCCTGATCTACGGATTGATACTCCCTGGCATCCACATCAATCTTCAACCCTTCCCTCAACTCCTTCAAATTCGGTTTGAAAAGAGTCACGTTATTATAATGAAGAAAATTCCTCTTCTTGGGATCAACAACCGTTGGGATGCCACGCTCATTGGCCATGGTCACCGCTTTGCTGATAAGACCCGAGGTAATCACTCCTTTATCATAATCTTCGAAAATCACCGCATCACAGGAAGGAAGTAGCTTCTCGATTCTCAACAAAAGCTCCTGTTCCTCACGGGGCGTTGCAACATGATCCGATTCATCGTCAATGCGGACTACGTGCTGGTGTGCAGCAATTACACGTGCCTTGATAGTTGTCGGGCGCTGACGGGTCACTACCACACCCTCTCTTGAAAGACCCTTGTCTCCCATCAGGTTCATCAGTCTTTGGCCATAGTCATCATCCCCGGCAAGGCAAACCAAAATTGGATTGGCGCCAAGCGATTGAACATTAAGCGCCACATTGGCCGCCCCTCCCAAACGGTAGTCGCGGTTGCGGACGTGAATCACCGGTACTGGCGCCTCCGGGGAAATACGATCCACTGCGCCCCAGATATAGGCGTCCACCATCACATCTCCGATGATGAGGATGTTCAGTTTTCTGAAACGGGAAAATATTTCACTCCAGTCATGCATTGCAACGCATTGGCTTTCTATTTCAGGCTTGTAAGAACCTCACGTACTCTTTTCAGCGCTTCTCTTAGGTCCTTCTCGGAAGCCGCATAGGAAAGGCGCAGACAATTCGGATCACCGAAAGCTCCGCCCGGTACCAGGGAAACATGCGCCTTGTCCAGCAAGTACAAACACAAATCATCTCCATTCTGTATTGTCCTGGTTCCGTCTGACTTTCCAAAATAATAACTCACATCAGGGAAGAAGTAAAATGCTCCCTGTGGATAGTTCGCCTTCACACCTGGAATGTCTTTCAAAAGCTGGTGGACTACCTCCCGCCGTTTCCTGTACTCCTCCACCATCGCCTTCGTAGGACCAGCCTCCCCGGTAATGGCAGCAAGGGCTGCCCGCTGGGCAATTGAACAATTGGCTGATGTGAGCTGACCTTGCATTTTGCTCGCCCCGTCTGCAATCCATTTTGGCGCGGCAATATACCCGACTCTCCAGCCCGTCATGGCATATCCTTTTGCAAAACCATTGACGGTAATTGTACGATCGAACATCCCTGGAAGCGACGCGATACTGGTTTGATCGCCTATGAAATTAATATGCTCGTAGATCTCGTCGGCAATGACCAGAAGGTGTGGGTGCTTCAATACTACGGCTGCAATAGCCTCAAGTTCTTTTCTCGTGAAAACGGATCCTGTTGGATTGCAGGGCGAAGAAAACAAAATAGCCCGGGTCTTATGCGTAATGGCACGCTCAAGTTCGGCAGCCGTTACCTTGAAGTCATTCTCGATAGAACCATTGACAAAAACCGGGACGCCTTCTGCCAAACACACAATAGCATCATAGCTCACCCAGTAGGGAGAAAAAACGATTACCTCGTCGCCGGGGTTCAGCAGCGCGAAGATGACATTGGCAATGGACTGCTTGGCACCGTTGGATACCACAATGTTCTCTGCTTTATAGGGGACATGATTGTCACGATGGTATTTGGCAGCAATGGCTTCCCTCAGATCCTGGTAACCAGAAACAGGAGGATAAGCGAAGTACTTTCCATCGTCAATTGCCTTCTTGGCGGCATCACAGATATAAGAAGGTGTTCTGAAATCGGGTTCTCCCAGGCTCAGATTTATTACGTCGATGCCTTTTGATTTGTATTCCCGCGCTTTGGCGGCCATTGCAAGAGTTGCAGATTCTTCAATCGACTCGAGCCGATGGGAAAGGTGATTCATGATTTGAGCTTGATTCGTTCTGCGGCAAAGAACGGAATTAATAAGCTAAGTTGGAACAGGATGAAATCCTCGTCAGCTGAACAGTACCCTGCCGGTTATGCTTCGTCCAAGCGTTATTTCATCCGCATATTCCAGGTCTCCCCCCATTGGAATACCCCTGGCAATGGATGTGATTTTTACACCCAAATCTTTCAGTTTGCGATGGAGATAAAATGCAGTGGTGTCTCCCTCCAGTGTTGGGCTCAGGGCCAGAATGATCTCCTTCACCTCACTGCCAGGAGCCGGCTTAGTTATGCGCTCCACCAATTCATCAATATGAAGATCAGATGGGCCTATGCCCTGGACAGGAGAAATTATTCCGCCCAGTACATGATAGACTCCTGTGTACTGTTCGGTGTTCTCAATGGCCATTACATCCTTGGTCTCTTCGACAACACAAACAACAGATTTGTCGCGGCGGGGGCTCTTGCAGATGACGCATTCTTCCGCGTCTGAAATATTATGGCAGGTCTTGCAAAAACGAATGTTGGCTCTTAGCCGGGTCAATGCCGCTGTAAGCATCTGAGTCTTATCCTCACTTTCTTTAATCAGGTGCAACACCAGTCGAAGCGCCGTCTTCTTTCCTATTCCGGGAAGTTTAGCCACTTCGTTGACAGCGTCCTCAATAAGTTTGGAGGGGTATTCCACCGTAATTAGTGCGTCCTAAAGAATTTTGGCATCGATACCAGCTTCGCAGATTCCATCTTTCATGGGCCTAAGCTCTTCAAATAATCCTGTCTTCACCGTGCACTTTCCCTTGTAGTGTATGAGCAAGGTGCACTGCTCTGCCTGTTCTGGTGTGTGCTTGCAGATGCGAATCAGTGTATTGATGACGTGCTCAAACGTATTCACATCATCATTGAATACAACCAGGTCCCTGACGTCAATTTCTTCAGTCAGAAGGGCAACCTCTTCTTCTAACAATGGTTTTGACAGTGTATTCATTTCTTCCGCAACGAATCTGAATCAAACGCGTCTCAAAAGTAAAAAAAATTGGCAAGTTTGC